>JAKQFH010000026.1 GCA_029556265.1 Chloroflexota bacterium | reverse complement strand
CTCGCCAATGAGCAATAGCGAAGGCTCAATTTAGGCCCACTCCGATAAGAGAATACAAATTTTTCCTGGCATAGGAGCTTATTGTACCATCTGTGTTTCGAAGAAACGCAGAGCAGGGAGTGGGGTTGCTTAAGCTGTGTTTCGGGAAAAACGCTAAGCCCGGTTAAAAAACTGCTGTTGTGACCGGTGGGTGAAGTTGTGCAAATACCGCAGATAAGAAAATGCCGATTCAAAGCGTGAAAAAGACAGAGCGCCAATCAGCTTAAGATGGCGCATTGAATAAAATATGGAAGTCAATTATTCGCAGTTGATAACAAGAATACGGGCGAAGTTCCGTTTCGCTCTGCCCGCACCCCGATCATCCGCTGAAGATTGCCCTTGACAAGCGCAAAAAATAGGTTTTGACAAATAAAATATCTTGTAGTAATATACGAAGGTTGTATATGGAAGTTTGCTCTTCAAAGTGCTTGTCACCCGGCAGTAAACCCCCATTGATCAAATAAAACTTTTTTTATTTATAGAGAGGATCAGTACATAATGTCAGAACGTGAAGTTGGAACCGTGAAATGGTTCAATAGTGAAAAGGGTTTTGGTTTCATCGCCCGCAATTCAGGTGGCAAGGATGTCTTTGTGCACTACAGCGCTATCATTTCCGATGGCTTCAAGACCTTGCAGGAAAATCAGGAAGTTGAATTCACTGTCGCCCAGGGCGCCAAAGGCCCTCAGGCGCAGGATGTGAAGGTTCTGTAAGCCTAAATTAGCCAATTACCTAAAAGGCTGACCTACAGGTCAGCCTTTTTGTCTATGAAAGGCGCCCTTTGCCAGCGAATGCGACCTTGCCCGGCTGACGAGGCGCCGCTAAGGCAGAGCAGCCCGCAGGTAATTTTTGCTCTTCTGACGAAGCTGGTTTGCTGCCAGCAGCAAAGCCGCCCGCCCCTGCATTTCCCCGCATCACCCTCACAATGATATAATCGCACCAAGAAAACTTATGAGGTGATGCATGTCGGATATCATTACAATGCAAGAAATTGACACAGCGGCAGCGGTCGTTCGCGGTCGGATTTCGATTCAACCTAAAATCGCGCTGATTCTGGGCTCCGGGCTGGGTCCATTGGCGGACGAAGTGGAAAGTCCGGCAATTATCCCCACCAGCGAAATCCCGCATTGGCCGGTCTCAACCGTGCAAGGGCACAGCGGGCGCCTGGTGATCGGCAGACTGATGGGCAAGGCCATCCTGGTGCTGCAGGGGCGGGCGCATTATTATGAGGGTTACAGCATGTCGCGGATTGGACTTCCGGTGCGCGTGATGCAGCGGCTGGGAATTCGGACGGTTGTGCTTACGAACGCGGCCGGCGGGATTAATCCGGATTATTCTGCCGGAGACCTGATGCTGATTACCGACCACCTTTCTCTCCTTCCAATGACCGGCCCGAACCCTTTACGCGGACCCAATTTGGATGAATTCGGTCCCCGTTTTCCGGATATGAGCCAGGTTTACGATCAGGAATTAATCGCGCTCGCCCAAAAGGTGAGCGATGAAGCCAACCTGAATGTGCGGCGCGGCATTTATGCCGGACTTTCTGGTCCCTCATTTGAAACGCCAGCGGATTGCCGTTTCTTACGGTTGGCTGGCGCCGACGCGGTAGGAATGTCCACAGTGCCGGAGGCAATCGTGGCGCGCCACGGCGGGCAGCGCGTGTTAGGAATTTCTGGGATCTCGAACAAAATTGACTTGAACGGAACTAACATCGCCTCCCACGAAGAGGTTCTGGAAGCCGGAAAGGTCATTGTGCCCAAACTTACAACCATCATTAAGGGCGTGCTCGCGAGCTTATAGCCTTGCGGGCGCCCTTAACACCAGCCCGCTTGCCTGGCTGTCAGTAGTAACCATGGATGCCATCATAAAATTCCTCGCGGACTTCGAAGTCCCGATCTACTTGATTCTCGGCGTGGTCGCGATAGTTTATTTGCGCCGGCTGATGCTTGCTTTGAATGAACGGAGAACTTCGGTTTTTGGCTTGGAGCGCGAGGCGGCTCAAACAAAAGTCGCCTCGGCCGCGACGGTGATGATGCTGGTCGCGTTGCTGGCGGTAGGTGAGTTTATCGTGGCAACATTCCTGGCGGGAGAACTTGCCCAACAACCCCTTTACGCGACCCCGACGATTAGCGTGTTAGGCACGCCAACGACCACCCTGCCAGCCGGACCTGTTCCGACGGACGCTACGCCGACGCCAACGCGCTATCCTCAGGCGCAAATCGAGGGCATCGAAAGCAACTGCCAGGCAGGAACATTGGAAATCTCAGAGCCAAAGCACGGCGATGAGATCAGCGGCGTGGTGGAGTTGATTGGATCCGTAAACACTCCGAATTACGGATCTTACAAATACGAATATTCAACCTTGGGGCAGGAGCCAAACTGGCAAACAATTGCCGCGGGCAGCGGCGTGCGAATAGAATCCAGCCTGGGTTTCTGGTACACAACGAATCTTGTCCCGGGGGATTATTTGCTCAGGTTGACTGCCCTGGATAACCAGGGAGAGCAGACAGCAGCTTGCGTCATCATGGTAAAAGTGATCGCGCCGGCGAAGTAGAGGATCATATATCATGGCTGAATTGGAAATACGGGCAGCACGGCAGGCGGATTTGGAACACATGGTTGGGATTAACCACAATTCCCGGAGCGAATTTGCCTATAAATTGGATTTAAGGAGTGATAAAACCAGTTTCGCGAGCAATTTTGAGCGCGTTTACCTGCCCCGCCCGGTAAATATCAAATACCCCAAAGATGAAACAACCTTAATCCATTCCTGGGCAGACGCCGCCGCGATTTTTGTCGGGTTGGTGATGGGTGAGCTGGTCGCTTATGTGGCGCTTGAAAACCAACGCATCAGGGACACCGCCCGGGTTACCGATCTGGTTGTTGCGCCGCTTATGCGCCGGAAAGGCGTAGGCAGCGGTTTGCTTTTGGCTTGCGAGGCCTGGGCGCACGAACAGAAGGCGCGGCGCGTCCTCATGGAAATCCAGATGCGCAACGACCCAGCTGTGCAGATGGTTAAGAAGCTTGGCTATCAGATGTGTGGGTATCTGGACCAGTATTTCCCCAACCATGACCCCGCTCTATTTTTTGACAAACCTATCAACTGATGGATATTTCTTTGTTTATGAATGTACCTGCGCTTACACTCACCGGCGTTCTCAAAATAATCGCCCAGATCCTGAACGCCGGGGTTGCGATTACCGCGATCGCGATCGTGATGTATTCGCTGAGTTTCAATTTTCGGGACGGCGTCGCCAGAAGCTTTATCATCATCCTGACGCTCGTTACCATTGTTTTCAGCAGTGATACGATTGCCAACATCTCGAACGCGCCGAACATCATTCAAGCCTGGCTGAGCTTGCGCTGGATGATGATGGCTCTTTTGCCAGCAGGTTATTTCTATTTATCTGACGCTTTGTTGACGCTGACAGGGCGCCCCAGCCGCGGCCGGCGAACGCTTTTGGTGCGGATATTCGCGCTGCTGTCTTTAATTTGGGCGGTTCTGGTTCCGCTCCACATTACCGTCGGTGAATTGGCGGGGGAACGCGCGCCGGTGGCATATCTGGAAACCTTGCCGTTTACCGCCGTTTTCGGCGCGTATTATCTAACCGTCATTGCGCTTTCTTTCTATAATCTTTTCCGGGCAGTTTTACGCAGCAACACCACCACAACCCGCCGGCGTTTGTTTTACCTTTTTATCGGCGCCGGCGCTCCCGCTGTCACGTGCGCGCTGTTCCTGTTTCACGGCAGCACGCTCTTCGCGCATAACCCCGACTTTTTTTGGCTGCTGACGATTCTCAGCGCGATTTTGACCGGTGTCGCGCTGGTGGCGATTGCTTACGTTGTTTCTTTTTTCGGGCTGAACTGGACTGACCGCGCGATAAAAAGCCGCCTGTTTCGCTGGCTGATGCGCGGCCCTTTCGTGGCGATGATGACGCTGGGCGCCACGACGATTGTTCGCCGGTATGGTCTGACGTTTGGCGACCCATATATTCCCTACGTCCCCGTGGTGATGGTGGGAACAATTCTGGTCCTGGAATACTTTATCACGCTCCTCGCGCCGTACCTGGAAAAAATGCTCTTTTTTGGCGCGGATAGGGAGGACCTGAGCCTGATCCGGACCCTGGAAGAGCGTATGCTGACCGAGAAAGACCTGGACCAATTCCTGGAAATCATCACAGCGTCCATTTGCGATCAGCTGCAGGTGCGCGGCGCGTTTATCGCGGTCATCGAAAATGGAGCGGTGAACTATATCATTCACGCGGGTGACCGACACATTTTGGATAAACTGCCGGAAACTGGTGAGCTTATCCGCGCTGTTCAACCAGACCAGCAGTCGCCCCGGGAGATGGTGTCTCTGGGGGCTTTCCGGCTCATCCCGCTTACCTATCAGCAGGACATTGAACAATCCCGTTTGTTTGGGATTTGCGGTTTCCCGGATGAGGCAGAGGAGGCGTTTTTACCGGAGCAGCTGAACGCGGTGGCGCTTTTGGCAGACCGGGCGACACTGGCCTTGAAGGACCGGGCGCTGCAGCTGCAGGTGCTTAATTCGCTTTCCGTTTTGCAGCCGGAAGTTGATTACATTCAGGAATTAATTTCCAGTTCCAGCTACAACCAGAGGGGTATTTATCGTAACGGGAGCTCCCAGGTGCCCGGGGAATTTACAGACTGGGTCAAGGACGCGCTCACGCATTATTGGGGCGGTCCAAAACTGACGAACAACCCGCTGCTGAACTTACGTCTGGTAAAGTCTCAAAGCGATAACTTCGACGGAAGCCGGACAAACGCCCTGCGGGCGATATTAAAACAATCCATTGAGGAAAGCAAACCGGAAGGCGAACGCAAACTCACCAGCGACTGGATTTTGTACAACATTCTTGATTTGAAGTTCATCCAGGGGGAAAAAGTGCGTGAGGTCGCCCGAAAATTGGCAGTTTCTGAAGCAGATTTATACCGCAAGCAGCGCGTCGCGCTGGAAAATATCGCCAGGAGTATTATGCGCCAGGAAGCGGAGGCTGCCTCCAATGCTGTCGAAGCCGATACGGAGGCTAAACCTCCTGACAGCGACCTTGGAAACCCAGCCTGAGGCACGGATATTGCAACCTGACTTAATCGGATTGCAGATTATTTTGCCTGGAGTTCAACCGTGAGTCCTACACAAGCAAAGGTTCCTGAGACCAAAAAAACCACGCTTTCCACGCGAAGCGGCGGAAAGCAGCCCAAACCTGAAATCGCCAACCCAACGCCGCCGACGGAGCGAAAACCTTGGTTTGACCCATCCAGGATTGGCTGGGATTTGGCCGCGGTACTGTTTCTGGCGCTTGGTCTGATCCTGGGTTTGGCCGTATTAGGGTTCACGCGCGGTGTAATTCTGGATTTAATTTTGGGTTCGGCGCGGCGCTGGTTTGGGCTGGGCAGGTATCTGCTGCCTCTGGCGCTTTTTGGGGGCGGCTGGCTTCTGCTTTTATGGCGGAACGGCCGCGGCGCGCCCTTTTCTGTTGGTCGAGTTGTTCTGGTGGAGTTGGGCTTGCTCTGCCTGCTCGGCTCTCTCTCAGCTTTTTCGGGCGAGACTGTGCTGGAGATTGAAGCGGGAACCAGCCTGGGGGGCAGCACAGGCTGGGGTCTGGCGCACCCTTTATCCGGGCTGCTGGGCTCATTCGGCGCTGGCTTGCTCTTAGGGCTGCTCAGTCTGCTCTGCCTGCTTTACGGTTTGAATGTATTCAGCCGGGTGGAAGCCTGGGCGCGCCTCAAGGCCGGTCTGGAGCCGGTGGCGGCTGAATCTCCCGCGCTTCCAGCTCAGGTGAGCGCGCCCGCGCCAATGGAAGGGAACCGGCCCGCGCGGCAGCCGCTCCAGACAGCGCCGAAGGAAATCAAATCTCAAATGACCTTGCCGCTGAGCTACCAGAAAAAACGCACTGAACCGGTGCGCGATAAAAAGGCAGATGTTCCCCTCGAACGCCCGGACGCGCTGCCGCCTTTATCCCTTCTGGAGCTTGAAAAACCCGCCGTGACAAATGAAGCAGCAATTAAACAGAACGCGGCAATCCTGGAAAGAACCCTGGCTGAGTTTGGGATTCCCGCCAAGGTTGTCGGGCACCGCGTGGGCCCGTCGATTACACAGTTCGCGGTCGAACCCGGGTACATAGAAAAAAATGGCGACCCCGAGGAACGCCAAAAAGTGCGGGTCGCCAAGATTTCCGGTCTTTCGCGCGATTTGGCCCTCGCGCTTAAAGCGGAACGCCTGCGCATTGAGGCGCCGGTGCCCGGAGAGTCTTATGTGGGGGTGGAGGTGCCAAACACAGTGCACACCATCGTCAAACTGCGTCCGATTTTGGAATCGGAGGAGTTTCTGGCGCTGCATTCTCCGCTCGCCTTTCCATTGGGTAAGGATGTTTCCGGCGCGCCTATGGTGGCAGACCTGGCGGTTATGCCGCATTTGCTCATCGCGGGGACAACCAACTCGGGCAAGTCGGTTTGTATCGCCGCGATCACCGCCTGCCTGGTGATGAACAACAAACCCGATGATCTGCGTTTGGTGATGATAGACCCGAAACGGGTGGAACTGACCCGCTTTAACGGGCTTCCACATTTATTGGGGCCCGTGGAGACCGACCTTGAGCGCATAGGCAGCCAACTGCGCTGGGCAGTGGGCGAAATGGAAAATCGTTATAAAATTCTGGAGGAAGCCCATTCCCGCAACCTGGATACCTACAACGCGCGCATGCTGCACAGCGGCAAGCCAACGCTGCCGCGCATGGTGATAATTATTGATGAATTGGCGGATCTGATGCTTTCTTCGCCAGAAGAGACCGACCGGGCGCTGGTGCGGCTGGCACAGAAAGCGCGCGCGGTTGGAATGCATTTGATTGTTGCCACCCAGCGCCCCAGCGTCGATGTCATTACCGGCAATATTAAAGCCAACTTCCCCGCCAGAATTGCCTTTACCGTTGCCTCCCTGATGGATTCCCGCGTTATCCTGGATTCTCCCGGGGCCGAAACTTTGCTCGGGAAAGGCGATATGCTCTTCCTGAATCCTCAGACAGGTCAGCTCCAACGCTCTCAGGGGGTATATATCAGCGACGCGGAAATCAGCCGGATCATTGCCTGGTGGCAGCCGCAAACTCAAAAATCAGCCGCCAGCCCTGCCCCACAAACCGAGAAGACCGCCCTTCCGGACGAAAGCCTAACTTCGCCGTGGGAACAGCAGGTGAGCGAGGACGCGCAAGATGGAGACGAAGGCTTGATTAAGCAGGCAATCGATGTGCTGCGGCGGACGAACAGAGCCAGCGCTTCATTTTTGCAAAGGCAGCTGCACCTCAGCTATCCGCGGGCTGCCTGGTTGATTGATGAGTTGGAAAATCGCGGAATCATCGGTCCGGCGCAAAGCGGTGGAAAAAACCGCCAGATCCTGCTGGACGGCATTGAAAATGAACCAGCCGACGCGGACGAATAGGCTGCCCGGTGAGCGCGTATGAGTGACCAGAAGTCGGACAAGAAATCATTTGAATCAATCCTGCGGAAAAGCTTCAGCCGGGTCTTAGACGCTGCCGCTGGCTTTTTCCTTGGCTTAGGTATTAAGCCCAATCACATCACGCTGGCAGGCTTGGTGGGTAATATCATCGCCGCAACCCTGATTGGCAGCGGGCATTTGCTCTGGGGAGGGCTGACTGCCGCTCTGATGGGCCCGTTGGACGCGCTGGACGGCGCGATGGCGCGCCGGCTGGGCACACCGACCCGCTTCGGCGCTTTTCTGGATTCGGTGATAGACCGTTATGATGAATTGTTGCTCCTGGGAGGGGTCCTGGTGTACTTTACCCGGGAGTCCAGCCCCAACGGCATATACCTGACCTATGCGGCGGCGGCTGGCTCTGTTCTCGTCTCGTATATCCGCGCGCGGGCAGAAGCCCTTGGCTTTGACGGTAAGGTTGGACTTCTTGGTCGCGTCGAACGTTATATTATTTTGGTTTTGGGTCTGCTATTAAATCGGACGGTTTATTCTGTTGGTATAATTGCAATCTTAGGAAATGTGACCGCGATTCAGCGCCTTCTATATGTCAGAAAACGAGCCGCCGGCAGCGTCCGGCAGGATTAAACTGTAAAGGAATTTACTATGCCTCAAGGATTTCAGATAGGACCACTAACAATCCGATATTACGCGTTGATAATTTTGACCGGCGCTCTTTTGGGCGCCTGGCTTTCCTCCGTGGAGGCGAAACGCCGCGGCAAAGACGGCAACCTGGTCTGGGATATTCTGCCCTGGCTTCTGGTTGGAGGAATTATTGGCGCCCGACTCTGGCATGTGTTCACGCCTTCCGCCTCCAACGCGGCAATGGGGCTGACTACCAAATACTACCTGACGCACCCGCTGCAAATCCTGATGATCTGGAACGGTGGGCTGGGTATCCCGGGCGCGATAATTGGCGGAGCGCTGGCACTGCTAATCTACTGCAGGGCAACCAAGCAGAAATTCCTTGAGTGGGCAGACATCATTGCGCCCGGATTGTTAATCGGACAGGCAGTCGGTCGTTGGGGCAACTTCATTAATCAGGAACTTTACGGCAGCCCCAGCAACCTGCCCTGGGCCATCACGATCAGCCCGGCATATCGGCTGCCAGGCTTCGAAACGGTCTCAAAATATCATCCCCTTTTCCTGTATGAATCGCTGCTGAACCTCGTTGCCGCGGGCGTCCTCCTGTTAATCGGGCGGAAATACAAAGAAAAACTGTATAAAGGCGATATCTTTTTACTTTATTTAGTGCTCTATCCGACGATTCGTTTTGGGCTTGAGTTTTTACGCCTGGATCCTTCCCCTGTGGCTGGTTTTAATATTAACCAAACCATCATGGGGATTGTGGCGCTGGTATCCGCCGCACTCCTGATTGTCCGGCATACCATTCACCCGCCCAAATACGCGCAGGAGCTTGAAATAGAGGGCATCGACATCTCGGATATGCAGCCAATTAACCACGAAGAAGAACCCCGGGATGAGGAGCTCACGACCGCCGAAGAGGATGACCGCCGCGATGATATTGAGGGAAGCGGCCTCGCGGGCCTGGACGAACCAAGCCCTGAAGATGAAACCCACTTCCCTGAAGATTAGACGTTCACATGAATTACTAAAACCTCCGGCGCGCCGGAGGTTTTTTTGCTTATGCGGCTGCCTCTGGAAACGATAAAATTGTAGCGCGCGTGGAGGGTCTGGTTTGGGCAGCCGCAGCCGGGCGCAATTGAGGCTAAAAATGCGGTAAAATTCAGCATCACAGACGGCGCCCGGGCGGACGATTTTGAGCTCTACCGGATGCATGATGGAGAATGCAAATGAACATTGACGAACAGGTTAAATACTTAATGCAGGGAGTCGATTATGGTGACCCCTCAATTGAGCAAGCCATGACAGCCGAATTGCGCGAACGCTTGATTGAAGCTGAGCGCGAAGGACGTCCGCTGCAGGTTTATTGCGGGTACGACCCGACCTCAACTGATTTGCATCTTGGTCATACCGTCACGATGCGAAAACTGCGCCAATTCCAGGAATTGGGCCATGATGTAACCTTTCTTATCGGTTCTTTTACGTCTCTGATTGGCGACCCGTCCGACAAAGACAAGCTGCGCCCGCAGATGAACCTGGACATGGTGATGCGCAACGCGGCAACCTACGCGGAGCAGGCTTTTCGCGTTTTGGAGCCCGAGAAAACCCGCATACGCTACAATTCGGAGTGGCTCTCCAAAATCAGCATGGAAGAATTCTTCCGGCTGGCTTCAAACTTCACGGTCCAGCAATTTCTGACGCGGGATAACTTCCGCAAGCGTTGGGATGCCAGCGAACCGATTCATCTGCACGAATTCTTTTATTCGTTGATGCAGGGCTACGACGCGCATTTTATGAACTCGGATGTGCAGGTTGGCGGTTCTGATCAACTCTTTAATATCATGACCGCCGCCCGGAAGGTGATGACATATTACGGACAGAAGCCGAATATTGGCATTATTCTCGGCATCTTACCCGGCACGGACGGCGAAGTACGCATGAGCAAATCCCTGGGTAATCACATCCCGCTGAACACCAGCGCTGAGGATATGTACGGCAAAGTGATGAGCATCCCGGATAAAGCCATGCCAATCTACGCCCGCCTGGCGACGGATTGGTCTCCAGATATCCTGGACGGCTTTTTGAATGCGCTGGAAACCAACGCCATGCATCCCCGCGATGCCAAGATGCAGCTCGCGCGCGGGATTACTGCCGTGTTTTATGGCAAGGACGCGGCTGACAGCGCCCAGGACCAGTTTGTGGCCATGTTCCAGAAGGGTGATATTCCCGATGAGATGCCCGAATACCGCCTGGAAGCGCCGGAGAGTTTGCTGCAGGTGATGGTAAAAAACAAACTGGCACAGAGCCGCAACCAGGCCCGCCGGCTGGTGGAACAGCAGGGTGTAAAACTTGACGGGGTGACCGTCGCAGACGCTATGCTTATGCTTGACCAGCCCTGCGTGTTACAGTGTGGCAAGCGCCATTTTCTGCGGATTGTGCGTTAGACTTTCAGGGTGTTGACAGATTCAGAAGCTGGCTCCCGATTTGCTGGGTCAGTTCTGCCTGATTTCCTTCCACTGCCACGGCAATTGCCAGCGGCACGCCAACCCACTGCGGGGTAGTTCCGCCGATATACCAGGTCAGAGTGCCCCCCTCCAAAAGGGGGGCGTGTCCATTCAGGAACCAGATAGGTTGGTTTTCCGCTGTTAAGGTTTTGCGAATTTGCAGAGCCAATGCGCTGTTCAAAGCTTCCACCGCCGATTTATTGCCGCCAAACGCAGTCCAGGCTCCGCTTTCCGACTGATAACTGTTGACTATTTTGGGGGTGGGCTGCATTCCGCCGTTTGTTATCGCGGCTGCCATCAAAGCCATTTGCAAAGGGGTCACTTGCGTTTCTGAGGCGGTACGCGCCCAGGCAGACAGGTCGGTTCGCGCGCCTGGGTCGTCGGCTGCCGCCGCGGATTCAATTGCCACCACGGGCTGGCTGAAAAAACCCAGACCGCGCATCGCGGCAGCCAGGTCTTCCGGAGCGGCGCGGCTAACCAAATCCGCGGATGCGCTTTCACAGCCGTATTGGAGCACGTCCACGCGTTTGGCGGTTGACTGCATCGCCTGAAAGCAGGGATAATCCAGCCGCGGAGAGAGCCCAGGAAGCTGATAACGGAAGTTTTCTTCAGTCCAATAGGCAGCCAAAGCTGGTAAATTAATCAGCGTGCCGGTGGGGTAGGCTGCCTGGGTGGTTCGGTTTAGCATCGGCGCGTCTTCGCGGCTCATTAATTCGGAGAAATCGTCCGCCAGAGTGTTGGCATTGAAATACGGGTGACTGGCGAGCGCGTAAATTTCTCCGGTTTGGGCGTTCAGCAGGACTACCGCGCCTTTCTGACCTTCCAGGAGCGTGTCGGCTGCTTTTTGGAGCGATAGGTTCAGGTTCACCTTGACGTCGGAGCCAGCCGGAGGTTGGTTGTAGAGCAGCTCCTGCCGCCAAACATCGGCATAAGGCAGCGCGTAGCCGCGCAGGTAAGCGTAAACACCGCGTTCCAATCCAGATTGTCCATAAAGCCCGTTCGTGTAACCGACAATGCTGCTGAGCGGCGGATATAACAATTCGCGCTCGTAATCACCAGATACCCCGGTGGTCACCGCCAGGGCGTCTCCGGCGGTGGTGATAATGTCCCCGCGTGGAGTATACAGGTCATAAACCGCCCAACGCAAGTTTTCGGGTCTGGATATCAGCGTCTCGCGGTTCCAGACGGCAATCAGCGCGTTTTTCGCGAGTAAGAGCACAAAGAGCAGGATGAGCGCGGCGGACAGGAATTGGTAAGTCGCAGGCGAACTTTCCAGGCCGCGGCGCTTGCCGGGTTCGGTGCTCAACTTCAGGAGAAGCAGTACGCAGACCATGCTTGTCAGCAGGCTGGACCCCCCATATGAAATAAAGGGAAGGGTAATGCCGGTGAGTGGGACCAGCCCCATATTGCCGCCAATGATGAGAAATGTTTGCAGCGCGAAGAACGCCGATATCCCAAAAGCCAGGTATTTGCCAAAGGTGGTCCTGGTTCGTCCGGATATCACAACGCCGCGCATTACCAATAAAAGCATCAACAGGATGAGGGCGCTCGTGCCAATGAGGCCGGCTTCTTCGGCGATGGCGGAGAAAATGAAATCCGACACCGCGACCGGAATAAACTGGGGGCTGCCGAGCCCTGGGCCTGTGCCGATCAGACCGCCGGATGCCATCGCAATCTGCGCCTGGACGAGCTGGTAGGACGCGCCGGCAGGCTGCAGCCAGGGATTGAGCCAGATATCCACGCGCGTGCGCACAACATCAAAGAGGAAGTAACCCGCCGTGCCGGCAATCGCGATGAGTAGCGGAAAAAGCCAGAGAACTCGCCGGCGTCGGGTGGTGAGCGCGAGCATAAACACATACAAGACCGCGAAAAGACTGGCGGTACCCAAATCCCGCTGGCTTATCAACAGTAAACCGACAAGCGCGGTAATCAGGATGGTTGGCAGGCTGGAGGCCAGGAAAGTAACATTCGGGCGGATTTGGTCAGCAAAAAAAGCTGCCAGATAAACGAGCAGGAAAAGCTTCAGGGGTTCTGAGGGTTGAAAATAGAGCCCGAATAAATTTAACCATAGTTTGGGTCCGCTGCCGCTGGGATTGACTCCGACAAAAAAGGTAAGCGCGACCAGCAGCAGCCCAAGCGTCAGCCAGACATACTTGTATTGCTTGAGCGCCGCGATGAGGTTTTGAATTTTCATCCCGGCAATTACCACCAGAACGCCAGCCAGGAACCAAAGCAGCTGTTTGGCGCCAATCGCGGGCGAAAGCCGCCAGATGGTCAGCAAGCCCCAGCCAGTCAGAGCGCCCAGCAAAGGGATTAAAGTTTGGTCGTGTCCAGGCAGGGATTGATTCGCGCAGTATTGTATGGCAGCCATGCCCGCCAACCAGCCAATTAAGGGCAGCAGATAGCGCGGCTGCAGTTGAAGGGCATCGGTGTGCGTGCGCACTGCCGGCGCGAGCATTAACGCGAAAGCATAGAAAGCAACAAAAAGACCAACCAGCAGCAGGGGCGCTGGCACGAAGCCGGTCTTTTTGGTCGCTGGGGTCTCGCTCAAGGTTACTTCACATACTTGGAGATTAATTGGTGCAATCTTTCCCGGGTTTCGGGTCGGATTTTGGCGGGGCTGGTAATCAGCGCGTCTTTTAAGGCGTGCTCGCATGAGCAGGCGGGCGCGTCCGGCTCGGCTTGCGCCAGAATATCCACCAGGCGGATAAGCGCCCGCTGAGCCAGGCTGGTATTCTTTGAAAGGGTGCGCACAACCATCTCCACGCTCACGGGTTCTTCGCTGACGTGCCATACGTCATAATCCGTGACATGCGCCATGGTGGCGTAGCAGATTTCGGCTTCACGCGCCAGAAAGACCTCCGGCGAGGCGGTCATGCCAACCAGCGACATTCCCCACGAGCGGAAGGTGTTGGATTCGACCTTGGTGGAGAAGCGGGGACCCTCAATGGTGATATACGCGCCGCCTTCGTGCACCGTGCCGCCTTCCGCTTTGAGCGCCTGGGCAAGCGCGGCGCTGAGGCGGGGGCAAAATGGCTCGGCTGAGCCAATATGCACCACAAGCCCATCGCCAAAAAAACTGCGTTCGCGCTTGTGGGTAAAATCAAATACCTGATCCGGAATTACAACGTCACCAGGCGCGAAGTCTTCGCGGAGAGAACCGCAGGCGCTCACGCTGATAATTTTCGTCACCCCCAGCTGCTTGAAGGCGTAAATGTTCGCGCGGTAGTTTACTTCGGAGGGTGAGATAGTATGCCCTACCCCGTGACGCGCCAGAAAAGCCAGCTGCCTGCCGCGCACTTCCCCCAGAACAATTGGGGAGGATGGCAAACCAAACGGCGTGTCTATGATGACTGTCCTTCGGTTTTCCAGCCCCTCAAAGGAATACAAACCTGAGCCACCAATAATACCAAACGCGATAGTGTTTTCTGTCATGCTGACCTCTTTTCTTCAGGATAGGGGTTTGATTGAGATATTGATATCGACCTCGCCGCAAAATAGCACATCGCCGTCTTTGACAACGATAGGTTCTTCAACGCGCAGGTTTTCCAGGTAGGACCCGTTGGTGGAATTCAGGTCCTCATACCACCACTGCTGATGATGATAACTGAAGCTGCCGTGCCGGGCTGAAATCATCTCGTGCGGGAGGACGAAATCACAATCAGGGCTTCTGCCAATGCTGACCTTGGGCGAAAGGAAAATCTGCCCGCTGGTGGATTCCAAAATAGTGGATGAGAGACTGAGCGGGGGAATGGCTTCCTGGGCGGTTTGCGCTGATTTCCCTTTGACTGACTTCCAGATTATCCACAGGCTGAGCCCCAGAAAGGCGTAAAGGGCAATCAAAAAGAGAATGCGCAGTACTAACAGTAATCCAGCGTTCATGGTTTGGGTTGACTTTGAAGGTAGGTGGTTTTCGTTTCCACGGAGCCGGGGAATTCCTGGTTATAGACCAGAAGGGTTTTACCCAGTCGGATAACGTCGCCTGGTTTTAGCACGGCGGAGCGCACCTGGCGGTTATTTACGAAGGTTCCGCCGGTTGAACTGAGGTCAAAGATGAGGAATTTGCCTTGTTCCGCGCGCAGCTGCACATGATCCCGCGAAACCAGCGGGTCTGCCAGAATAATGTCGCAGCTTGAGCGCCGCCCAATGTTAATGACGGATTTTTCGAGGGCTGCCTGTTCTTTTCCATTGATGATCAGATAAGCATGCGCGGGGATTGGGTCGTTCGCGATTTGGCGCGGAACGGTTTGGCGGGCGGTCTTGCCCAGCCAATTTTCGTCTTTCGCGTAGTCGATACGAATTTCGACTGCCTCAGCGCTAAGATCGGGGTCCGCGAGCACTTTGATGCTGGGCGCGTGCGCGAACGTGTAGCCCTGTTCGACCCAATAGGTTTCCAGTTCCCGGGCTGCTTCGTCCAAGGCTGTTCGGGCGCTTTGCCACGCGTCCCATTTTTCCGGGCTGATGAGGATGTCAATTAAATCCGGGGCGCGGCGGGAATCAGTCGGTTCGGAGGCAATCTTTTCGGATATGAGCAGGACCAGACGGCTGCTGAGTGTGCCGGAAATGCCGGGATAGAGCAAACGGTCCAGCGTGCCCTCAAACAGCGTGCGCAGCTTGTTCTCAATCGAATCCAGAAGCATAAGGGTCTATTCCTGACTGGATTATACCAACGAACGCGCACTGCTTTGCTTTGATAAGTGGTTTCTCAGAAAGCCCCTGCCTGGCGGACCGCTCCTTCCTGATTTCCGCCCTCACACGGGAATCAGAGAGGGCTTACCTTGCGTAAATCGGATTGCTGAATATCCAGGCGCGGTGCCGGCCCAGGTAGTCCAAATACACTTCGACGCGGTAGATGCCGGGCTCTTTGGTAAGGTAAGTGAGGACTTCGCGGTCCGTATGCTCTTTTACCACGCTGCCGTTGCGCAGCAAACGCACGTGGGCGCGGATTGGCAGCCGCGCCTGGAAGGTGAGCCCGGCTTCCGCGGAAACCTGGTCTCCCATCCAGAATGTGCCGTCGTTGCTGTTTACCGTGAAGCGAAAGCCTTTTGCTGAATGCGGCAGGTCGTAAGCGATGAAGGAATGACCGGCGCGCAGCGCGTCATAAATCAGGGCTTTATCCTGGGTCAGGTTCCCGCTGAGGGCTTTCGGGAGCAGCAGGTGGTTGGTAATCGAGCGGAATTGAAGCTCATAGGGGTAGAGAACAAGGCGCAGTGGTCCCCTTTTGATTTGCAGGGCGTGCGCGTCTGCGCCGCCGACGGCAACGACCGGCTGTTTGCTGTGGATGAGGAGCTCGTCCCACAGCTTCAGAGTTGCTTCCAGAGGGCTAAGGGTCATCAATTGCGGGAAAAACGCGTGCAGGACAGTCTTGGGAAGGTTTGTGGCGCGCGTCTTGAATTCGCTCATCTGGTTCCACAATTCAATACCGGTATAGCCGCTCACCTGCCAGTCTTCCCAGTTAAATGCTGCCTCGCCAAACGCAGGCAGGGCGTCTTCAATCGGGTGGGCGATGAAAGTGAGCCCGCCGGAAGCAGACGCCTGATTAATCAGCTGCTGCGGGTCTGAGGCGAAGCGCGCCAGTTCGCGGGTGTGCCCAAAAATCAGGAGGTGATTCTTCCCTTTCGTGAGGGTTTGGTCGTGCACTTCTTCCCCAACCAGGGTGAGCAGCCGTTTTTTCCCTTTTTGCAGATAGCCTTCCAAGCCTTGCACCCACACGTTGTGGTCGCTGATGAGAATGGCATCCAGGCCGGCCTTCAGGCCGGCAGCCGCCAAATCCGCGTGTTTTCCGCTTCCGTCGGAATATACGGTATGCATGTGCAGGGCGACGACGATTTCTTCCATGTTTCAGCTCAGGTGCCTGTAGGGCATAATGACCTGATTATATCCTCACTCAGGCGCGCTCGTAAATCACTGTCCATCCCGCCCCTGGCAGGCAGGCGGGTTTGCGTGTTCTTTCGCTCAGGGCGGCTTGAATACTCCCTGGTTCTGCTTTATCGGAAGGCTGCTGCTGAGCTTTCTGACAGCCAAACGGGAGCGGCCTTCCACTCTCCAAGAGTCGGAGAATTTTTGAGGATAACCCGGCGCCGTCTAATTACGAGTTGACGTTTTTTCCGGATTAGGTATAATCTTCGTGTTATCTGTCGGAGGTTGACTTGAATAAATTTTTGAATATCGCGATTATGATTACATCGGTGGCCCTGATTGGCAGTATTCTTTTGCAAAGCAAAGGCATCGGGCTTGGCAGTCTTGCCGGAGGTGATACCGGCGGCGTCTATACCAAGAGGCGCGGAGTAGAACGCGTACTTTTCTTTGTGACCATCGGCCTCGCGGCCCTGTTTGTTGTTTTGGCGTTGGTCAGTGTGCTTATTACCGGATAACCTGATTAGCAGTAGTTTGAAGGCGTTTCTACAATTCCACATGGAGGTTAAAGACGACTCGCCAGTCTTGGCAGTTGTCTTTTTTTAAACGATGAGAAAATTTCGCTGGCAGCTTCTGATTATTGTGTTGACTGGTTTGGCGGTCGGCTTGCTGCTGATTTTTCAGCAGGGCGCCAATTCTCCTATGCTGCAAAGCACCCCAAGCCCGGTTACCGGGGGTATCTATACCGAGGCTCTGGTGGGGAATTTCATGCGCCTCAATCCTATTCTGGATCGGTACAACCAGGCGGATAAGGACGTAGACCGGCTTCTTTTTAGCGGGCTGGTCAAATTTGATTCCAGCGGGATGCCCCAGCCGGACCTGGCCGAAACCTGGAGTTATTCCGCCGATGGCACCCGCTTCACCTTCAGTTTGCGCGCCAACGCCTATTGGCATGACGGTCACCCGGTTACAGCGCAGGATGTCGTTTACACCATGGGGCTGCTGCGGGAAGAAAATGAACTGATTCCTGACGACTTGCGCGCTTTCTGGTCTGAAATTGAGGTTAACGCGCTTTCAGATTCTCTCGTGGAGTTTGCCCTGCCTGAAGCTTTTTCACCGCTTCTGGATTATTTGAGCGTGCCTTTGCTCCCTTCCCATCTGCTCGGAAATTTGAGCCTGGCAGAATTGGTAGATCATCCATTTAACACCGCGCCAATTGGCACCGGTCCATACAAGTTCAGCCGGTTTTTAGTCAAAGATGGAACCGTCAGTGGGGTTGACCTTTTGCCGAATGAGGATTACTACCTCGGCAGACCATACATCGATGAGGTGGTTTTCCAGTATTACCCCAGCATGAGCCAGGCATGGAGCGCTTTTCAGGGCGGAGAGGTGGATGGATTGGCAGGCATCACGAACGATATCTTGCCGGAAGTTTTGGCCGAACCTGGACTCAACCTGTTTTCCACGCGCGAACCGCGCCTGAGCATGGTGTTTTTGAATCTCGACAACTCAGCCAAGAAGTTTTTGCAAGACCCCGAATTCCGTCAGGCGCTGATGGTGTCTATCAACCGCCAGGCAATACTGGACAATGTCTTGTTTGGGCAGGGAATCCTCGCGAATGGTCCAATTCTTCCTGGCAGCTGGGCGTATTATCCTGAACAAGGCAGCTTTTCTTATGATCCCGACGCTGCCGCGCAGAAACTCGCGGCTTTGGGGATTACACGCGGTGAAACCGGCACACTGGTGACATCAGAAGGGGTTGAAGTTCGCCTTGTGCTGCTAACCCCGGATGACGAGCTCCACACCCGGACAGCCGAGTACATCAAACAAGGTTGGGAATCCGTCGGCGTGGCGGTGGACGTGCTCGCCTTGCCGTATAGCGACGTTGTCGCAAGGCTCTCAGCGCACGATTTTGATGCCGCCCTGATTGAAATTGACCTTTCGGGAACTCCGGACCCGGACCCTTACCCCTTCTGGGCTCAATCCCAGGCAAAAGACGGTCAGAATTACTCGCAATGGAACAACCGCTCGGCAAGTGAATACCTTGAACAGGCCCGGGTCAGCAGCGATTACTCGCTGCGGACGAAACTTTACCGAAATTTCCAGATTCTTTTCCATGAACAGCTGCCGTCGCTTCCGCTCTATTACCCGGTCTACAATTACGCTGTGCGGAATACCATCCTGGATGTGAGCATTGGTCAGATTTATGGGCCCAGCGACAGGCTGAATAACATCAACACCTGGTTCGTTCTTGCTGGCAATATCCCCGAAGGCGAATAGCGATGACACCCCGCCGACCGCTCGCGCGCAAACCGGGTTTTACAGGCCTGATTAATGAGGATATGGTCTCCAAGGCGGATATCCGCCTGCGGGCAATCGGCGCGATTGACGAAGCCAGCGCCAGCCTCGGCCTGGCAAAAGCTTTCCTCGCGGACGAAAGCGCCAAAGATAACCTGACAAGCTGCCAGAAACATCTCTCCCTTATTATGGCTGGCCTCGCGGGTTGGAAGCCAGAAAATTTTGTGGAAGAACTCGCCCTGGCGCTGGACAGCCTTGAGGCAATGCTGACTGACCTCGAAAGGCGCACGAAAAAACCAAGCGCCTTTCTGCAGCCAGGTCAAACGCCGGCTGAAGGCGCGCTGGACATGGCACGGGCGCTCGCGCGCCGCGCGGAACGCGAAACCGTCAGCCTGGCGCAGTCCCCGTTTGGGGCTGAGGTGCCGGAAGACGCGCTCACCTATCTAAACCGCCTCTCTTCTTTATGCTTTATCCTGCTCGCCGCGCAAGCCGCGAACGGCGAGATTCAATAATCCGAAAGAGGCGGCAGTGCTTGGTACGCTGATTAACGTCGCGGCAATTTTCATCGGTGGGTTCATTGGGCTGTTTGCCGGGCAAAAAATCCCCGCGCGTTTTCGACAGACGCTTGTTTCCGGGATGGGCTTGTTCACCCTCGCGAACGGCATATACCTTTTTACGCAAACACAAAATGTGTTAATCCCATTGGGCGCCCTGGTCCTTGGCACGGTCGCGGGGGAGTTTCTGAAGCTTGAGGAGCACCTGGAAAACCTGGGCGCTGTATTGGAGCGGAAGCTAAACCGGACAAGCCAGACGCAAAGCGCAGACACGCAGCGCTTCATTTACGGTTTTGTGACTGCCTCCTTGCTTTTTTGCATCGGTCCGATGGCGATTCTGGGTTCAATTCAGGATGGGGTGAGCGGGAATTTTCAGACATTGGCTGTGAAATCCCTGCTGGATGGCCTCGCTTCGGTAGCGTTCGCGTCTTCGCTGGGAGTTGGCGTGCTTTTTTCCGCCCTGCCTGTGCTGGTATATCAGGGCGGAATCAGCCTGGTTGCCAGGGTGTCGGGGCAGGGGTTTGACCCCTCGGCGATGACGGAGATGACCGCGGTAGGAGGGGTCATCCTGATTGGTATCGCCATCAGCAACCTGCTGGAAATAAAAAAGATACGCACAGGCAGTTTCCTTCCCGCGCTCATTTTTGCTGTGCTGATCGTAATAAGCTTAAACGCGCTGGGTGTCTCTTACTAACCTCAAATTTGCTTTTCCGGAATCCCTTGAAATAAAAAACGCCTGGTTCATTCCAACCAGGCGTAAATTTGTTATCGGATTCCCTCATTTTTTCAGCGCGGCGTCGACTGTTTCGTCCAGATTGTTCATGTAAACATTCTTGCCATTGACGGAGAACTGCGGGGTTGAATCAATCCCCAGCGAGCTGGCATAAGCCTTCATTTCGGTAAGCTTGCCAAGGTTGACATCTGAGCGTAAGCAGGTAGTAAACGCGTCGGTGTCCAAACCCAATTGCTTCGCGTAGTCTATCAGGTTTTTCTCCGCGAAGGCGCCAGAATAAGAGGAATAGGTGAACAGAAGGTTTTTATACTGCCAGAAAGCGTTTTGATCGGCGGCGCAGTAACTTGCTTCCGCGGCGTCAGTGGAATCCTTTGCCAGGAAAGCGAAGTTATGGAAAGTGAAATAGACTTTACCGGTGTCCACATATTTTTTGATGAAATCCGCTTCATAATTCAGCGCAAAGTCTTGGCAATGTGAGCAGCGGAAGTCTGAAAATTCTTCCACCTTCACAGGCGCGTTGGGGTCGCCAATCGAGAAGCCGTTTTGCAGGTAGAGTTTACTTTTATTGACCGTCCACTTGGGCAGCATTACCAGCAAGAAAATTGCCAGCGCGGTCAATCCAACAACCAGCGCGATGGTGATGGTCTTTTTGCGGGAACTTTGTTTGCGTTGTTCGCGCATTTTTAATCTTTGCGATTGCACTCCAGGCATTTACGGGCTCCTCTATACAAGAATTGTCAGGATTTTGCCACAGGCAGGCGGAAATGTAAAGCGGGCAATGTTAAATCTCCTGGACAGCTTTTTGGAATACCGGGACAAGCTTTCCTTCCTGCTGAAAACCAAAGCGGGAGTACAGACGCAGAGAAGAAGCATTGTTGGTTTGCGTGTTCACGCTGATTTCCGTGCTGCCGCGGGCTTCTGCTTCCCGAATTGTATCCTGAACGAGGCTTGACCCCAAGCCGTGCTGTTGGGAGTTGGGCAGAACCGCCAGCCTGGCCAGGTGCGAGATATTGTAGCTTGCGGCGGTCATTTGATACGCAACAATCCGACCGTTTTGTTCCGCGACCGTGTTGTAGGAGCACCCCCGAAACGCAACCTGGAGGGAGGCGCGGTTCAACTGCCAGGGGGAACTGAAGGCGGCATGGTCCACCTTCTCCACTTCGGGCAGGTCTTCCTGCGTCATCGGGCGGACGCGCCAGCCGGCAGGAGGTTCGAAAGCAGTACCGCCGCTGACCAACCGGATAAGCGTGATGATGCGGGTATGGGGAGAGAAAGCGCTGCCTGAGAACAGCTGCTCCTGCCAACTCTTAAACGAAAGCGTGTACAAACCCTGAACGCCAGCTGCTTTCAGGTCAATCAGCGCGCGATTGAGTAGCAGCCGAAAATAATCGGCGTGCTTCCCATCCGATTGACCGACAAAAAAACGCAGCCAGGCAGCGTTCGCGTCTTCCGGTTGGCAGGAAATGAGCGCTTTAATTTGTCCTTCATCCTCCAGCACATAACAGAAAGGGGCGTCCAGGCGTTCCCGGCTCGAAATCCAATCCAGGTTGGAAAAAGAAAGCGTCGCGGAGTTCAGGAACGAAAACAGTTCCTTGATTGGGTAAGCCGTAGATAATCGGATTTTGGGTTCCATCGTTCCGGGCTCAGGTGGTCTCAGTTCTCAGGGCGGCAGGTAAAGGCATTTGGCGCTCAGGTTTACACCTGGAAAACGACTTTACCGTCCACCAGGGTCATCTCCGGAAGCAGACGCGCCAGGTCGTGAGGGTCAATCAGGAACGGGCTGCGCGGGAGGACTGTCAGGTCTGCCCGGTAGCCGACCGCGACGCGCCCCAGGCTGCCCCCCAACCCGCAGGAGCGGGCCGGGCTGCTGGTGTAGGCATTCAGCGCCTGAACAAGCGGGATACGCTGCCGCGGATACCAGCCCTCCTCGCCCGGTTCGCCGCTGACCCGGCGACGGGTGAGCGCGGCGTGTAAACCCAGGAAAGGATTGGCAGATTCTACCGGCGCGTCGGAGCCAAAGATGAGCAGCGTGCCCAATTGAAGCAGGGAATTAAGCGCGTACGCGTTCGCGGAGCGGGCACCCCAATGATGGTCGGCAGTAAACATATCCGAGGTGGCATGCAGCGGCTGCATGGAAGCGATGACGCCCAGGGCTTTCAGTCGGGGCTGATCTTCAGGGGCGATGATTTGAACATGTTCAATCCTCTGCGGCAGATGCGGGAGCTTATTTACCTCCTCCCAGGCGCGCAAACGGGCAAACCCATCCAAAACAGAACGCACAGCCAGGTCGCCAATGGCGTGGATTGCCAGCGGCCAACCCGCGGCAGACGCGCGGGCAGCCTGGGTGAAGACCTCGTCGGCATCCATCAGAAGAATGCCGGTTGAGTCTGAGTTTTCGTATGGGGTCAGCATTGCTGCGGTCTGCGGGCCCAGGGCGCCGTCGGCGAAATATTTGAGTGAGCCCAAAAAGAGATGTTCGCTGCCGCTGCCGCTGCGCAGGCCTTCCGCGATGATTTCCGGGAGGTGTTCGCCGTGCAAATTTTTCCGTACGCGCAGAATTAGTTCACCAGCCGCGTCCAGAGCTTGCAGCGCCTTATAACAAGCTTCGCGATCAAAATCGTGCACGCTGGTGATGCCGTACGAAAGCAGCTGGTTTTGGGCGTTTTTGAGCATGCCTTCAAGGCGTTTGCCGGCCAGCGGCGGAACGAATTTATCGACCAATTGCATGGCGTTTTCCAGGAGGATGCCTGTCGGGTTTCCGCGTTCATCTCGCAAAATCCGCCCGCCGTCTGGGTCTGGGCTGTTTGCGTCAATGCCAGCCGCGCGAAGCGCGGTTTCGTTCGCCCACGATGCATGCAGCGACTTGGCGTACAATACAGCGGGGTGCCCGCTGCTGACGCTTTCCAGTTCGGCAGCTGTGCCGTAACGGGCTGGCTGCCAGGCGTTTTGGTTCCAGCCGTAGCCGATTATCCAGTCGCCCGGGCTCAGAGCGCGGGTTTTGGCACGCACGCGTTCCAGGCACTCCTGCAGCGAGCCAGTCTCGCAGTCCACAGCGCTCAATTGATCCGCGAGGAACATCAGGTGGAGATGGGAATCGGTCAGACCAGGCAGTACGGTCTGACCCTGCAAATCAATCTTTTTGGAAGTACGGCGCAGTGCCGCGCTAAACGCGTCTGGCGCGGCAATCGCGCGAATAATACCGTCTTCAACCAGTAAGGATTGCAGGCCGGGTTGCTCCGCACCACCTTGATAAAAACAGCCGTTGTCAAGCAGCACCCGTTCAATCATTGAGCCCCAACGCGTCGGCAATGCTGTTTAATTCTTCATCGGAATAATAATAAATGGTGATGCTGCCGCCCTTTTTGCCGGGTTGTAAGCTCACTTTGGTTTTAAAGAATTGGCGCATCTTATTTTCCAATGCCGCGAGCCCGGCTGGTTTTACCCGTTCGCTGGGCTGCCTGGGGGCTTTCCCCTGCAGCTTACCCACCAGAATTTCGGTCTGCCGCACGTTGAGTCCCAGGTTCAAGACGGTTTCCAGCGCAGCTTCGATGGAGCGGGCGGAATTGAGCCCCAGAAGGGAACGGGCATGTCCTTCTGTGATCAGGTCATCTTGCAAAGCTTGCTGAACGCTGACTGGCAGGTTCAGCAGGCGCAGGGTGTTGGTCACAGCAGCCCGGCTCTTTCCGACCTTTTGGGCAATCTCATCGTGCGTAAGAGAAAATTCATCCAATAAGCTTTGGTAGGCATGCGCGCGCTCGAGCGCGTTCAAGTCCTCGCGTTGGATGTTCTCAATAATCGCGAACTCCAATTGCTCTTGCAGCGTCGCACTGCGCACAAGCGCGGGGACTTCCTTTAAGCCTGCCAGGGCAGCGGCGCGCCAACGGCGCTCCCCGGCAATCAGGGTATACCGGTCTTCATTGCCGGTTTGAACCAGGATAAGGGGTTGGAGGATGCCGTGCTGGAGGATTGAATCGGCCAGCTCTTGCAGGCTTTCGGGCGAAAAGATTTTGCGAGGCTGCCTTGGGTTCGGAGTTATCCTGTCAATCGCGATACGGACAACTGAATCGGCTGAAGCGGCTGCCGAGGATGCTGTGGATGCTAAACTTTCCTCCTGCCAGGATGGAATCAGCGCGTCTAAGCCCTTGCCAAGACCGGTTTTACGTGCCATAGTGTTGCTCCTGTATTTCCTGAAGCGCGGTACCGTTGGAGCTGAGCAGCTCCATCGCCAGCGCCCGATACGCTTTCGCCCCGATGGATTCGGGAGCGTAGACTGAGATGGGCATCCCAAAGGATGGGGCTTCTGCCAGGCGGATGCTGCGCGGAATGAAGGTATTGAAGACGCGATTTGGAAAAACCCTCTGAACCTCGCTCATCACATCCGCGGAAAGATTGGTGCGTCCATCGAACATCGTCAGCACCACACCCTTGATATCCAATGTCGGGAACAGGTTTTGGCGCACTCTGGTCAGCGTTTGGGTGAGCTGTCCCAAACCTTCCAGCGCCAGATATTCACACTGCACCGGAATAATCACGCCGTCAAAGGCAGCCATCAATCCGTTCAGCGTCAGCAAGCCCAACGAAGGCGGGCAGTCAATGAGAATGTAGTCATAGCGGGAACGCAGAGGGTCAACCAGTTTGCGAAGACGGGATTCACGCTCCGGCAGGTCAATCAATTCAATTTCCGCGCCAGCCAGGTTGGGGGAGGAGGGCAGCAGTGAGATGCGAAAGCGTGGGTTATGCAGAATCTGGTCTGAGACCGGCTGGGTCCCAATCAACACCTCGTACGTGCCGTTGCGGATGCTGTTTTTGTCTATGCCCAGGCAGGAAGTCGCGTTGGCTTGTGGGTCAATATCCACCAGCAACACGCGCTGATTGAACAAACCCAGATACGCTCCCAGGTTGATACTGGTCGTAGTCTTTCCGACGCCGCCTTTTTGATTTACGATGGTATAAACTTTTCCCATACTTTCCTGTCAGATTACTTGAATTACCGCGTCTGAAATCTCGCGGGGAGTGGGCACGCTGTGAAAATGCCGGCGGGTGACTGAAGCGGCTGCCAGGCGCACCGCGAAGCGGGCTGCCTCCCAGGGGTCCTGGGTGGCATACAGGCGGTGAAAGAAGCAAGCGGCAAAAATATCACCGGCGCCTGTATCCTCCACCAGCTCCACTTTTGGGGCGGCAAAGCGGCGCACATCACCGTTCCAATAGACCCGCGCCCCCTGGTCGGATTGCGTCACGACTAACAAAGAGCACAGCTCTGCCCAATGTTCAACCTTGCGCTCATCGTTATGCAAATCTTCCAGGCTCAGAACCACGGCATGGGCGGCTCGCAGAAGGTCCGGACTGTAAGTCCAATCCACGGGAAAGACGCGTCCATCCGGAGCGAAACTCCGCAGCCAACCCTGGGAGGTGAGGCAAATCAGACTGCGCGGAAAGGCAGTATAAATCCCGGGGTCAATCTCCGCGGCGACCGGGCCCAGGTGCACAATGGGGGTGAGCTTCCATTCCTCCGGCACCGCTGTGGAATCAAGCCGCCGGGCGGAATGATACATGTATTGCAGACGCCCGGCATCGGTAGAGATGTTGCGAAAGACAGTGTTCCGGGCGGCGGGCAGCGCCCGCACCTGCATGCCTGAATAAACCCCCAAGTCGAGGTCTGGGGCACAGCTGGTGAGGATGCCGACCCGCTGACCGAGCGCCGCGGCGGTGAGCCCGGAATAGCTGACCGTCCCCCCGTGGAGGTATGTGCCGTCATCCAGTAAGTCCTGCGTGATATGCCCAATGACCAGATAATCTATGGGGTTTAGTGTGGATAAAACCATAGGCTTTGCTTTGTCCGCTCTTCGTTAATAAAAAAATTATAGCATGGTTCACCGTGTGGGATGACATTTAACCCTACCTAATTCGCGCGGACTGCGACGACTCGCGCGCATAACAACGGACGCCGCAGCGCCTGAAAGCGTGATTATGATAAGATACAAACAGCGTTTCGTTGCCGGAAGCTGACTTATGGAAAAAGACGTCACGACCTATCAAAAAGCCCTGGATGATTTTAAAAAAGCGCGTTCCAAAGCCGCGCTGCAGCGTTTTTGGGCAGGCATCCGCGGAAAATCTCTGGATTTGCTGCCCTATGACGAAATTTCAGCCAAATTAAAGGCCTTCAATAAGGTTGACCGGGGTTTGCAATCGGTGCGTCTCAAGGATATCGTTGGCAGCGTGGGCAGAAATGAAGATTTTGACCGCAATTTCTCACCTCTGAATGACGCGGACATTATCCGCTGGGCAAGCGTAAAAACAGCCATGACCAGCCTCAACAGCACTGGCTTGCCTCCGGTGAGCCTGTACAAAATCGGGGATGCTTACTTCGTGCTGGACGGAAACCACCGCGTCTCGATTGCCAGGGAGATGGGTCTGGATATGATCGAAGCCTACGTAACCGAACTCTATACGCGCGTGCCGGTTTCCGCCTCTATCACGCCCGAGGAACTGCAAAACAAAGCCACCTACGTGGAATTTTTGGAACAAACCCGCCTCGACCTGATTATTCCGGGCATAGATTTCAGCCTGAGCCGCGCGGATACTTACCCGCTTTTAGCGGAGCATATTGACGTTCACCGCTATTACATGGGTCAGGAACAAGCGCGGGAAATTCCCTATGAAGAAGCGGCTCTGGATTGGTATGAAAAAGTTTACCAGCCTGTCGTGGAGATGATTAATAGCTCTGGGTTGCGCGAGGAATTCCCGCGTCTGACGGTAACTGACTTATACCTGTGGGTGCTCGACCAGCAGTCAATTTTGCAGGAAGCACTCGGCATCCCCATCCGGACCGGGCACGCGGCGGAGTATATGGCACTGCAGGAAGGTAAAACGATAAAAGCATCCGGTTCCCAGACCGAGCAGCACTTCGAGGATACTGTTTTTTCCGGGCGCGAACAAGCCGCGCCTGACCTGCCGTTGACAGCTGAAGACCCGGAAGGCTGCCTGTTCCGCGATATCCTGGTGGCGATCGGCGATCACGACGATTACTGGAGCGCGCTGGAACAGGCAATCCTGATAAATCGCTGCCCAAGCGGGCATGTGCGCGGGCTGCATGTCATCAGCCCCAGTGACTTGCTCGGCGAAGAGGAACACCGGAAGATGGAGACGCGCTTTGAAGAACGTCTGGCGGCAGCCGGCATGGGCGGCAAGCTCCTGATTGTTTCCGGAGATATTACCGGACAAATCAGCGAGCACAGCTTGCTTTCAGACCTGTTGGTGCTGCATCTGGCTTTTCCCCCAAGCGGTAATATCCTGGACAGGTTGACCTCGGGTATCGGTACTATTCTGCGGGGAGCCAGGCGCCCGATTCTTATCGTCAAAGACCAGGCGCAGCCATTGGACCGGCTTTTAGTTGTGTACAACGGCTCTCCCAAGAGCAGGGAGGCGCTGTTTGTGAGCGCCTATTTAGCCGGACGTTACGGCGCGAGACTCTGGCTGCTCACCCTTGATGACGGCAGTCCTGATCTCGAGACGGAAATGAGCTACGCGAAAACATACCTGCGTAAGTTGAATTTGGATTATGAATATATTCTCCGAAAAGACGGGAATTTGGCTGACGCGACTTTGGAAGAGGCGGCTGCTAATGGAGCGACCGCCGTACTGATTGGCGGTTACAGCGGCAACTCGCTGTTCGACCGGCTTTTTGGATCCAACATTGAGAGCCTGCTGCAAAAAACGAAACTGCCTGTCTTAATCTGTCAGTAAGGGCAAACGCTTGATGACCAGCTCGGTGATGTCATCGCTGAGGGGCGTTTCCCGGCGGAAGCGCGAAAGGTCCTGTTCAACCAGGTTCAGCAGCGCGTCGGGAGAAAGCCCTGTGCTGCGTTGGAGGATCTTCTGATAACGCGCGGTGTCGTAAGTTGTTCCGAACTTATTGAAGGCTTCCGTGACGCCGTCCGTGAAGAGCACCAGGCTGCAGTCCGGCTCCATCGGCAAGACACGTTCCTGGTACACGACATCCTCATAGATTCCCAGAGCGGTTTGACCCCTTTCGAGCGGGCTGGCAGTCTTTTTTCGGGCATCAAGATAATAGGGCGGCAGGTGGCCGGCGTTCGCGTAGGTAAGGCGGTGGTTTTCTGGGTCCAGCGCGCCATAGAAACAAGTCACGAAGAAACCGCGCCTGGAATCCAGCTGCAGGAGCTGGTTGACGCGCTCAAGGGTTTTCGCGGGGGAAGCGGATTCCAAGGCGACTGAGCGGATGAGGGTGCGCGTAACGGTCATATACAGGGCGGCCGCGATACCTTTATCAGAAACATCCGCGATAACCAGTCCGTAAGAGCCATCCTTCAGGGTGAATATGTCATAAAAGTCGCCGCCAACTTGCCGGGCTGTCTGCCAGCGAACACCCAGTTCATATCCGGGAATAACCGGCATTTTTTCCGGCAGGAAGGTTTCCTGGATTTGGCGCGCCAGTTGAAATTCCTGTTCCACGCGCTGTTGGTCGGCTCTTACCTTCTCAAGGCGTTCATTCTGGATGGCGAAAGAAATCTGCTGCGCCACCCCGTTTAAGAGCTCTTCGCGGCGTTCCCGTTTTGGGATATCAGGGTCCCGGCAGATAAGCACGCCGTAATCTTCGCCGCGCATCGCCAGGTTGTAAATCAGGTAAACCGAATTCGAGGGATGGATCAGCGGCTCATCCGGGTTGGCTTCGTTTTGCAGGGCGTCTTTCGCCAGGAGGTTATAGGTTCGCAGAACTTCATCGGAACGAACCCGGTTGGGTTTTCCATCAGCCGAACCCGCCTGGAATGGGAAATCCTCTTTGGGAACGCGCATGCCGTAGTATCGTTCCATTTGCCAGGGATGCAGCTGGTCTGAAGCGGCATGCTTAAGTTCATAAGCGTTCTCTTCGGGGAGCCATCTGAAGACGGCTGTTCCTTCAATGCCGATGAGCATATGTAAGGTGTAAAAAATCTTTTCCAGGGCCTCAACCAAATCCGGCGTGGTAACAATTGTTTGCGAAACCTGCAAAAGGACCGATGAGATGTAGGTTTCTTCCTGGCGGGTGTTCAGCAGGTTGATGTTCTGGACGCTCACCGCGATTTGCCTGGCGATTCCTTGCAAAATCGTGTATTTCTGGCGCCCCAGGACGATTTCTGGGGGCGCTGGCTGGTAAGGGTCCGAACTGACATGCAGCAGGAAACCAAGCAGTTCCTCATGGGCTATCAGGGGAAGCAGCAATACGGTATCACTGGCTTGCAAGCCCAGGATGTCGCGCAGTTCGGGCTCGCAGGCATTGGCAGGCAAAGCCAGCGGTTCAGGGTTTTCCGCCGCGCCCAGAAGAATTTCTGACCGCCCAACTCTGCGCGGAAGGCTTGTCTCAAGTGGTTTTAGATCATCCCCAAACACGCCCTGAAGATAGTAGGCATGCTCTTCCGGTTCCAGCAGTAACACCGCGCCTTTTTTGCCTCCAATCAGAAGGGTGATTAATTGACCAATCAGGCTGGTCAGTTCGTCGATGCGCGTGAGGGATTGGGTGGCTTTCGCGACCTGCAGCAGGATGGTGGATATCCATGCCTGGTCTTTCGATTCCTGCGCGAGGCGCTCGTTCTCAATCGCGATGCCAGCATAGCGCGCGAAGGACGCGCTGATACTCTCCGATTCCACCCCATAACGATTTCCGGTCGCGTGGTGGAGTGTGAGTACTCCAAGCTGCTTTCCGCTGGCGCTCAGCGGCGCGCTAAGCGCCGAAAACCCTTCAGGCAGCCCCAGACGGTCGGCCAATGGGTCTGGCGCTGAGGGGTTACGACGCACAACGGGTTCATTCCGAGAGAGCGCCTCAAAGTACCAGGCTTGCGAGTTGTTGAGGCTGAGCTGCGCGGCGCCCGCTGCTTCAGGCAGCTTTGTTTGCAGAGCGGTCAATTTGAGAAGCTCAGGCGCTGTATCAACTTGCTGGGGCTGTTCTTCCAGCAGCCAGATTGCTGCCGCGTCGCAAGGGAGAATCGCGCTGACGCTTTCCAGAATGAAGCGGAATTTTTCTTCCAGGGGCGCGTTTTCAGTTAATTTGCGGGCGACGCCTTGCAAACTTTCAGCGACGTGGCTGCGCCAGCGTTCCGCGTTATAGAGTTTCGCGTTGCGTATAGCAATGGATATGCTTGCGCAGAGCGTGGATAACAGGTTAATGTCCACCTCAGTGAACGCGTTCGTTTGGGCGCTTTGCACATCCAGGACCCCAAAGACCTCCTGGTTGTACGCGAGCGGAATCGTAAGTTCCGAGCCGCTGAAAGCGCTTACACCCGGGGCGGGCAGGAAGTCCGGGTCGCGGCGGACGTCGTTGGTCAGGTGCACGCGGTTGGTGCGCACAGTTCGCGGGATGACGCCTTTGGGAGCGTGAAGGTCGAAGGTGACTTTGTCTTCTCGGTATTTCTTCGCGCGCGAACCGCTGCCGGAGTGGAAATCAATGCGATTGCACACCCGGTTCACCAGAAAGATATGCACGAATGGGTAATTCAACTGGCTGTGAATCATCGCCGTCACTTTGCTGAGCAATTTGTCCAGGTCCAGAATGCTGGAAACTGCTTTAATCAAGTCGGCAATCACGTCGCGCTGTTCGGTCCGTTCTTCCAGTTCAGCGTACAAGCGGACTTTGTGGACCGCCAGACCGATGCTGTCGGCGAGCGCTGAGAGCACAATCAGGTCTTCTTCCGTGAAAGCGTTCGCCTGGTCGGATTGGATGTCCAGCACGCCCAACACATCCCCGCCAACCTTCAGCGGGATGGCGAGTTCCGCTTTTGTTTCGGGCAGGGATTCAAGGTGCCCATATCGGGGTTCCTGCCGCACATCGTTTGCCAGCAAGGTAGTTCCGCTCTGGGCGACAAAACCCACAATATGGTCTCCCGGGCTGATTTGCGTGCCGGCGGGGCGTTCGAAAGCCGGCTGATTGGAATTTTCGCTGCGGGCGCTGGCGCGGAAAAGGACCGTGTTGGATTCGGACTCAAGCGTAAAAATTGCCACGTAATAGTACCCGAAGGTGCGCAGAATGGCCTGGCTGACCTCACGGGCCAACTCGTCCAGACGCGTGATGTGCGCGATGCGGGAGACGACTGAGGCAATCAGCGCGAGCCGCTTTTTTTGGCTTTCCTGGCGGATTTCTGAGCTGAGCCGGGATAATTCGGTGTTGACGATAAACGCCAGGGCTTCCAGGAGCTGCCTTTCGTCGGCGTTGAATGCCTGGGCTGGGCGGCTGATGACGAGTGAACCGATTATTTCGCCGCGCGAGGTGAGCGGAAAGCCAAGCTGGAACACCGCGTTGGAGGGTTCCGCGTCTTGCTCCAGCTGCCGGGTGGTTTCGATGCGCTGGTGAAGCCGCGCCATCTCAGGTGGGGTTGCGGCGCTGTTGTTTTTGGTGAGTGGGCTTGGGGCGAGGAAATGAAAGCTGGTATGCGCTGAAAAAATCGCCCGGATTTTACCTGAGACGGCGCTCAGTAAGGCGTCTGGGGTTTCGCTTCCTTCAACGGAGCGGCAGAATTCGCCCAGAGCCGCGGAGAGTTTAAAAGCGCTGTTTCCCGGGGCGGCTTTCATGGTTCGGCTGACTTTCGTTTGGTCATGGTCAGGGTGTTCACGCCGGGAACTGAAAAATCGAAGATGACTTCATCCATCATTTTTCGCATCAGGAAAACACCCAAACCGCGTTCGGGGCGGCAATCCAGGGGGCTGTTAACATCCGGCGAAGCAACCAGCGCCGGGTCAAACGGCGCGCCGTAGTCTCTGAAAGTAATCGCGAACGCATCAGCGCGGGTTTCGGTGCTGATTTCGATAATCCCGGAACCTTGACCGGAGTAAGCGTGGTCGATAATATTTGAAGCAGCCTCGCTGACAGAAAGCTCAACCGCGTACAGGTCTCTCCCAGAAAGCCCAAACCGGCTCGCTTCAGCGGCGATAAATTCATGGATGTTGGAAAGCGCTTGATAATTGGCTGGGAAAACCTGAGTGGGCATTATTCACCGCTGGCGATTCGCTTTTTCTGGATTATAACACGCGCCCAAAACCGGCTCTCCGCGTGTAAAATTGTGTCATGACAAAAGAGAGCGCGCGGTCAAAAATCCTGGACATGCGGGAGGAAAACCGCCCCAGGGAAAGGTTAATCTCGGAAGGAGCCCAGGCACTGAGCGACGGCGAACTGCTGGCGGTTTTGTTGGGCAGCGGTGTACCGGGGATTAATGCGATTGAGCTCGGCAACCTGATTTTAAAGCAGTGCGGCGGTTTTTCGGGGATTCACCGGACTGAAATGGCGGAACTCCAGGACATTCCCGGCGTGGGTCTGGCGAAAGCCGCGCGCATCAAAGCAGCCGTTGAACTGGGTAATCGCCTGGCAAAAGAACGCGGGGGAAAAGAGAAAATTACGATTCGCGGCCCGGAAGATGTTGCTCGCCTGGTCGGTTTGGACTTGCGTGGAAAAGAGCAGGAGGAGCTGTGGGTAATTTGGCTGAACGTGCGCAATCAGGTTCTGGGGATTGACCGGCTGTATAAGGGCTCACAGGACTCTTCTTCGGTACGGGTTGGGGAGATATTCGCGAGAGCAATCCGCAACAGCGCGAACGCGGTGATTCTGGCGCATAACCACCCATCGGGTGAGGCAGCGGAGAGCCCTGAAGACGTGAATCTGACCCGCGCCGTGATTGAAGCCGGCCGCCTGTTGGATATTCGGGTTCACGATCACATCATCATTGGCAGGGAAGACTTCAGTTCAATTAAACAGAACCATCCCGCGTTGTGGGTCTAAAGCGAGTTTAGTTTTTCGGCAAAATCCGGAGGATAGGGGGCCTGAAAACAGAGCTCCGCGCCGGTAATCGGATGCGCGAAGCTGATTTCGAACGCGTGCAGCATTAATCGGTTTGCGCTCAGGCGTGAGTCCGTCCAATTGACAGTTTTGGGGCGGTAAAGGGCATCTCCCAGTATCCACAAGCCCAGGTGGTAGAGGTGCGCGCGGATTTGATGCGTATAGCCGGTAGCGGGCTTGCACGCCAGGAGAGCGTAACTTTCTCCGCGGCGCAAGACACTAACCAGCGTTCGGGCGGGTTTGCCGTTTTCCATATCCACGCGAGTGCGATGCGCGCGGTCCGCGTTAATCCGCAAGGGCAAGTCCACATCCTGCGCGTCCCAGGCGGGAGATGGAGCGGATAAGCAGTGATAGAGTTTGTGAAGCGCGCGTTCCCGGAAAGCCTGATTGAGAACCCGATGGGCTTCGGCGCTGCGCGCCAGCAGCATCACGCCACTGGTTTCTTTATCCAGGCGGTGCACGATCCAAAGCTTCCCGACGAGAGGGGTGAGGGCTTGGGCGAGGTGTGGGAATTCCGGATGATAACCATCTGGTATGGATAGGAGTCCTGCAGGTTTGTTCACCACCAGCAGGTCCTGGTCTGAATAAAGAATCCAGGTGTTTGCTTCAGCAAAGCCGGGTTTATTCTCCATCAGACGCAATCATACCACTGTCAAACGGGCTCTCCCTTAAAGGCTGGGTCCCACAGGCGGCGAGGTAAATGAACCTTCTTATTGCGCATCGGGCTGATTGGCAGTGTTCCAGGCGCTCTCCCGATACAAAAAAACAGCGGCGTGTCTGCCGCTGTTTTATGGTTTACGCAAAACGCAGAGGGGTGGATTATTCCGGCGCACTAAAGCAGCTGGTGGTGATCACGCCGGGGCCCGCGTGCACCACAATTGCCGGCGGAACCACAAACACCGGGATATTTGAAATCCCCAACTCTTTTTCGAGGTGGGTTTTCAGGCGGTGAGCTTTTTCCTCCGCGGCGCAGTGACTGATGGTGAGGTGGGCATCGGGGTTATCTTTGCAAATGCTCAGGTCAATTTCCATGATGGCAGCGAGCGCCTGCTTTTGGGTGCGTACTTTGTCAAAAGGTTCGACTTGTCCGTTTTGTACCGTGAGGATTGGTTTGATTTGGAGGACGCTGCCGACCAGCCGTGCCGCGCCGCCAATTCGGCCGCCCTTATAAAGATATTCCAAAGTATCCACGACAAAATAGACCTTCTCACGAGCCGCCATTGCGATGAGCTGACGTTTGAGTGTTTCAATTTCCATTCCATCCAGAGCCCACTGTTTTGCCAGGAGGACGAGCGAGCCCAGCCCGCCAGCAATCGTGCCCGAATCCAGAACATGAATTCGTTCGCTGTGGAATTCCTCTGCCGCAACCAGAGCGCTGCGGTAAGTGCCGCTCACTTTTTCGGATGGCGTGATGACCAGCGCGCTGTCGCCAGCGTCGAGGATTTGTTGATAGATTGGGGTATACATGGCTGGCGGCGGCGCGGCGGTGCCCGGCAAGCTTTTTGCGGCTGTCAGCTTCTTCAGAAACGCGTTTGTGTCCAGTTCAATATCATCCCGGTAGGATTTATCTCCAAAGGTGATGATTTGCGGCAAAACAAAAATCCCACGCGCTTGCAATTGGGCGAGAGGGATGCCGCAGGTCGTGTCGGCAACTATTTGAATCATGATTAAGTCCTTTACATCTCGGAGCCGTTCAAATGGTGAGCGGCTTGAATAAAAAAATAATAATAAAAACGAATTATGCCAAGCCCGATTCTGGGGCGGTCGTCAATGTAAAAGAAAATTAAACACGCTGCTGCCCGCAGTTGGGGCAGGATTTTTCCTGTTTTTCCAGAATGAAACCACAATTTGCGCAGGTAATCGGCTGATTTTCGCCCAACGGCGCGCCGCAGGCAAGGCAGCGCGCGGAGGCGGTTGGATTGGCGGTCAGACAATAAGGACAAACTGTACGCGCCAGGCGCTTGCTCAGTTCATGTCCCGTACCGTGCTGACGCGCAAAGGCTTCCACCACCTGCCAGACGTTCTCCTGGAGTTGCATGGATTCGACGTCCTGGGCAATGTCGTCAATCCTTCCAATCAGCGACCATGGGTTGCGCAGGGCGCTGAGGGCGGTTTTTCCCAGGCTTGCCGCCAGACCAAACCAAGCCTGGTCAGAAAGCTGCACGCTTACCCCATCTGCCACCTTTTGCAAGCTCACCGTCAGGGCTGTGGCGCCGCCGCTGGTCAGGTTTCTGCGCGTCGCAATCTGGACCGCCAGGTTATCTGGCGTGCCAATACGCTGAACCTGGTAATTGCCGCGGTGGAAGAAAGAGATTAAATACCGGGCAATATCTTCGGGGGAAAATTCTCCGTGGAAAATTCGTGGTGTCATAGCTTCCTAATCGTGTTCGCAGATAGATTATAATCGGGTTAACTGGAATGAGGATAGACAATATGAGCTTTCTGAAAAAACAGTATTTGAATTGGCTGCTCTCCCTGCTTATCGTGCTTGGCGTAACCGCGCTCAGCTTGCTGCCAGCGCTGGACAAACCCGTTCTGGCTCAATTCCCTACCGTATCTATCCCGACGGTGACGAGCTCCCCGCGCGGCGCATACATCCGCGTTTTGCTAACAACCACGGAATACGACCCAATTAACGTGCGTTCGGGGCCTGGTTCCATCTATGAATTGGTCGGGGTTATGTTGGTGGGGCAGGAAGCCAAGGCGTATGGGTATTACGACCAATATATCCAAATTGAATATCCAGGCGGCCCGGGCGGAAGAGGCTGGGTATTTTCCAACAATGTGGACGTCATCGGCGGACCGATTCCCCTGCTGGAACCGCCCGCCACGGCAACTCCGGCTGTCACCAAGACGATAGACCCGACTCTCGCGGCGCAGTTCATTTACACTTCTCAGCCTACCCGGCTGCCAACCTTCACCGAGCCGCCAGCGCTGAACCTGCCTACCTACCAAAACATCACCGGAAACACGGCCCCCGGCGGGCTGCCGCTGGGCCTGGTGATTGTGGTGCTGGCGGGGTTGGGGGTGTTTCTTACGCTGATTGCCATCCTGCGCAGGGGATAATTGCTCTGCGGGCCAATCCATTTCGCGCACGGGCAGGCGAAACGCCTGCTCTTTATGTTAAAATAATCAATTATGGATGTAAAAACCGTATCAACCAACCGTAAAGCGCGGTTTGAATATTTTTTGCAGGAGAGTTTTGAAGCCGGGCTTGAACTGAAAGGCACGGAGATCAAATCCATCCGCAAAGGGCAAATCAGCCTGCAAGAAGCCTACGTGCGCACCGATGGACGGCAAGCCTGGTTGGTCGGCGCGCATGTGGCGCCTTATGAGCATGCCAGCGCCTACCAACACGCTCCGGACCGTGAGCGGAAGCTCTTGCTGCACAAACGCGAAATTCGCGAATTGTGGGACGCGGTCCGCATTAAAGGTATGACAATTGTGCCTGTGCGGGTATATCTGAAAGCCGGCCGCGCCAAACTCGAGATTGCCATCGCCAAAGGCAAAAAGCAGTACGATAAGCGCGAATCCATCAAGCAGAAAGACATCGCGCGTGAGGAATCGCGTGAGGAACGCCGCTACTAACCCGGCAGGCGTATAACCCTGACCGGACCGCAGCGGTGTGTCCGTTATAATAAGCGCATGAAACCTGAAACACTAATTACTCGCAGAGAATTCCTTAAACTTTCCGGTATGTTTCTCGGGGCGATGATGCTTCCGCGTCCGGAAGGGGTATTCGCGGCCGCGGCGGGTCAGTTCCCGCAGGCAGAAAAAATCGGCCGCATTTGCGTTGGAATGGAAGGCGCCTGGTTCAAGCTTAAGACCGAACCAAACGTGAACGCCCCGGAAGGTGGAACCGTTTGGCGGGATGATGTGCTGATTTGGAATCGGGAGGTAGTTGCCAACCAGTTGGACTTGAATGTCTACAATCAGCGCTGGGTGGAAACCCCCGGCGGTTACCTGCAGTCCTCCATGGTTCAGCCGGTCAAAAACCTGCCCAACCAACCCCTGCAGGCTCTGCCGGTAAATCCGGACGGCAGCCTGGGAATGTGGGTTGAGATTACCGTTCCGCTGGCGGATATCAAACCGAGCCGAATCCCTGCTGCCTCGTACTGGATCCGGGAGGTCAATAAACCCCGCGTGTATTACAGCCAGGTTTTCTGGGCATACGATATACGCCAGGAAAACGGGGTGACCGAATATCTGTTGACGGAGAAATGGGGTGCCGAACCGGATTCGTATTGGGTTGATGCTTCTGCCTGCCGCCCGATTACCGCGAGCGAGATTGAGCCTATTCATCCTGATGCTGGCGACAAACTCATTCGCGTCAACATGAATTATCAGACGCTTTCCTGCCTGGAAGGCGGACGGGAAGTGTATTTTTGCGAGGTTTCGACCGGCGGCGCGGCAACCACCCCCCTTGGGACTACCCTGATCTGGCGGAAGATGATTTCCACGCATATGAGCGCCGGCGGCCTGGTGGCTTATGATACCGGCGGAATTGGTTGGACCACGCTTATTCACGGCGAAGGCTCGGCGATCCATGCCGCTTTTTGGCATAACAACTTTGGCACGGCGCTTTCGCACGGCTGCGTGAACTGCCTGCCTGAAGACGCGAAGTGGATTTGGCGCTGGGCAAACCCTGTTGTGGCGTATTACCCCGGCGAATTAACGGTTACTGACGGCGGAAAGAACTCCACACGCGTGGAAGTTTATACATAAACACATTGCGGGGCGGTTGTTCTTTGCCCGCAGTGGGAACGCTCTCATCGTGATGGATAATGATGTTATTCAAGTTTACCTCCTGACAAGCCCGCTGCTGGCGAAGCAAAACGAAACAATCGCCAGCCAGCTGAATGAGCTTGCGGAAGAATTCCCCCATCAACTGAATTATGTCGATGTTGAGACAAATCAGTACCTGCAGCGCAAGATAGGCGGGCAGCTGCCCAGGCTTGAGATTGGCCCGTTTTTCCTGACGGGCAGCATTGAAGGCGAAGATATTCGCAGCGCCCTGAAAGAAACCCGAACCAGGCTTGAAGAAGCGCGGCAGGCAGGCAGCCCGCGGGCCCTGCGTCAGTACACGCAGGCTCCAGGTTTATCGGGAAAGGACCGTCTTGCTTTGTGGTTTTCGCGGCATTATGTGCTGCTGTTTAATCTCCTGGTGGTTTTGTATCTCGGCATGGCGTTTCTCGCGCCAGTATTGATGAAGCTTGGGCTGGAAACCAGCGCCCGACCGCTTTACAGCCTGTACCGGCCGGTTTGCCACCAATTGGGGTTCCGCTCCTTCTATTTGTTCGGCGAACAGCCCTTTTATCCGCGGGATTTGGCGGGGTTGGGCTCCTATCAGAGCTTTACCTCGGCCAGCGGAATCCCTGAGACGGATATCAGGGCGGCTTCAGAGTTTTTGGGCAGTGAACGCATGGGTTACAAACTGGCGTTGTGCCAGCGGGATGTGGCGATATATATGGCGATTTTATTATTCGGTCTGGTCTTTGGCCTCACGAAACGCTGTATCAAAGAAATACCCTGGTACATCTGGATTTTCCTGGGAATTTTTCCGATCGCTTTGGATGGGGGCACGCAGCTGGTCAGCCAACTGGGGCTGGGATTCCTGAGTTGGTTTCCAACGCGGGAGAGCACCCCCTATCTGCGGGCGCTCTCAGGCGCATTGTTTGGCTTTTTCACTGCCTGGCTGGGTTACCCGTTGGTGGAAAGCAGCGTTCAGGACAGACGACTGCAGTTGGAGAAGCAAGACGCGCTCAGACGCAGTGTTCGGGACCACCCTTCGAGGCGCTCATGAACCGATGCGAGGCGAACGGCTTACGGTATTACCAGTTTGAGGGTTTGCCTACAGACCAGGTGGACCACGCGGTTTTCACGCGCCTGGGGGGCGCCAGCAGCGGCGCGTATTCGGCGCTGAACCTGGGTGGAACAGTAGGGGACAAGCCCGAAGCGGTGGTTGAAAATCACCGCCGCTTATTCAAGGCTGCTGGAAGAGACTACGAAAGCCGCTTTGATGTGTGGCAGGTGCACGGCACGACCATGGTTTACTCAGACCAACCCCGCTCGCAAGACCAAAAGCACCAACCGGCAGACGGCATTTTCACGGATAACCCGGATGTGACCCTGATTATGCGCTTTGCTGACTGCGTCCCGCTGGTCCTCTACGACCCGGTCAACCGCGCGGTTGGTCTGGTGCACGCCGGTTGGCAGGGTACGCTGCTCCGCATCGGCGAGCTGGCTGTCGATTACATGCGCGAGCGCTTTAATTCTGACCCGGCAAACTTATTCGCCGGCATCGGTCCTTCCATTTGCGGCAGCTGCTATGAGGTGGGAGAAGATGTGCGGGAACGTTTTTTGAAAACATTTGAGGCGGATGGACGGTCGTTTTTTTCGGAACGGAACGGCTCTTTGTATCTTGACCTGTGGGGCGCGAATGCCTACAGCTTGCGTAAAGCGGGGGTGCGGCAGATAGAGCAATCTGGTCTTTGTACTGCTGAAAACCTGGATGAATGGTATTCTTATCGCAAGGAAAAAGGTTTCACCGGGCGGTTTGGCGTGGTAATTGGGTTGAAGCATGCTGAGCATAAATAACGAATCCGGGGTAATTGAGCGAATCGCGGAAAGGCTGGCTCTCGTTCGAAAAACCATCGCGCAAAGCGCCGCGAAGGCGAACCGACGCACGGAAGATGTGGTTATCGTGACGGTCTCCAAACGCCAACCAGAATCTTTGATTCGCGCGGCGTATGCCTGCGGTCTGCGCTGCTTTGGAGAAAATTATGCCGAAGAAGCGCTGATTAAGATACAGAATCTTTCGGATTTGCGCGATGTGCGCTGGGATATGGTCGGGCAAATCCAAAGCCGGAAGGCAAAACTGATTGTCAATCAGGTCGCCTGCGTCCAATCTCTGGACAGCCTGAAGTTAGCAGGCATATTATCCCGGCTGCGCGCCCCGGATTTGCCGCCGCTTGAGGTGCTCCTTGAGGTGAACGTCAGTGGGGAAGCGAGCAAAGCCGGTTTTTGGGCTGTCTCACCTGATTCGGACTGGCCAAACCTGCTGCCCGTAGTGGACGAAATCAGCCGGCTGCCGCGTCTATGCCCGCGCGGTTTGATGACCATGCCGCCATTGCAGGTTGATATGGAAGAAAACCGGAAATATTTCCGGAAACTTAAGAACCTGCTGGGGTTTCTGAACGCGGAACGACCGGCATTACAGCTGAGAGCGCTCTCAATGGGAACATCCAGCGATTACCCTGTCGCGATAGAAGAAGGCGCGACGCACATTCGCCTGGGGGAAGCGATTTTGGGCCCACGCCCAACCAGAGAGAGGCAGACTGTATGACCGCAGCGCTGAGCATCATTCGTATCGCGGGTCAGTTTCTGAGTTTACTGGTAATCTTGCACACCATCGCGGGCTATTTTATGCCCTGGGACCATCCCCTGCGGCGGTTGCTGGACAAGATAATTTCTCCGCTGCTGAAGCCGGTCCAGGGGCTGATAAAGCCTGTCGGAGGGGTGGATTTTTCGCCGGCGGTGCTTATCCTGCTGATTTATTTACTGGAACGGCTGCTGACGCTTGCTGTCCGCGCGGTTTTTAGGTAGACCGCGTTCACCCTTTGTATAATATTCGCCCGCAGGTCTTACAGCGAAAAAGCGCGTTGGGCGAGCGGACTGCTTGCATATCCCGCGGGGAAAGCTCCACGCCGCAAGCTTCGCAGCCGTCATCCACAATTGACGCGACAGCCTTCCCGCCTTTGACCCTTAGCAGGTTATCGTATTGGCTGACAATCTCGGCGGGTAAGGTTTGAATCAGAGCCTCACGCTGGGAATTCAGCTTGCCCATCTCGCTGGTGAGGGTGCCGCGCTCCCCGGCTAATAAGGCATTTTCTGAGATTTTCTGATTTACCGCGGTCTGATGAGCGTTTTCAGCTTCTGTAAGCGCTTTTTGCGCGGTTTCCTGTTCCATCAGCGCTTCAAAATGCATTTCTTCGAGCTTGTGGATAAAGCGATTGAGGGCTTCGCTTTCAGCCTGAAGGTCTTGCAGTTCTTTTGGGTTGCGTATCTTTCCGCCAAACAACTGAACTTGATTCAATTCAAGTTTCAGGCGCTTTTCACGGGTTTCTGCTTCGATTTGCTCCAGGTGATGGTGCCTGGCGGCAAGTTCTGCTTCGGCTTGCGTTTTTTCCTGCAATTTTAAGCGGACCTCTTCATCAGCATTCAGTGCGGCTTCAATCTGTGCCAGGCGTTTGTTAATTTTCTGACGTTGGGTATCCAGGGTTTGCAGACGGTAAAGGCTGAATGAAAGGTTCATAGGCTCCTCGGTCTGGTAAAGAACGCATTTTACACAAGAATATTGTATCACCTCAAAGCCCAATCCGACGCGGCCGAACACGCGATTCGTTCGGGATTTTAATGAATTCGACTTCGCGGCGGGTTATCGCGGTTTGGGAGAAGTAAACACCTTGTAAATGATGTGGTTCCGGAGAAAAACGAAGTATACTGGCGCGCTGACTGCGCTTCCGAAATATCACAGGGCTGATGAGGCGGCGGGTTTTGCGTTATTTTGATTATGATATAATTTGCACATTAAGTTTGCAGTTAATCCATGTAATGGAGATGGAACAATTTGGCTTTCAATCCGATTAATTGGCTGTTAGGTTTATTTTCACTGGATATTGGAATTGACCTGGGAACAGCCAATACACTTGTTAATGTAAAGGGGAAAGGAATTGTCATCAACGAACCCTCCTGGGTGGCGGTTGACAGGCGGACACGCGAACCCCTGAAGATTGGCGCGGCAGCCAAAGCGATGGTTGGACGAGCGCCTGCCAACGTGGTGACGCTGCGCCCCTTACGCGACGGCGTCATTTCTGAGTACGACATTACCCAGGCGATGTTGGAATATTTTATTGGACGGGCGCATCAACACAGTATCGTCCCGTTTCCGCGTCCGCGGGTGGTCGTTGGCATCCCATCCGGAGCTACTGAAGTTGAAAAGCGCGCGGTTTACGACGCGGCAATGGCAGCTGGCGCGCGCGAAGCTTATATGATTCATGAGCCAGCCGCGGCGGCGATTGGGGCGGGGCTGCCGGTGAACGACGGCAATGGCAATATGATTGTGGATATTGGCGGCGGCACCACCGAAGTGGCTGTGATTTCTATGGGAGGTATAGTTATTTCGCGCTCCCTGCGGGTGGCTGGTGACGAACTGGATCAGGATATCATCGAGTACCTGCGCAGTAAATACAATCTGTTTATCGGCGAACAGATGGCGGAAAAGGTGAAAATCGCTATCGGTTCCGCTTATCCGTTAAAAGACGAGAAAACGGTGGACGTACGCGGACGCAACCTGATTACCGGCTTGCCGGAAGCGATTGAAGTTTCTTCCGTGGAAATCCGGGAGGCGCTCTCCGCGTCTGTTCAGGTGATCATCGACACAATCAAAGACGCGTTGGATGAGTCCCCGCCCGAAATTCTTTCTGACCTGATGGACAACGGCATCTGTCTGGCCGGAGGAATGTCTCAGCTGCAGGGCTTGGCGGAACGCGTGAGCAACGAAGTGCGCGTACGGGTTTGGATCGCGGAAGACCCTCTGACCTGCGTCGCGCGTGGGGCGGGTATCGTATTGGACAACCTGGAAGAGTACGAGCAGCTATTGGTGGGAATTGAGCGGGATCCGTATACGAACCTCGCGAAAGAGTAAATTCCTGCCGTGGGGCAGGGTTGAGCCGGCCCAAAGCATATGCGCAACTTATTCACATCCACTAATATCCGAAATATCATCATCCTCCTGGTGGTGGCTGGCATTTTAATGCTTGCCGTCTCCGGGTATCTTACCCCGCTTTTCAGCCTCACTTTCAGCCCGCTGATTTCCACCCAGAGTTGGCTCTCCCAGCGTTACCTTGCCATCCGGGATCTTTTCAGCTCGCCGAGGGATATGGCCAGCCTGCGGGAGCGCAACATCCTGCTCGAAAATGAGGTTTCTCAGCTTCAGAGCCAGATTGTTGAACTTCAGGAAAACCTGAGCCAGGCGCAAATCCTTTATACTCTGTTAGACTTCGCGCGCACAAACCCGCAGCATGAATACACTGCCGCGACGGTTATCGGCAGGGAAATCAGCCCTTATTATCAATACATCATTATTGATAAGGGTTCCAATCAGGGCATTATGCACGGTATGCCGGTGGTAACCCAGCAGGGTTTGGTCGGGCGAATCGACGCGGTCGTGGCGAACGCGTCGCGCGTCCAATTAATCAGCGACGCGGAATCTGTGGTGAACGTTCATTTGCAAAATGCCAAAGTTGAAGGACAAATCATCGGTTCCATCACCGGAGAAATTTACCTGGAAATGATTCCGCAGGACGCGAAAATTCAGGTTGGCGACGTGCTGCTCACCTCCGGGTTGGGAGGTAATTACCCGCCCAATATTTTTGTCGGGCAGGTTCTCAGCATGCAAAGCCAACAGAACCGTCTGTTTCAATCTGGTTCAGTGCAATCTATTGTGGATTTTTCCACTTTGAGCGCCGTTTTGATTATCACGAACTTTGAAGCAGTGGATATCACGCCTTTGGTGCCCTGAGAGACAGCATGCTTTTTTATTTGTACAGCAGCCTTGGCTTCATCGCCGCCATTATGCTTCAGATGGGCGTTTTCAGTCGTGCGGCCCTTTTTTCGGGCACCGCGGATGTCGTCCTGCTTTTTTTGGCTGCCTGGAGCTTGCGCCAACAACAAAAATATAGTTGGGTGCTTGTGGTAATATTTGGGTTGATACTCAGCGCCATTTCAGCGGCGCCAGCGCTCTCACTTTTAATCGTTTATTTGAGTGTGTTCCTGGCGGCCACCCGCCTGCAAATGGGTTTATGGCGAAGTTCGCTTCTATCCATTTTTTTATTGGTCTTCTTTGGTACTTTTTTGGCACACGGTGTTTACATTGCCGGCCTCTTTGCGCGGGGAGTTCCGATTTCTCTCACCGAAGCTTTCACGCAGATTATGCTGCCGAGCGTATTGCTTAACATGCTGCTGACGATACCAATTCACGCGCTGGTTCAGGAGATTTTCCGGAACGCGGCGCCTATCGGAACTGAGATATGAGCGAAAAGCAATTTGAAAAACCAACTATCAACCGCCCGCGTATTCGGGGGGTCATCTTTTTGGTCGGGATTGTCGTTTTATATTATATTTTTCAACTGTTCAATTATCAGATTGTGAGCGGCGCGGTATATCGCGCCCAGGCAGAAGACAACCGGACTTCGGAGATTAGCGACCCGACTCAACGCGGCATCATATACGACCGCAACGGCGTGGTGTTGGCGCGAAACGAACCCGCCTATAACATCACCGTCACCCCCGCGCTGCTGCCAGAATCTGACGGGGAGCTGCGCAGAATTTATTCCGAACTTTCGAAGCTGCTGAACATTCCGGTTAGCACGGGGGTGGTTGACGCGGCTACCGCGTCCAGCTTTACCCCTTGTGAGACTAAGCTCGGGATTGAACAAATCGTTTATATCGCTGATACCAACTGGCCATTCAGCGCCACACGCCTCAGTTGTGATGTGTCCAAAGAGATTGCGATGGCGATTAAAGAAAAGGCGATGGACTGGCCCGGGATTGGCGTGGAGATTGAATCTGTCCGGGTATATCCGACTGGAAACCTGACCGCGGAAGTGGTCGGATTTTTGGGCCCCGTACCGGAATCCATGGTGGATTATTACACAAACCTTGGTTTTGTCGCCGGCCGGGATAAAGTCGGTTATGCCGGTGTGGAAAGCACGATGCAAGACATATTGGGGGGCACGAACGGCAAACGCGTGGTTGAGGTAACCGTTGGCGGTGAAATTGTGCGCAATCTGGAAGAGCCGATAGACCCGGTGCCGGGGCAAAACATTTACCTCACAATTGACACCCGCTTGCAATCTGCCGCGAGGGACGCGCTAAAAATGAATCTGGAATACTGGAACCGCTACCTTGGCTACACACTCAGTACCAGCGGCTCGGTTGTCGCCCTGAACGTGAAAACAGGCGAGATCCTGGCGATGGTCTCATACCCCAATTATGAGAACAACCGCATGTCCAAGGTTATTCCCGGTTATTACTACAACCAACTCACCCAGGACCAGGCTAAACCGCTGGTGAACCAGGCAATTTCTGCCGAGCTGCCTCCCGGTTCGGTGTTTAAGCTGGTCTCCGCTCTGGGCATCCTGAACGAGGGTGTGGTCACGCCGGAATATACGGTTGACGACCCTGGAACGATTTCATTGGTGCAGAAATTTTATGAAAATGACCCCGGCAGCCTGCAAACCTATTACTGTTGGGACCGCGCCGGGCACGGACCGGTGGACTATCTGCATGGGATTGCCTGGTCTTGCAATGTGTATTGGTATAAGGTGACTGGCGGCTATGGAACCGAAATCCCAGGCAATGGTTTGGGCATCTGGCGCCTGGGGGAGTACGCGCGGGCGCTTGGTTACGGAGCCCTGACCGGGGTTGAACTGCCGGGCGAAGCAAAAGGGCTTGTCCCAAATCCGACTTGGAAACGCCTCAACCAAGGCGAAAACTGGGCAACGGGGGATACCTATCTGGCGGCCGTGGGTCAGGGTTACGTTCTGGCTACCCCGCTGCAAGTGGTGCATTCTATATCAACCATCGCGAACGACGGCAAACTGATGAAGCTTTCACTTATCAGCAAGGTGGAAGCCGCGGACGGCACGATAACCCAACAATTTGAGCCGACCGTCCTTTGGGATATCACAAAGGACCCGAAAATCGCGGTTTATGACGGCAGCATTCCCACCGGAGAACTGAAAACCGTCCAACCCTGGGTGATTCAACTGGCAAAAAAAGGCATGGAAATGGTCACGCAGATTGGAGGCACGGCCGCCATCGAATTTGAGGGTGATACTAACAAAGTGGCGGGAAAAACCGGAACCGCCGAATATTGTGATGACTTCGCGCTGGCAAACCATTTATGTGGGATTGGGATTGGCGGCTGGCCAGCCCACGCCTGGTTTGTGGGTTACGCGCCGTATGATGACCCGGAGATTGTGGTGGTCGCCTTCGCGTACAACGGCAAGGAAGGATCGACTCTCGCGGCGCCAATCGTGCGGAAAGTGATTGAGTCTTACTTCGGCTTGAAAGCCGCAGACGCGGATAATCGGGGCTATTAATTTGGGTATCAAATGACGAAACGGACCGAATTAATCGTGCGCGGAATCAGGGGCGGGGTGCTCGTCCTCATGCCAGACGCGCCCTGGAAACAGCAGCGCGACATGTTGATTTCCCGCATTCAAAGCCAGGAGCGCTTTTTTAAGGGCGGCCGGATTGCGCTGGATTTGGGCGAAACTGAATGGAGCGAGGATAATCTGGATAAACTGCTGCGGGACCTGGCAGATGAGGGCATCTGTCTGCGGGCGGTCCTCTCTAATTCTTCCGTCACGCTGGAATCCGCGCGCGCGTTTGGGCTGCCTACCGAAATTGAAGGTGACGACCGCCAGAAAACAGCCCCGCCCAAACCTGAGACAGGCAGCCGGACCGTTTGGATTGACCGCCCACTTGAAACTGATGAAAAACTGATTGTAGATGGGAATCTGGTGCTGTTTTCGGACCTGTCGGAAGGCGCGGAAGTGCTTTGCTCTGGGAGCGCGGCGGTGTGGGGGCGCCTGGACGGCATCTTACGGGCAGGCTGCGCCAACGAGCCGGACTGCGCGATTCACATTTTGCGATTGGGCGCTGGAAAGGTGTTTCTTGGCGGAGAGGCAGTAGAAATTCCCCGCAAACTGCGGAAAAGCCAGGGAATAACAATAAGGAAACAAGATGGAGCAGTCCGTGTTGTTTCACCGGTAAAAAAGTAAGACGTATGTTTACAACCCGAGAGCAGTGGCATCATTTTGATTTTCCTCTTTTCGCGGCGGTGTTGTTCCTGTCCATTTTTGGGGTGGCGCTGATCAGCTCGGCGATTGCCGGCAACCCCACGTTGGCAAACCACCCCCAGCGTCAGACCGTATTTCTGATTATTGGGCTGGTCGCGCTGTTTACCTTTGCCGCCATGGATTACAAAATATGGCTGGTGCTCACCCGACCATTTTACATCGTGGTCGCGGCATTTTTGATTATGGTTTTTGTGACCGGCGCGGCCAGGTTTGGCGCGGCACGCTGGCTGCAAATTGGCACGGAGGCGATTCAACCCGCAGAACTGGCTAAGATAGTCATCATCATGGCGCTGGCGCAATTCTTTGCCGGCAAAATTTCCAGCATCAACGACTGGAAGACTGTCGGCCAAAGCCTGCTGCTGACCGGGGGAATTGTCATCTGGATTATCCTGCAGCCAAATTTGAGCACATCCATCGTGATTATGGTAATCTGGTTCGCCATGCTGTGGATCAGCGGTTGGAAGACGAAAAACATCCTGATTTTTGCCGGAGTGGCGATTGTGCTGCTGGCGGTGTTCGTCGCGTTGGATTTTCCGTTCCTGGCGGATTACCAGAAAGCGCGCATCACGACCTTTATCAGGCCTGATGAAAACGCGCGTTATGGGGATACCTATAACGTGGACCAGGCGCTAATCAGCATTGGCTCTGGCGGTTGGTTTGGGCAGGGCTACGGGCAAGGCCCGCAGGTGCAGCTGCGCTTTCTTAAAATTCGCCATAATGATTTTATTTTCTCGGTGCTGGCACACGAATTTGGTTTTGTGGGGACGGTGGTGGTGCTGCTTTTGCTCTTGTTTGTGGTTTACCGCTGTTTTCGCATCGCGTCTAAAGCGCCGGACGCGTATGGAGCGCTTATCGCGTACGGCTATGGGGTGTTGATGGCTTTCCAGACGCTGGTGAACGTGGGCGTGAATTTGCGGTTGCTGCCCGTCACCGGGCTGACCCTGCCGTTTATCAGTTACGGCGGCAGTTCGCTGGTGACGTTGCTGATGGGTATTGGTTTGGTGCAGAGCGTGAGGATGCGCTCGGAGAAAAAGCCGGGTTAAGGCAGGTTTTACCCTTGTAAGGCCGGGCAAATGCTGGTAAAATAAGTTTTCCTTAGTGGGGGCTCGTCTAATGGCAGGACAGCAGACTCTGAATCTGTATGTAGAGGTTCGACTCCTTTGCCCCCAGCCTGAGAGGTTGACCGGAATGGTCAGCCTCTTTTTTTGCCGAGTTCCTGAGAGCTCAGAAAACACGGATAGACCTGAGTGCGCCTGAGTCTTTGGCTGCACTCAAAGTAACAAGCGGATTGAAGCGTAAGTTTTCCACCTTTCATCACGAACCTTCATCAGGTATTCCCTTAATATCCTGATATCCGCCCGACCCCCCGCTCCCAAACCCCGCTATAATTGGAGCATGCCTGAATCGGTATCCCCCAACCCCGCCGCTGCAAACAAAAACCGAACTGCCTATCTGAGCGCGACTGTCTTCCTGGCTGGCGCGGTGACCATGGCGGTGGAGTTCGGCGCGTCGCGGCTGCTGGGCAACGTGTTTGGCACCAGCAACATCGTTTGGGCGGTGGTTATCGGTCTGGTGTTGGTCTACCTCACGCTTGGCAGCTGGTTGGGCGGACGTCTTGCCGATAAAAAGCCCTCGCCGCGCGTTTACTACAGCGTGCTTGCCTGGGCGGCACTGGGGGCGGGGCTGGTCCCGCTGCTCTCGCGCCCGGTGCTGTGTGCCGCCGCTGAGGCTTTCGACGCACTCAACCTGGGCGTGTTGGCCGGCGCTTTCACGGCGGTCATTCTGCTATTTTCCATCCCGGTCATTCTGCTTGGGATGGTAACGCCTTTCGCGCTCAAGCTGCTCATCCCGAGCACGGAAAAGACCGGCAGAATCTCCGGCAAGCTTTCCGCGATTTCCACGCTGGGCTCTTTCCTGGGAACCTTTCTGACGGTGCTGGTGCTCATTCCATGGATTGGCACCTACCGCAGCTTTCTCCTCGCGAGCCTGAGCTTGCTGTTGGCTGCAGTCCTGGGCTTGGTTTTTATCGGCGCGCGGCGGGCGGCCCTGCTCTTCCTGCTCCTGGGAAGCTTGCTCGCGGCGCTGTCCATCTTCGGATTACGCGGGAGCGACAAACGTACGCCCGGTTTGGTCTACGAGACGGAATCCGCCTACAACTACATTCAGGTGCTGGAAGAGGGCGGCTTCCGCTTTTTACGCCTGAACGAGGGGCAGGGCGTGCATTCCATCTATCACCCGACCGAGTACTTTTTCTCCGGTCCGTGGGACCAGGTGCTGGCGGCGCCGTTCTTCAACCCATCAGCCGCCCCCACAGACGTGGAACGTGTCGCGCTTTTGGGTCTGGCTGCCGGTACGAGCGCGCGTCAGGCGAGCGTGGTTTATCCGCGGGCGCGCGTGGATGGTTTTGAGATTGACCCGAAAATTGTGGAGGTCGGACGGCTGTGGTTTGGGATGGACCTGCCGATGCTGAACGTTTTTACGGAAGACGCCCGTTGGGGGTTGGCGCGCTCCGCCGGCGAATACGACATCATCAGCGTGGACGCCTATCGCCCACCTTATATCCCAGCGCACATGGTCACGCGGGAATTTTTCGCGCTGGTGTACGATAAACTCTCTCCTGACGGCGTGATGGTCATCAACATCGGCAGGAGCACGAAAGACCGCTCGCTGGTCGATGCCCTCAGCGCGACGGTCGCGCAGTCTTTTCCGGCTGTTTTTATCTCGGATCTGCCGGACTCATACAACACCATCCTGTTTGCCGCTAGGAACCCTCTGGCGTCCTGGGATGCTTTTGAGCGAAACCTGAACCGGCTCAACACTCCCGGGGGCAGCCCGGCGCTCGCGCAAATCATGAAAATTACCCTGGACGGCAAAGCGGAAACACGTTTCGGCGATACAATCTTCACCGATGACAAAGCGCCAATTGAATTGATGACAAACCGTTTGGTAATCAACTTCCTGTTGGAAGGAGATAAGGAGTAGACTATGAAATCATCACTGGATAAGACACTCGGGGTGTTGCTGGCTCTTATGCTTCCGTTCATCCTCCTGCTCGGGGCTGTGCGGCTGATAATGACCCCGCAATTCCCGGCGCTGGAGTATCAACGTCCCGGCTTCCCGGAGGATTCCTTCGGCTTCACGACCGCGGAACGCAAGCATTGGTCCGGATATGCCGTGAATTACCTGACAAACGACGCGGAAATTAATTACCTGTCGGACCTGCGCTTGCCGGACGGCAAGGCGCTCTACCGGGCGGAAGAACTCGCGCATATGGCGGATGTGAAAGCCGTCGTTAAAACCGCCCTGAACGTTTGGTACGGATTGTTGGGGGCGGCTTTCGCGCTTTGCATCTGGTTTGTGGTGATGGGCAGATGGCGCGCCCTGGGCAAATCCCTGCGCTCCGGCGCGTGGTTATCCATCGGACTGATTGCGTTAATTGTGGCGCTGACCTTGCTCAGTTTTAACTCGCTTTTTGACCGTTTTCACAGGTTATTCTTTGCGGAAGGCAGCTGGCTCTTTTACCAGAACGACACGCTAATCCGGCTGTTCCCGCTGGTTTTCTGGCGGGACGCGTTTTTGCTGGTTGGCTTGGTTGTGCTGCTGGCAGCCGGGCTTCTGCTTTGGGTCACAAAGGGCGCGAAAGGGAAGCAAGCCTGAGACAATCCCAAAGCTCCCTGGGAACCTGTTACTCTGTTGAGACCTGGCATTATGTTTTCTATTGGTCTGTTTACGAACTGAAGGACTTAACCTCTTTTTATTTCCTTTGCTGAGGGGGCGAGGAATTATAAAAACGGGTTGTCTGAAGAGACAACCCGTTTTGCTTTGTGGTAATGTATCCGGCTTTAGATGACCGGAGGGTTCTCCGCGTCGATATTCGGGTCAAAGATGTGGTAGTTGTCCATATTAAAGAATACCTGCATCTCGTCGCCAAAGCGCGTGGTAGTGCGCGGGTCGACACGGGCGATGAAGTTGTGCTCACCGTTGACGAGGTACAGGAAGATTTCATTGCCCATCAGTTCGGTGACGTCCACTTTGACATTGACTGGCTCGGCGATGATGCCGGGAGGCGCGTAAAGTGGGTTGTGGATATCTTCGGGGCGGATGCCGAAAATGATATCTTTATCGAGAACAAGGCTGTAGCGCTGCTTGTCTTCATCCGGCAGCTTGACACTGAATGAACCCAAATCGGCGAAATAATGACCATCGGATTGGGTGAGTTTGCCCTTAAAGAAGTTCATCGCGGGGGAGCCGATGAAGCCGGCTACAAACAGGTTCGCGGGGTGGTCGTACAGGTTCTGGGGGGTGTCCAGCTGTTGGAGTTTGGCTTTGCTCATCACCGCGATGCGGTTAGCCATGGTCATCGCTTCGGTTTGGTCGTGAGTCACATAGATAAAGGTGGTCTGCAGGTTCTTGTGCAGCTTGCTCAACTCCGCGCGGGTTTGGACGCGCAGTTTGGCGTCAAGGTTGGAGAGCGGCTCATCGAACAGGAAGACTTTTGGTTCGCGCACAATAGCGCGGCCGACAGCCACGCGCTGACGCTGACCGCCGGAAAGCTCCTTCGGTTTGCGCTTGAGAAAACCTTCAATGCCGAGGATTTTGGCGGATTCCTTCACCCGTCGATCAATTTCGTCTTTGGGCATCTTACGCAGCTTGAGACCGAATGCCATATTATCGTACACTGACATGTGCGGATAGAGCGCATAGCTTTGGAAAACCATGGCAATATCACGGTCTTTCGGGGCGACGTCATTGACGACCTGATCCCCGATTTTTACTTGACCCTGAGTGATTTCTTCCAAGCCAGCCAGACAGCGCAATGCGGTTGTCTTTCCACAGCCGGATGGACCAACAAGAACGAGGAATTCTTTATCCTCGATTGCAAGATTGAGATCTTGCACAGCTACAACATCGCCATATTTTTTCCAGACATGATCGTACGTTACACTTGCCATAGTTTTCCTCCATTTCTAACGAATATAGTGGTTTGATTATACCCCCAAATCTGTCAATCTCGGCAAAACAAAAAAGCCTTATTCTTATAAAATAAGGCTTTTTTAAGTGAAGTGGATTTAGTTATCCAAGTTTTTCGAATTGGTCTTTGCTGACGCCGCAATCCGGGCAGACCCAATCATCCGGCAGGTCCTCAAAGGCGGTTCCGGGGGCGATACCATGTTCGGGATCGCCAATTTCGGGGTCATAGATGTACCCACAAGCGATGCATTCGTATTTATCCATGTTTCTCCTTAATTGTTTTTTCTTGGCACGGGTCCAGATATTCTCACTGGCAGTCCCAGCCTGCGGTTGAATGAATTATACAGTATCTTTGTGATTTGAAAGTTCAATTTACGTCTCAGGCGGCTGCCTTCGGATGTTTATGGCAGCAAACCCCAATCCTCATCCAGCAGGTCTTTATCCATCATCGCGGGCACCCAGGCTTCCTGGCCATATTCAATCTCAGTGGGCATTCCTAAAACCTGTTCTACCTGTGCCCGGGCAGACTCGAGCATGCTTGGTCCATATGGGCAAAAGGGGGTTGTGAGAATCATGACGACGCGGGCGGTGTCATTTTCTATGCTGATATTGCGAATAAGCCCAAGCTCCAGGATGGTATAACCCAGTTCCGGGTCTGTAATGGACGCCAGGTTGGCAATGAGAGCTTTGTGGAATTGGGGATGCGTCCGGTCAATATCCCATTGCGGGGTGTTGTTTGAGCTATCGTCGGTCATTTCAAATCCAATTTGTAGACACAGCGCGGGTCTCCCAACGAGATGCACTGCGCGTGGATTACATCACACTTTAGGGCATTGCTAAACATGGTTTCATCCACTTTGCAAATTTCAGGGTGTACCATGCCCAGGTTATGATAGGGACAGTTTTCTGAATAGAGGAGAATCGTATCGCCGTCCCTCTTCCAGGTGATGCGATACCCGTCAGCGGAGAGCTGATCCGCTATCTGCTCCAATTTATCTTCAATCGGGAGGTTGTGTTCTATCTGCAGGGATTGCTGAGCCTGACTTTTCCCAACATTGACAAACAAGGTGCTCAACTGTTCGCTGGTCAAAGTTTTCTTGAGCTCTTCCAGTAAGTGTCTGGTGAATTTTTGGTAATTGCTTGGAAACTTTTCCAAACCCTGCTCGGTGAGCCTATACACGAAGCGCGGCCGCCCAACCCCATGGCGTTCTTCTTCGGCATAAATCAAGCCTTCTTCCTGGAGGTTAATCATATGATGGCGTACAGATATGCCGTTAATCCCGACTTCTTTCGCGAGATCGTTTATCGTTGCTTTCCGTTTTGTTTGCAGGATAGCGAGTATCTTATCACGTGTGCTTCTCATCGATGCGTCCCACTCCTTTATTATTGGCAGCAATTAATCCCAAATTCGCATTAAATACTTAATATTCTTTATACTAATTTATCAAGATTCTACTATACTTTAATTCAACTGTGTTATAATTTGCAAAACTGATAACTTAATTAAAGGAGATGATTCATGGCTAAGTTACTGGATATTGAAGGTATCGGACCAGTCTATTCGGAAAAGCTGAAGAATGCTGGCGTCAAGAGTGTGGAAAGCCTGCTTAAACTCGGTGCGACCCCTGCCGGTCGTGAGAGCATCGCCGAAAAAGCTGGCATTGACAAGAGGCTGATTCTCGAATGGGTCAACCGAGCCGATTTGTTCCGCATCAAGGGTGTGGCAGAGGAATATTCCGACCTGTTGGAAGCATCGGGTGTGGATACGGTGGTAGAACTTGCCCAGCGCAACCCCGAAAATTTGCTGGCAAAAATCCTTGAAGTGAACGCGGAAAAGAAATTGGTTCGCCGGGTTCCAACATTAAATGCAATTAAGGATTGGATTGAACAGGCTAAGGACCTGCCGCGGGCTATCCACTACTAAATATCCCCGGCATAACCCTCTCTTCAGAGAGTTGGAAGCCAAGCAAATTCAAAAAACCGCCCGTTCGGGCGGTTTTTTAATCAGTTTGGGCAAAGTCCGGCTTACTTCTTGCTTTTCTTCAGCATGTTCAGGATGGTGTTAATCACCATCGCGCCGGATTGCTTTTGGTCCTCGCGTTTCCCCAACGGGCTGGAAGAGCTGAGCGCTTGCATTATCGCTTCCAATGGGGACGAGCCTTGCTGCGTCGCGGCATAATAAGCCAAACCGGCAGAGAGCAGGTCTGTGACATCAAGGCCGCTGCCAGAGCTGGATTGACCGCCAAGCAGGCTGCCGAGTAAATCCCCGCCCGAAGGTTGGGAGGGTTGGCTTTGCGCGGCGGTGAGGCTGCCAAGCAGGCTGCCGAGTAAATCCCCGCCCGAGGGCTGGGAGGGTTGGCTTTGCGCGCCGGAGAGGCTGCCGAGCAGGCTGCCGAGTAAATCCCCGCCCGAGGGTTGGGATGGTTGGCTTTGCGCGCCGGTGAGGCCGCCGAGCAGGCTGCCGAGTAAATTCGCGTTCGCGGCGCCGCTGCTTGCCTGAGCGGGCTCTTGCATCCCCATCATAGAGTTAATCAGCAAACCAATTGTGTTTTCATTCAGCTGCTTGCCCTGAAATTGCTGGGCGGCGGTGGCGAGCCCTTGCGCGTAAATTTTCGCAGAACCGCTGCTGGAGCCCTGCATCACCTCGCTGGCAAAGGCAAGTTGTTCCGCAACCGGAAGGTCTTTCTTCCTGGCAACCGCTTTGGAGGCTGACGTAAAGGCTGCCGCAATGTTCGTGCCGTGGTTGTGATTGTAGGTGTCTGCTTCGTTGAGGGCTGCCTCATTTTCGCTGAGCGTTTTACTGACCGCCTTCAAAATTGAGGGGAGTGTTAGCGCCTGTGCCATATTCGCGTGCTTCCTACTTAAGTTCTTCAGGAAGAACGGGGATGCGCAGTTCCTGCCCGGGGATGATGATGTTGATATTGTCGCCGATGACATCCTTATTGAATTCGTAAATCAGTTTGTAATAAGGGGGTGTGGCATGTTTGTAATACTGCAGGGCGATGTGGCTGAGGGTTTCGCCGGATTTGACAACGTGGGTCGCGATGATCGCTTTTTTCTTGGCTTCTTCTTCAGCGGCTTTGCGTGCTTCTAGTTCGGCTTTGCGAGCTTCAGCTTCGCGGGCGTAGCGTGCCTGTGCTTCGAGCAGGTCTTGCTTCTTGGCTTCGGCTTCGGCTTTGGCTTTGGCTATCTCTTCCATTTTGGCTTTTGCTTCAGCAGCGGCTTCGGCAGCTTTGGCGGCTGCTTCGGCGGCGGCTTTGGCAGCGGCTTCTTTTTCGTCGCGGTTGCTCAAAGCATCACCAATTTTCTTGAAAATGTTCTTCTTTTCTTCTGCCATAATATTCTCCTCATCTGGCTGTTATTCCGCGCAAGCCAAATCGGCTGTGGCCGCGGTCATCAAAATCACAGGAAAACCCCATGAACTTGCATATTATACATAAAATAACCTAAAACGGAAGAGCACTGAATAATGTTAATAAACTTAAGTAATTATATATAAATTGACTTTTCAGGTTAGAGGTGATATAATCGCCCAGAAATTGCAAGTTTGTTTAATATGGAAGGTATAATGGCAGAGCTGGAAATCAAAAACCTGTATGTTCGCGTAAACGATAAGGAAATCATCCGGGATTTCAGTCTGACTATCCGACAGGGCGAAATTCATGCTTTGATGGGCCCAAATGGAACAGGTAAATCCACGCTGGCTTACGCGATTATGGGGCACCCGCGCTATGAGATTTCTGGCGGGGATGTGTTGGTTAACGGAGAAAGCATCCTCGGGCTTTCGTCTGACGAGCGGGCACATAAGGGGATCTTCCTCGCCTTCCAATATCCGGTTTCCATTCCTGGCGTGTCTCTCGCGAATTTTTTGCGCGTAGCGGTGAACGCCCGAAACAAGGCGCTGAACCCTGAAGACAAGGGTATCTCAGTGGTTAAGTTTCGTCAGCTGCTCAAATCCAAGATGGACTTGCTCAAAATGGATTACCAATTCGCGGGGCGCTACCTGAACGAAGGCTTTTCCGGGGGCGAGAAAAAACGCGCCGAAATTTTGCAGATGGCTATGTTGGAACCCCGCTTCGCGATTCTGGACGAAACCGACTCTGGTTTGGATATTGACGCGCTGCGCATTGTTTCTGAGGGTGTGAACACCCTGGCGCAGGGGCATATTGGGGTGTTGGTCATCACGCATTATCAGCGCATGCTGAATTATATCAATCCGGACTTTGTCCATATTATGTACGGAGGGCGGATTGTCGAATCCGGTAAGGCTGGGCTGGCGCTGCGCCTTGAAGAACAGGGCTATGATTGGATCCGGGAAAAGTACGGCGTTCTTTCAGACAGCGCCCAGGAATAAGCGCGGAATTCGGTATGGCAGATAATCATCAGGATTTTCTCAATTCCATTGGCAGCGCTGATAAATATGGATTCAGTTATCCAGACGATTCTGAGTTTTCCAGCCAAAAGGGTCTGGATGAGAACGTCGTGCGGCAGATTTCCGCCTATAAAGAAGAACCCGAATGGATGCTGGATTTTCGCTTGAAGGCTTATCAGCACTACCGCAAACGCCCAATTCCCACCTGGGGCGCGGATTTGAGCGGGCTGAACCTGAATGAAATCATTTACTACGCCCGCCCGAAACAAATTGACCAGAAATCCTGGGATGACGTGCCTGAAAATATTAAGAAGACTTTTGACCGCCTCGGTCTGCCCGAAGCGGAACAAAAGTATCTGGCAGGCGTCGGCGCGCAGTACGATTCGGAAATGGTCTATCACAACATCCAGGAAAATCTGGAAAAGCAAGGTGTTATTTTCCTGAGCATTGAAAACGGGCTCAAACAATATCCTGACCTTTTCAGGGAACATTTTGCCAGTGTGGTGCCTTACGCCGACAATACTTTCGCCGCACTGAATAGCGCCGTCTGGTCTGGGGGGTCTTTTGTGTATGTGCCCAAAGGGGTGCGCGTTGATTTGCCATTGCAGGCATACTTCCGTTTGAACATGGCGAATATCGGGCAGTTTGAACGCTCGCTCATCATCGCCGATGAGGGCGCGCAGGTGCATTACGTGGAAGGCTGCACCGCGCCGCTTTATCTGACCGAATCTTTTCACAGCGGCGTGATTGAAATCATCGTAAAAAAAGGCGCGCGCGTGCGCTATACCACCATTCAAAACTGGTCCACAAACGTCTACAATCTGGTGACGCAGCGCGCGTCGGTGGAAGCGGACGGCACGATGGAATGGGTTGACGCGAATTTGGGCTCCAAGGTGACCATGAAATACCCGGCTTGTTTCCTGAAAGGTCCCGGCGCGCATGGAGAGGTTCTTTCGGTAGCTTTTGCCGGCCCGGGTCAGCATCAGGATGCCGGGGCGAAAATGATACACTTCGCGCCCAACACCAGCAGCAAAATCACCTCCAAATCTATTTCCAGAGGGAATGGGCGCTCGTCTTACCGCGGTTTGGTACGGGTCGCTTCCGCGGCAGAAAAATCGCGTTCGAATGTGGTCTGCGACGCGTTACTGCTGGACCATAACTCGCGCTCCGACACCTACCCGACGATGGATATTAAAGCCAGGGATGTGCAAATTGGGCATGAAGCCACCGTTAGCAAAATTGGCGAAGAGCAGCTTTTTTATCTGAACAGCCGCGGGCTCTCGGATGAGGAGGCGACCACCATGGTTGTTTCGGGCTTTATCGAGCCGCTGGTGAAAGAACTGCCAATGGAATACGCGGTGGAAATGAACAAACTGATTCAACTGCAGATGACTGGCTCGGTGGGGTAGGCGGAAGATGCGAAACAATTTGCGCGCTTTACTCAACCACAACACTCCGGAACTGCCTTCCGAACTTATCGAAAGGCTTGCCTTGCAGTCTTCCCCGAAAGCGCATGAATTTCGGACAAATGCCTGGCAGCAGGCCCAGAACCTGCCTTTCCCGGATAAAAAAGACGAAGCCTGGCGGCGGATTAGCCTGGACGCGCTTCTTCAAACACCGCTGAACCTGTTTACGGCGGAGCGGCGAACGGATGCGGATAGCGACAGAATCCCAGCCAAAAAGGCCGCCGTTTATGCCGGCTGCTTATACAGCAGCCCGTCTGGCAGTCATCTGGCGCTGGACCCAAAGTTGGCACAATCTGGCCTGGTGCTTTGCGATTACAACGAAGCGGAGAAAAAAAACCCTGATTTCATTGCCCAATACTCCGGAAAAATTGTTCCGCCCACAGACGGCAAATTCGCGGCGGCTGCTCTTGGGCTGGCAGAATATGGGCTCGTGCTGCGGGTGCCGCGGTCTTTGCGCGCGGAACAGCCGCTTTACGCGCGCCTGGACGCGGGAACGTCCGGCAGCGCCGCATTTTCGCACAGCTTAATCCACCTCGAAGCCGGCGCTTCAGCTGTGCTGGTTTTGGATTACAGGTCATCATCGGCAAAGGGCTCCGCAAAGAACCGGCTGCACCTGGGCGTGCTTGAGGTGAAGCTGGAAGCCGGCGCTGAGCTTACCCTGGTAGAACTGCAGCAATTTACCCCCGACGTGTGGAACATCACCCACGAACGCGCGGCGTTGGAGGGCAACGCGCGCTTGCACTGGGTGTATGGAGCCTTGGGCGCCAACCTGAGCAAGAATTTTATCGAGGCTTCTTTGAGGGGCGCCGGTGCGGAAACAAAAATGCACGGGCTGTTCTTTGCCAGCGGGCAGCAGGTTTTTGATTTGGATACCCAGCAAGACCATCTGGCGGCGCATACCACCAGCGACCTGCTCTACAAAGGCGCGGCAGCTGGCAGCGCGCGAACCATTTGGGAAGGGATGATTTATGTGGCGCCTGAGGCAATGCAGACCGATGGCTATCAAACCAACCGCAACCTGATGCTAAGCGAAGCTGCTGAAATGAACGCTCTCCCGGGCCTGGAAATCCTGGCGGACGATGTGCGCTGTTCGCACGGCGCGACCATTGGCAGGCTGGATGAGGATGAACTGTTTTATCTGCAAACCCGCGGGATTCCCCGCGCTGAGGCGGAACAGCTGGTCATAGAAGGCTTCTTTGGAGAGGTCATTGAACAGGTGCCAGTTGAGAGCCTGCGGGCGGAGTTGAAAAAAGTGTTAAATGCCAGGTTCACATTGGCAGTTACGCCGTGAAAAGATGAAAATTGGAGGAACTATGACGACCGGTAAGTTTATGCGTTCTCCAGAACCTGAAATTACCTATGAAGTAGGCGATAAAGTTGAAGTCAATTGCGACCACGAAAAAAATGGCCAGCGCGTTAGAGGCTGGCTTCGGGGAACTGTTGTGCAGGTGGATGATAAAAACGTGGCTGTCCAGTTCCGCACGAATATATATCTGACCGACGGCTGGATGGTGCCGGACCAGATTCTTTGGTTCCCGTTTGATTCAGCTAATGTTCGTCCGATTCAACCGAAATCCAGAACCTCCGGGATACCAGATATTAATCTGCTTTAATCCTACAAACTACGCCGGGGCTTCGAACTCCCCGACAATCCGGATAATATCAAAACCTTCCGCGTAAGGGCGCTCCGCCAGCGCGCCGTGCCGGATGGCAGTGGAGCGCAGCACGTCTTCGGAGAAGTAATAGCGTTCCGCATAAGTGGTGTATTTGGAGAGCGCCTCTATTTTCTTATTGACGCCCGCTTCTGAAACTTCCACCAGAAAATGCGGGAAGAAACCATAACTGCTGCGCAAGACGTCGTACCCGAGGACCGTGGTGCCCCTGAACGCGCGCAGGGCTTCTTGCGTCAGGGTGACATGGTCCTGATGGATATCCTGAGCGGTGTGCACGAAGACAATCTGGGGTTTTAGTTTGCGCTTAAGTTGAAGCATCTTTTCCAGGATTTCCTGCCGGAAGTCCGGAAAGCGGCGGGTTTCAAAGCTGCCTACCTCAATTTGGTCGTCGCGCAGCCCGAGCGTGCGCATGCTGACGTAGTGCTCGTCCAGCAGATGCTGCAGGTCCGGGTTTTTCTTGTTATCCGAAAAAGTCATGCAATAGAGCTCAGTTCGTCCGACGATATCCGCCAGGAGCGCGCCGCAGCCCAACTCAATGTCATCAGGGTGAGCGCCCATAAACAGGACGGATTTACCAAAAAAGGTCATGTTGCTCATCGGGCGCTCATTTCGTGGCAATGAATCCGCCGACGACTTTGGTCATCACCAGGCTGCCGTCCTTCGCGATGCGCGCTTTGGCGACTTTTTCAATCTGGTCCATGACGATTTCAAAGTCATCGTGGGTGATGAAGAGCGAATTCCAAAGCCGGCGGTCTTCCGACATAGACGCCCGGGTGTAAACCATGAAGGGCTCCGCGTCCGTAAAGGTCAGCGGGTTTTCAAAGATGTGCTGTTCCACTTTGGAGAAGAGCTTTTCCATCGTGCCGTAAATTTCGGAGGCGTAGCGTGAGCTGCCGGGCATGGGAGGGATGGGCTTTCCGGTGGCTTCTTTGATGATATCGTAAAAGACCGCTTTGTTGGTCGGCATTGGGCCGGTTGTGAAGAGACGGCCGCCGGGTTTAAGAACCCGGTGCATTTCGGCAAGGGTGAAAGGGATATCTTGCGCGTAGTAAATCGCGAAACACGCGGAAATCAGGTCAAAGGTGTCGCTGGGAAGGGCAAAAGGCTGGTTGAAATCCAGCAGCTGGAACTTCACATCCGCGCCGCGTTTTTCGTTTTCTTGCGCGGCTTGCGCGAGGAGTGATTCTGAAACGTCCGTGCCGGTAATTTCCACCTGCCCATCCAGGTGTTGGTAGAAGGAGAAGCACTGTTTGCCCGCGCCGCAGCCGACGTCCAGGATTTTTATGTCTTTTTGGAGTTGTAAAACGTTCAGCATCCAGCTGTCAATATCCCGCGCGCCAAATTGGCTGTGGATATCTATGCGCTTGAGCAAATCGTTGGTAGTTTCCTGAAAATCAATTTTCATTTCATCCGCCTTTGGTATGAGGTTAACGAGTCAAGTATACAAATCGCAGTCTGTTTGTCAAGAAATGAGCTTACGCCCTGGCAAACAGCCGCTTTGAGAGTAAGCCGAGTATTCGGGCTGGTTTTTCGCGCCGCGCGTTTCAATATACGCGGCAAATGCTCAGAATAAATCAAAATAACTGCCAACGGTATCTCAGCAAATTCTCGGCAGCATTTCGCCGGCGAGCATATCCAATACGCGGGTTGTGCCAAGCGCCGTGCGCAGCAGCAGCTGCCCGCTGGAACGGGAAACGACTGTGCCGATGCGCCGCGCTACCTCGCCGTATTTTTGCCCGCGCATATATTGGAGCGCGGCTTCCGCTGTTTCTTCCGGCAAAATAACGATGACTTTTCCCTCGTTTGCCAGGTAGAGCGGGTCCAGCCCGAGCAAATCGCAAGCTGAACGCACCGGCGTGTCGATGGGAATCTCTTTTTCATCCAGCTGGATGGTCACGCCTGACTGCGCGGCAATTTCGACCAGGGTGGTTGCCAACCCACCGCGGGTTGGGTCGCGCAGCACGTGCACGTCCGGAAAAGCCGCGCAAAGCCCCTGCGTCAGGTGGTTAAGCGGGGCAGTATCCGACCGGACGTCCGACTGAAAGCCAAGGTTGCCGCGCGCCTGCAGTACCGCGATACCGTGATTGCCCAGAGGCCCGGAGATGAGCACAGCGTCGCCCGGTTGAGCCTGGTTGCCGCTGACCGCGCGGTCGTTTGGCGCCCAACCGATGCCGGTGGTGCTGATGAACAGCTTATCCGACTTGCCCTTCTCGGTTACCTTGGTGTCCGCGGCGATGATACTCACGCCCGCCTCGGCGCAAGCCTCGCGCATGGAAGCCAGAACGCTCTCCAGTTCCCCGATTGAAAAGCCTTCCTCCAGGATGAAGCTGGCGGTCAGGTACCTGGGTTCAGCGCCGAGCATGGCGACGTCGTTCACGGTGCCGCAGACGGAAAGCCTGCCAATATCACCGCCCGGAAAGAACAGCGGAAAGACCACATGCGCGTCTGTCGAGATGACCAGTTGAAAACCAGGCGGAGCGGCCAGCCCGCCGTTCAGGCGCGCGCTGTCGTTGCCGGCGTTAAGAATCGCGTTGCCCAGATACTTCTGAAAGACATTCACAATCAGGTCGTGCGTCATCCCGCCGCCGCTGCCGTGCCCGATGACAATCTGGGGGCCGGGTTGGAGTGGGAGCGGGCAAACCGGTCCTTGCAGGTTCGGGTAGGTGTGCTCTGTCATGCTTTCACCCGCTGGTAGCGGTAGTATGCCGAGCAAGCGCCTTCCGAAGAGACCATCGGCGCGCCCAGCGGTGAGGCAGGCGTGCATTCGCGCCCGAAGGCAGGGCAATCGTGTGGGGTCGCGTTTCCGCGTAAAACCTGCCCGGCAATGCACAACGGCGATTCCATCGGGGATTGTCGGGTTAGCGGAAACCGCTGGAGCGCGTTGAAATCGGCATAGCGGGGGCGCAACCCCAAACCAGAAAGAGGAATGATGCCGATGCCGCGCCACTGCCGGTCGACCGGCTCGAAAACCTGTTTTATCATTTCCTGCGCGGCAAGGTTGCCTTCGCGGGTAACTGCCCGACTATAGGCGTTTTCCACCACAAAGCGTCCGCTTTCCAACTGCCGCACGGTCATCAGGATGCCGCGCAGCAAGTCCACCGGTTCGAAGCCCGTCACAACGATGGGCGCGCGGTAACGCGCCGCAATCGCTTCGTATTCCCAATACCCCATCACCGCGCAGACGTGCCCTGCCGCCAGGAAAGCGTTCACCCGATTGTCCGGGCTCTGCAGGATGGCGTGCATGGCTGGCGGGACGAGCACGTTTGCGGGCAGGATGCTGAAATTGGTGATTTGGTTGCGTTCAGCGTGCAGCACACTCGCCGCGATGGACGGCACAGTGGTCTCAAAGCCAATCGCGAAAAAAACCACTTGTTTTTGCGGGTTTTCCCTCGCCAGCTTCACCGCGTCCAACGGGGAATAAACCACGCGCACATCCGCGCCTTCGGCCCGGGCGCTGAAGAGGTTGGCTTTTGCGCCGGGAACGCGCAGCATATCTCCAAACGAGGTGAAAATGACCTCAGGCAGATGAGCAATCTGGAGCGCGTTTTCAATCGCTTCCAGTGAGGTGACGCAAACCGGGCAGCCTGGCCCGTGAATCAAAGTGATTTCTGGCGGCAAAAGTTGGTCCAGTCCGTACTGCAAAATCGCGTGGGTCTGCCCGCCGCAGATTTCCATGATGTTCCATGGGCGGGTGACTGCCTGGCGGATTTCCCCGGCCAGCAGCCGGGTCAGCTCCGCGCTGCGAAATAATTCGGAGCTCGAAAGGCTCATATCGCGCTTTCACCTTTTTCTTCAGCCTGATTGAATTCGGCGATTTCCTTAAGCAGGCGCATTGTTTCCTGAGCTTCTTCTTCTGAAAGCATGTTCAGCGCGAAACCGGCATGCACGATAACATACTGCCCCAATTGCACCCCGGGCACAGCTGCCACGCAAACCTCCTGTTGGACGCCGCCAAAATCGACGTTCGCCATCGCGGTTCCGTCCAAATCATATAAACGAATAATTTTTCCTGGTATTCCCAAGCACATAAACGTATTCCTCAGCTAATTTTCAGGCAGCGCCTGCAAGGCAACCATGACCTGCCCGAGCGAAACACAGGCGTCGTTGGTCGGCAAAGCACGGTGATACAGCGGGATGAAATTTTCCGCTTCCAACGCGGGCAATATCGCGCGCATTAATCTCATATTCTGCCACACTCCGCCAGAAATTGCCACGTGGCGCAGCCCGCTTTCCTCGCGAATGGACCGGCAAACTTGAACGGAAAGCTGGATGATGCTGTTGTGGAAACGGGCGGCAACCCGCGGAACGCTTACCCCACGGCGCAAGTCGGCGGTCAACTCACGCAGCATGTCCCTGGGGTCCAGGATGTTGTCCCGCAAGAGGATGGCATAGGCGCCTTTTTCGTCCGGGTCGGCGGCGCTTTCCAGGGCAATCGCGGCCTGGGCTTCATAGCTGATTTCGTGGCAAAGCCCCAATATCGAGGCGACCGCGTCGAAAAGCCTGCCCATGCTGCTTGTTTCGGGCGCGTTGATGCGGCTCTGGAGCTGCGCCGTGACGGCATCGCGCTCCTGTTTGCTGAGCGCCTGAAATGGCGGGAGCTGGTGTTCCTCCGCGGGAATATCTGCCGCGGCCAGCCAGCTGAGCGCAGTGCGGGCGGGCTTGCGCACTGCCAAATCCCCGCCAGGCAAAGGCACAGGCAGCAGGTGAAAGCGCCGTTCGAAGCCCTGATATCCGCCGACCAGAACCTCACCGCCCCAAATACTGCCGTCCGTGCCGTAGCCGGTGCCGTCGAAGATGAGACCGATAGCTGGCGCGCTGCTTTCCCAGGCGTTTTCCGCCAGGCAGGCTGCCAGGTGCGCGTGATGATGTTGGACGGCGATGAGCGGCAGGCTTTCCCTTTGGCTGCGCGCCCGCGCGTAACGGGTGGCCAGGTAATCCGGGTGCATGTCGCAGGCAAGCGCGCGCGGATGAATTCGGAACAACTTTTCGTAGTGCGCGACGGCTTGTTCAAACGAATCGAGCGTTTCCTGGTTTTCAAGGTCGCCAATAAAGTGGCTGACGAAAGCGTAGCGGTCTCTTGCCAGGCAGAAGGTGTTTTTCAGTTGGGTGCCTGTGCCCAATATGGGCAGCGCGGTTTTCGGAATACGCAGCTGACCCGGCGCGTAGCCGCGCGCGCGGCGGATCAGGTAGGGCTGTTCCCGAAGAACGGTTACCACGGAATCATCCACGCGCATATAAATCGGGCGGTTGTGCATCAAAAAAGCGTCAGCCAGGGACGAAAGCCTTTGGCGGGCTTCATCGTCCCGGTAAGCCAGCGGTTCTTCGCTAAGATTTCCGCTGGTCATAACGAGCGCTTCCGGGAAACCCGCTTCGGGCTCCAGCAGCAGCAAATGCAGGGGCGTGTATGCCAGCATAAAACCCAGCCGGGTCTGGTCTGGCGCTGTGATTTTTGCCAGTTTCTTACCAGCATGCGTGGTTTCGGCTAAAACGATTGGCGCCTGCGGAGAACTGAGCAGCCTCAGCTCCTCAGGGGAAAGCCGCGCGTAGCGTCTGACAATTTCCGGCGAGAATGCCATCAGGGCGAAAGGTTTGCCGGTGCGGTGTTTCCTTTCGCGTAGGGTTTGAACAGCCAGCGCGTTGTGAGCGTCGCACGCCAGGTGAAAGCCGCCCAGCCCTTTCACGGCGAGGATTTTTCCTTCCCGGAGCGCTGACCGCGCTGCCTGCAGCGCCTGGGCGCCCTCATAAAGGCGCAGTTCGTTTTCTTCATACCAAACCTGGGGGCCGCAAACCGGGCAGGCGACGGGCTGGGCGTGAAAGCGGCGGTTGCCCGGATCGTGATATTCCGCCGCGCAGTCGGGGCAGAGCGGAAAGCCGGCCATGCTGGTATTGGGGCGGTCGTAGGGGATGTCCCGCAGGATGCTGAAGCGCGGTCCGCAGTGGGTGCAGTTGATGAACGGGTAGCGGTAGCGGCGGTCTGCGGGGTTAAAAAGCTCTCTCTGACAATCCGGGCAAATGGCCATATCCGGCGAGACGGGCAAGAAGTCTTCAGCGCGATTTTCACTGTCCCGGATAGTGAACTCCGTGTAAACGCGCAGCGGCGCCGGAAAAACTTCAAAACTGTCCACTTTCGCGAGGGCAGGCGGGTTGTTTTTCAGGCTGTGGGTGAATGCCGCGCAGTCTTTCTCCGCGCCGTGGATTTCAATTTCCACGCCTTGCGCGGTATTGTTAACCCAGCCGCCAAGATGGTGCTCTCGTGCCAGGAGATACACAGTGGGGCGAAAGCCAACACCCTGCACAATGCCGGTGATATGAAAACGCCAGTTTTGGAGCTTCACAAGTCTTTGGTCAGGCCTTTTTGGGAAGGGTCGCGGTAAGCCAGTCAATCCAGGCGTCAAAGCCTTCACCGGTCTTACACGAAACCAGGAATATCTTGAGACCCGGATTGAGCATCTCGATTCCTTGCTTGAAGTAATCCATGCGGAAGTCAATGTAGGGCAGCAAGTCGGTCTTGTTGAGAATCAGGACGTCCAATCCGCGGTAAATATTGGGATACTTGTATGGTTTGTCGTCTCCTTCTGGAATGGAGGCAATCACAATATTGGCATGGGTTCCAAGCTCAAAGCTGGCAGGGCAAATCAGGTTGCCGACATTTTCGACGATGATGAGATTCAGTTCGTCCAGCGCGAGCTTCTTGAGCGCCATCTCCACCATAACAGCGTCCAAATGGCAGTCGCCGCCAGTGTTGATTTGCACAGCCGGAAAGCCGAGCGCAGCAATCTTATCCGCGTCAATCGTGACTGGCGCCGTGTCGCCCTCTATCACGCCGGTTTGGACGTTTGAGGGCAGGCGGCGGAGGGTTTCCATAATGACGCTGGTTTTCCCCGCGCCGGGGGATGCCATGACATTAATCCCATAGACGCCGTTTTCATCGAGCAGCGCGCGGTTCGCCGCCGCGACGCGCTGGTTGGAATCCATAATTCTGCGGACAATTTCAATACGGTCGGTCATTCTTCCTCTTTCAGAATATCAATGTGGTTAACAAGCAGTTCTTCACCGCTCATTATTTCGAGCGCGATGCTTCCGCAGGCAGGGCAGGGCATCAGTTCTTCGTTGAGTTCATATTCATTCCCGCAGGCTTTGCAGCGCAGCCTGGCTGGCACGCGCTGGAAATGCAGGATGGCGCCTTCGCTCGGGGTTCCCTGACTGATATGGTCCCAGTAAAACTGGACGGAATCATCCACAACTGAAGAAAGCTGCCCAATTGTCAGGTAGATATCCGTCACCCGACTGGCGCCGTTCTCTGCGGCGGCTTGATTGGCAATTTCGAGGATGCTTTCCGTCACAGCGAGCTCGTGCATATCCGCCATTATAACCCAGGCCTTACGCCCGCGGGTTCCGCCGTTCAGGCTTTCCGTCTTCAGGGCAGCAGGCGCTCGGGGTGTGAATAGATGTCAAATTGCGAGCCGCGCAGGTAGCCAACCAGGGTGATGCCAGCTTCCCAGGCGGCATCAACTGCCAGCGCGGTGGGAGACGTGCGAGAGGCAATCATCGGTATGCCCAGCGCAAACGTCTTAAACACCATTTCCGAGCTAATCCTGCCGCTGAGCAGCAGCAGATTCGGCGTGAACGGACGGTTTTGCAGCAGGAACAGGCCGGTGAGTTTATCCACGCAGTTATGCCTGCCCAGGTCTTCCACCATGATAGGAACGCGAACGCCGTCGCTCAGACCAGCGCTGTGAAAGCCTCCGACCTTGTCATGCAGCTGCTGTTGGTCCATAAACTGACGGTAGAGCCCCAACATATCGCCCGCGCAGACGCGGAAGTCGGATGAAATACGCGGCAGGCTGCCCCCGGAATCCAGACTGTAGCCGGTGGACGTGCGGTGAAAGTGGGTGGGCTTTTCGGCTGGATGGGTCAGGCTGACCATCATTTGTTTTCCGCCGTCTTCCAGATGGATGGAACTGACTTCCTCCAGGTTTTTGATAACATTTTCACCGTAAAGAAAGCCGAGCGCCAGCGCTTTGAGGTCGGTGGGGGAGCAAATAAAAGTGAGCCAGTGCTGCCCGTTGACGGAAAGCGCCGCGGCATGTTCGCTTACGATGGGTTTGCTCGCGGCTTCAATTTTTCCGGTCGCGAGCGCGTACTGCCAGATTTTCTTTTCCTGATAAGGTTCAGTCATTATGCGCGGCTCCTTCCTGAGAATCAGCGCAGGCTGGGTATTCGCCGCGCAAAAAAGCTTGCAGCAGGCGCGCGGCGTTTTTGGTAAGTTCTTCGGTTTGCGCGGAGAGCTTCCGGGAAAACTCAAACGCGTAACCCCGCACCGAAAGCAGCCAGGCCTCCGGGCAAACCCCAAAGAGCGACCTGGTGATGGAGAGCAGCTCCCCGATGGACATGTGGTGCGTGAAAGCTGAGTGTACCCAGGCGGCTTCTGTCTTTTCAAAGACCAACCCGGGCAGTTCGGGAGAGTTGTGCGCGTCGATAAAAATCACGCGCTGATACGCGATCAGGTCTTCGGAGAGCTCCGGCATGAGCTGATAGAGATACCACAGGCGGAGCGAAGCGTCCGGAACTTCCACCCAATCCCCGGGGAATTCCGGGGCGGTGAGATTGAAGCTGGCGGCGCAATCCGCCAGGATGTGCCAGCCCGCGCCGTCATCCTGTCTGTCGCGGTTTCCATAAGCGATTATCAAGGTCTTCTGAGTTGTATTCATCGGCAGAAAAACCTCCCCTTCTATGATACCAAAGAAGGGGAGGTAGTTTTTCGGATCCGTGTTTAGCGCCGGATGACTTGCACGAGCTCACCCCGCATGTTGACCACGCTCACTTCCATCGGCATACTGCCGACCGCGTGCGTGGAGCAGGAAAGGCAGGGGTCATGCGCCCGGATGGCGTGCTCAACCCGGTTAAGCATGCCTTCGGTTATTTCCGGACCGTGGACATAGCGTTTGGCAACTTCGTCCACCGCCCGGCTCATGGCATAGTTGTTGTTGCCAGTGGCGACAATCAGGTTGACTTTGGTCAGCTGTCCATGCTCGTTAATCCAGTAGTGGTGGAACAAGGTGCCGCGCGGGGCTTCGATAATGCCAACGCCCTGCTCCCGCGGCTGCTGACGGGTATTGAGGATATCTGAGCTGAGAATATCCGGGTCTTCAAGCAGGATGCGCGCGCGCTCCGCGGCGAACATCGTTTCAATCAGGCGGGCATAATGGTAGTGCAGGGTGTTCTCAACCGGCTTCCCGCCGTTCAGGGCTTTGAAGCGTTTAAATTCCTCATTCGCCAGGGGTGTGTCAATCTGGTCGGAGTTATTCAGCCGCCCAAGCGGACCGACGCGGTAGACGCCGCCAGGATAGCCCAGCTTTTTGTAGTAGGGGAATTTGAGGTAAGACCAGGCTTCCACGTGCTCGGCGATGTAATCCAGGTAATCCTGCGGGTCAAACTTTTCCAACTCAATGCCTTCCTGGCTGGTCAGGCGGATATCCCCGTCGTACAGTTCCAGGCTGTTTTGTGGGGTGACGAGACCCAGGTAACCGGTTGGGAAGACCGCGAATTCATTAATCTCGGTCTGATGAGCGTCAATCCAACCGCGCATAATCTGGATGCCGACTTTGATGGTTTCGATTTGTTCATCCACCTGAGCCAAAAGGCGCTCGCGGCCGGCCTGGGCGAATTGACGGTTTACGCCGCCGGGAATAGCGAAATTCGGGTGGATGCTGCGCTCGCCAAGCTCGGAGATAATCGCCTGACCAAATTTGCGGAGGCGGACTGCCTTGAGCGTGAGCTGCGGGTCGGCTTGAATCAGGCCGACAACGTTGCGCGTGGCTGGGTCGTGGTCAAAACCCAGGATCAGGTCCGGACCTGCCAGTTCAAAGAAGTGCATGCCGTGGCTTTGGATGACCTGGCCCATGTGCATGAGTTCTCTCAGCAGGGTAGCTGGACGAGGAGGCGGGCAGCCAAGCACCACATCGCCGGCTTTGGCGGCAGCCAGGTGGTGGCTTACCGGGCAAATACCGCAAATACGCGGGGTAATCTGCTGCATTTCCTGAACCAGGCGGCCTTCACAGAACTTCTCGAAACCGCGAAATTCGTTCACGTGGAAATACGCATGTTCCACCGTGCCGTCATCCTTCATATGAATGGTGACTTTGGCGTGACCTTCGATGCGGGTTACAGGTTCAATCGTGATTTTTTGGGCAACCATTCGGCCTCCTAATGCCAGTCGTTATACTCGCCGGTAACTTCGGGGATTCTACCCTGGGCGAGCTCTGAGAGTATATGGAAAATCGCATCAGCGCTGGGGGCGCAGCCAGGAAGGAAGACATCGACCTTGACGACATCGCTGACCGGACGAACGTGCACCGGGGTGGAAAGCTCCGGATCATCCGGGATTTTCCCGCTTTCATCCGTGCTTTCCGTTTCGATATAAGCGCGTTTGAGGGCGGCTTCCGCACCCTCAAAATTGCGCATCGCGGGCACGCCGCCAAACACCGCGCAGTCGCCAAGGGCAACCAGGATTTTGCAGCGGGCACGCATTTTTCGCGCGACCTCTTCGTTGTAGGTGTTGCTGATGCCGCCTTCCAGGATACCCACATCAACGCCGGATTCATCCGGTTCCTTTAAGTCCGTGATGGGTGTCGCGCGAAGGTCAACCAATTCGGTAAGCGCCACGATGCGTTCGTCAATGTCAAGAAAAGACATATGGCAACCGGCACATCCAGCCAGCCAGTCTGATGCTACTTTGGGTTTTGCCATTTTCAATACCTCTCAATCATCTCAATGTACACTAAACTAATCTTCCAATTCAACCGGGCTGGGCTGCTGCTTGAGCAGGCTCATCCAATCCAGTTTTCCCGAGACACCCAGCGCGGCGGCGAGCGCGTCGGCCACAGCCTTGGTAGACCGGACGCCTTCCGGCGCGTCCAAAGCGGCAACCCTGGTTTGCAAACGCCCTTCAGTGCTGAGGAAATTCCCCCCTTCTTCTGACCACGCGGCGGAAGCCAAAAGCACATTGGCTTTATCCGTCAGGGCGGAGCGGTGGGACGCGGATACCACAAGGAATGGAATCTGCGCGCACTGCTCCAAAAGCGCGGCGCTCGGCTCTTCATCACCCAGGGCGATGAAGGCTGCCTTTGCCGGTTGGCTCCCCGCGGCGGGTTTGTAACCCAGCTGCGCGGCGGCCAGGCTGTTCGCGTGGCGTTTGATTATCATCACGGGGAATTCGTTCTGTTTACAGAACAAGACCAGACGAACCAGCGCGTCGTAATGCTCCAGCGACACAAATTCATTCCCGATAACCACAACCGGGTTTTGAGCTTCCTTGAGCATGGCCGCTGCCTCACGGATTTTGGCGGGTTTGATGCCGGTCTTTTCTTCCAGATGCGCGAGGTTTTCTTCTGCCAATTTATCCCCTTCATGCAGGATGGCATGCCATCCGGAGACCAAACCAGTGACCAGGTCGAAAGAGCTGCCTTTTTTCTGCTGGATTTTGAGCGCTGCACGTTTAATCAGGGGTTTATCCTGCCTAGAGATGGTAATAATCCGGCTGTTATCCAGAACCTGGCGCTTCAGGAAGAAGCCCGCTACCTGTTGGTCGTGCTCCAGATCGCATCCGAGCAGCAGGGCGACGTCCACATTTTTCAGGGCGTTCAATTTCGCTTCAAAGGGGCCGTGCAGTTCCTCAGCCAACCTCACGCTGGCGAGCGCGGTTTCGTCATCATCCGTCAGGTATAAGTGTTCCGCGCGCAGTCCGCCGCTGAACGAGGCTTTCAGTCCTGCCAACGTTTCGATGGGCAGCTTTGCTGAAGCAAACAATACCGCGCCGTCCGCGGCGTTCTTCAGGTGCTTCGCTGCTTCGGCGAGGGCTTCATCCCAGGTTGCCTGGGCGTGATTACCATTTTGCAGGATTTCAGGAGCAGAAATTCTTTCGGGTTTGGGTTCCAGCGGGGTGTATCGGCCTTTTTCGCACAGCAGCCCTTCACCGGGTTCAGATTCCCAGACCCCATCGATGCGGACCAGGCGATTATCGCGGGTGCGAACGTAGCGCTGACAGCCAATGCTGCATTCCGTACAGACTGAAGCGGAGGAATTGAGGTCTGTTTCTCTGCCCTGATAAGCGCTTCCGCGGTCCATGAGCGCGCCGGTAGGACAAATCTGGACGCATGCCCCGCAGGAGATACAAGAGCTTTCACCCAGAGGCAGCCCATAGTCGGCAACCAGGAAGCTGTTCGCGCCGCGCTCTTCAAAGCCGAGCGTAAAGTTCCCGACCATATCCCCACATACGCGAACGCAACGGCGGCAGAGAATACAGCGGTTATTATCGATGAATATCTGCTTGTGCGAGGCGTCCAAAGCATAGGGGGAATAATTTGGCGTCAGAGGCCAATGCGTGAGACCTTGTTCATACGCAGCGCATTGAAGCTCGCAATCCCCATCAGTTGCCTGACAGTACATGCAAAAATGATTGCGTTCGCTGAAGAGCATGGAGAGCACGAATTTGCGCGCTTCGCGTACTTTTGGCGTGTCTGTGCGCACAATCATGTTTTTGCTGACCGGCAGTGTGCAGCTGGGCTGCAAAATCCGGGCGCCTTCCACCTCGACCATACACAACCGGCAGCCGCCGTATGGTTTCAGACTGGGATGGTGGCAAAGCCGGGGCACTTTTATGCCCAGCTTCTCTGCTGCTTCAAGGACTGTCGTCCCTTCTGGAACTTCTACCTGATTGCCGTCTATCGTGAGTGTTACCATAAATTTGAACTCCATCTCTTGCAATGATTTATTCCTGGACAGGTCAGCTCATTGAGCAGACACCCGCCGGACAGACCTTAAGACGAATATGCGCTTCCACTTCGTCCCTGAAGTGGGTGAGCGTATCCCGCAGCGGAACGGCAGCGGTTTGACCGAGCCCGCAGTTGGAAAGTTCATTGAGCTGAATGCTGATTTCGCGCAAAGCGTCCAAATCTCCCATGCTTCCGCGCCCCTTTGAAATATCGGTCAGGATTTCGTAAGCCTTTTGAGTACAAATCCGGCAGGGGGAGCATTTGCCGCAGGATTCTTTGCGGAAGAAATTCAGCAGCACCCGCGCCAGATCTACCACGCAAACGCTGTCATTACAGATGAGCAGCGCCCCCGAGCCGAGCACCACGCCAGCCCGTGCAAAAGAAGCGAAATCCATAGGTGTGTCTTGCAGGCTGGCAGGGATGATTGAGCCGCCCGAGCCGCCGGTTTGCGCCATTTTGAAATGTCCGTCCTTGATGCCCTTACCATAAATACTGATCATTTCCCGTAAGGTGATGCCCATTGGCACCTCAATCAGACCGGTGACATTCAGATTGCCCAGCAGCGTGCAAACTTTTGTGCCTGGGCTGGAGGGGGTTCCATAAGTGCGGTACCAATCCGCTCCATGCCGCAGGATGGGGGGGATGTTCGCCAGGGTTTCCACGTTGTTCACCAGGGTTGGTTTGCCCCACAGCCCTTCCGTGGTTGGGTAGGGCGGCCTGGAGCGCGGTTCCCCGCGCTTGCCTTCGATGGATTCAATCAAGGCGGTTTCCTCGCCGCAGATGTACGCGCCGGCGCCGGTGTGCAAGTGCAAATTAAACGAGAGCGCGGAGCCGAGGATATTATCGCCCAAGAGACCAACGCTGCGCGCGTGCGCGATGGCGGTTTCCATGCGCTGAATTGCCAGCTGGTATTCCCCGCGCAAATAAACATAGCCTTCCGTCGCGCCAACCGCATAAGCGGCAATCAGCATCGCTTCAATGATTTGGTGCGGGTCGCCTTCGATGAGGACGCGGTCTTTGAAGGTACCTGGTTCGCTTTCATCCGCGTTGCAGATGACGTATTTTTGATCGGCCCGAGCCTGGCGCACAAAGCCCCATTTTAATCCGGCAGGAAAACCCGCGCCGCCCCGGCCTTGCAAGCCGGATGCAGTAATAAGCGCGATTACCTGCTCCGGGGTCATGCCCAGGGCGTTTCCAAGCCCAAGGTAGCCGTCATTGGCGATGTAATCTTCGACGCTGTTCGGGTCTATGACCCCGACGTTTTTGAGAACAATCCGCGTTTCGGCAGGCAGGGTTCCTTTTCGCGCGGAGACCCAGGCAACCCGACCCGAAAGCTCATGCGACGGAGCGACTTTCTCCTCCACGATACGACCCTTGTAAAGGTGTTCCTCCACCAGGTGCGGCACATCCTCCACCGTAACACGACCGTAAATCACCGCTTCGGGGTAAACAATCACCAGCGGAGAGGCGAAGCTCTTGCCGATATCTTCTATCAACGAGACGGAAACCTCATCCTGAAGGTCGAACCGGGCAAGTTCCCGCAGAAAGGCAGCCTGGACGGCGTCCGCTCCGAGCTGAATGCTCGCCGGGTCATGCGATATCAATACCATCGAACGATATGTTTTCATGGAGGTCTCCTAATCGTATCGGCTGAGGATAAGCGGCACTTCTTCCGGCTTGACATTGCCATAAAGGTCAGTATCTACCATCATCACCGGTCCAATCCCACACACACCGAGGCAGCTCGTCGTAATCAGAGTCCAGCGGTTGTCTGCGGAAGTTTCGCCCGGCTGAAGACCCAAAGTGTTGGTGATTGCCTGCCAAACGAGGTTGCCGCCAACGACATGGCAGGGAGCGCTTTCACAAAACTGGATAACGTGCTTTCCACGCGGGGAAGTGGAGAGCATGCGATAGAATGTCGCGACAGAGGTAATTTCAGTGCTGGGCAGGTTCAACTTATGTGAAAGCTGAAGGATTACCGCGGGCGAAATATAGCCCAACCTCATCATGATGGTTTTGAGGATTGGGATTAATTCGGAGCGGGAAACGCCGTGCTGTTGGACGGCTTCATTGACGACTGAAATCGTTTTCTCATCCGCGCTTGCCTGATCTGTCATCGGATAACTCCTTCCTGACTAACGAACGGTGCACTAAATCACATTAATTGCGTCAAAAGCGCATACCTGATGGCAGATGCCACATTTGATGCAGAGGTCCTGATCAATGACATGGAGCTGCTTGCGTTCACCAGTGATCGCGGCAACCGGGCAGTTGCGCGCGCACACAGTACAGCCGGTGCATGCCCCTTCCACAATTTGATACTTGATGAGCGCCCGGCAGACCTTCGCTGGGCAGCGTTTTTCTTTGATGTGGGCTTCGTATTCATCCAGGAAATGGTTCAAGGTTGAAACAACCGGAGCCGGCGCGCCCTGACCCAACCCGCATAAGCTGTTTTCTTTAATTTCAGCGCAGAGTGAGCGCAGGGTTTCAATATCGCCTTCTTTTCCGCGCCCTTCACAAATCCCTTCCAGGATTTCGAGAAGTCTGCGGGTACCAACCCGACAGGGGACGCATTTTCCGCAGGATTCTTCCTGGATGAATTCGATGAAGAAACGCGCGATATCCACCATGCAGGTGTCCTCATCCATGACAATCATGCCGCCGGAACCCATAATGGAGCCTGCCTGACCGAGTGTCTCGTAATCCACCGGCAGGTCTATCATCGAAACAGGAATACATCCGCCCATTGGGCCGCCGGTTTGTACAGCCTTGAACTTCTTGTCGCCCTTGATGCCGTTGCCAACGTCGTAAATAATCTCCCGCAAGGTAATTCCAAAGGGAACCTCAATTAATCCGGTGTTTTTTACATCGCCGGCTAAGGCAAAGGTCTTTGTGCCTTTGCTTTTTTCGGTGCCCATACTGGCGTACCATTCCGCGCCGTTGAGGATGATTTGGGGGACATTGGCGTAGGTTTCCACATTGTTGATATTGGTCGGTTTGCCCCACAGACCCTTTTGCGCGGGGAAGGGCGGTCGGACGCGCGGTTCACCGCGCCCGCCTTCGATAGAAGCCATCAGCGCGGTTTCCTCACCGCACACAAAGGCGCCGGCGCCCATGCGCATTTCCAGGTCAAAGCTGAAATCCGTACCCATAATATTCTTGCCGAGCAAACCCAGCGCACGGGCTTGCTTCATGGCAAGGTTCACGGTGCTCACGGCGATTGGATATTCCGCACGGCAGTAAATGTAGCCCTGACGCGCCCCAATAGCGTAGGCAGCGATAATCATGCCTTCGACGACGGAGTGTGGGTCGCCTTCCAAAACGCGCCTGTTCATGAAAGCGCCGGGGTCGCCTTCATCCGCGTTGCAGACGATGTATTTAATGTCGCCCTCAGCCTGACGGGCAAAGCGCCATTTGAGACCGGTCGGGAAGCCCGCGCCGCCACGACCGCGGAGTTTCGCGTCCAGAATTTCCTGGATGACATCTTCCGGGCTCATTTCGGTCAAAACTTTCCCGAGGGCTTGGTATCCGTCATTGGCAATATAATCTTCGATGTTCCGCGGGTCAATCACACCGACATTGCGGAGCACGATGCGGATTTCCTTGGCTTTTGGCGCGCTGATTTCTTCATCAATCGCGTCTTGCATGACGGCCGCGTATTGTTTGAGGATGCGTCCTTTGATAAAGTGCTCTTCGACCAGACGCGGGACGTCGTAATAGGTCAGGTTGGTATAATGCGTGCCTTCAGGGTAGACGATTATGTCCGGTCCGAATTTCTGAGGATCGCCCAGGCGTGGGGTTTCCAGGATACGAACCTCATCGATGAGCCCTTGTTTGATTAACTCATCATTTAACGCGTCAATCAACTCATAAGCGCCTTTTTCCACGCAAGCCGGGTCGACAGAAACAAGCACAGTAGATCTATAGAACGCCATAGTATTCCTTCCAGTAAGTGTTTTTCAAGGTATCGATGGGCCGCATGGGGCTTAACTCTTAACCTGATAATCCTCGACAATTTTGCCTTTGACGACGTGTTCTTCCATAATCGTTTTCACGATTTCAGTGGACACCCGGCCGTAGGTTACCTTTTCCTGCCCAGGAAGGATTACCTGGACTACCGGCTCGAAGGAGTCGATCCCTATGTTGCCGGTTTGGCGGATGATGATGTTCTCCAGATGCTCGTTGTCAACGAATTCAAGAATGGCTTTGAGGGTTTCACGGGCGCCGGCGGCGATGCCCACGGTGCCCATCCCCACAATAATTTCAGTTTTTCCTGTGGTAGCCTTCAACTCTTGCTTTCGCAGAGCTTCCTCACGCATTTTCTTCAAATCTTCAAGTGATTTAATAGTTGGCATGGTACTCTCCTCAATTTATCGCTATTGGTTCAATTCCTTCAGAAAATAACATCCGAATGTAACGGATAACTTCAGGCTCAGACAGACAGTCCGCGCCAAGTTCGTTTTTCAGTTCTGTGTCATCAAAGTCAAAAACAAGCTCATCCTTTTTGACCTGAAAAGTCCAATGCACATCCGGCGTTCCAATCAGCAGCCCTAAGAAGGTATCGGGCAGGTCGCCCAACGGCATCCGGTCTATATGGCTGAGCTGAAAGCGCGCCCGCACCTCTGTTCCTTTGCCGGGCTTGGAATCTATGCGGAACCATCCGCAGCAGGCTTCCGTGGCAGCCTTTAACAAAGGAATTCCCAGCCCCACGTTCCGTTCTGTCCGGCTGGTTGTAAAGGGGTCTGTAACCATCCTGATCATTTCAGGTGTCATTCCCTTGCCGTCATCGGAAATTGAAACGTCCAATGTGTCATCCTTACTGCTCGCGGCGATCCTGACAGAGATATTCTTGGCACCCGCTGATATGCTGTTGGCAGCAATATCAAGGATGTGCAGGGCAATCTCTCTCAATGGGCGCCCTCTTGGGTTTGAATGTCCTGGATGATTTTGGGGAATTTATTAGGTTGCACACGGCCGCGTATATTTTCATCCACAACGACTACCGGCGCCTGGCTGCAAGCCCCAACGCAGCGGCAAACTTCCAGGGTAATCATCCCATCCGGGGTCGTATTCCCGGGTTCAATTCCCAACAACTGCTTCGCTTTTTCAATAATCTGGTCTATTCCGCCGACGTAACAGGCGGTACCCAGGCAGAATTTAATCGTGTGTTTGCCCCGCGGGGAGGTGGTAAAAAAGGAGTAGAACGAGACCACGCCGTGTACCTTGGAAATCGGCACTCTCAGGCGTTCAGCGATATACGCCTGGACCGGTTTGGAGATGAAGCCAATTCTTTCTTGTATCTGGTTGAGAATAACCATGGTGGCGCCGTTCAAATGAAGGTTTTCATCAATAATGGCGTCAATCACCGCTTTTTGTTCTGGATTCTCCAGGGGATTGGCAGGAATGGTGTTTTCGGATAGGGTCATGTGTACTCCTCAAGGCAGAGTTCTAATTCGTAATTTGTGAAAAAACTTACAAATAGTTTAATCGTTTTAGCCTAATCGGTCAATGACATTAGGTAGATTGTTAAGATTCCTTTTATAAAAGGGAAATGAAAATTCAGCAGTTGTTGAGAATGGCTTCCTTGATTGCCTTGAGTGATGTGTTTTTTGCGCTGAACAAATTTGCGCCTAAAAAACCATCCAGATAATGCACATCTCCGCTTTGGATGAGGCGGTAGCCAGCCAATTCAGGAAAACGTTTGAAGAAAGCCTCTTTGGTTATGCGTCTGTCAATTTCGAGAATTTGAACGTCCAGGTCTGGCGGGACAGTGCCCAGACGGGCTAGAAGCCCATACGCCTCGCGGTTGACATGGGCCGGGATGAACAGCCCGCCCAGGTCGGTAACAATCCGGCAGGCATCCTGGATGGAGATTTGCACCGGGAATAGCAGCTGACGTTTCTCTGTCCGGATTATTTTTCCTTTTTCGTCGACAACCCATTGGGGACCAAAGAACTCTTCGTTATTTGGGAAATAAGGCAGCTTTTCATCCACGATTTTTTGCAGCGCCCTGAGTTGAGCCAAAGTGTCGAACAGGCAGATGGAATGGATTTCTTCTTCAGTTTCCAATTCCATCCCAGGTAAAACCATTAATCCCTGGCTGCGCCCGACTTTCATGACTGGCCCGGCGTTATATCCCGCGTTATGGTCAGTTATCGCGATAAGATTGATTTCGTTAAAAAAAGCTGCCTCCACGATTGCCTCTGGCAGCATGTCTCTGCCAGCGCAAGGCGAAAGGACGGTGTGGACGTGCAGCTCGGCGCGAAATTCAATCACGGACGCTCCCGTATTTCTATTGTGAGCGGATACCCATTTCCCAAAGCCTGCCGACGATTTCGAAGCTGGGTTTGGTAGTTGAATAGAGGAGGATTTCTTTTTCGCTTGCCCTTGCAAGGGTGGAATCGTCCGGCTGGGCGTTTTCGGTAATAATAATCGCGGGAATATCCAGCAGGGTCGCTACCGCGATAATATTACCGTGCGCCATCAAAGTCACCCAGATGCTCCCACTTGGCGCCCCGGTCATCACGCAGCTGAGCATGTCGGATGTGTATCCAGCCCGTATTTCAATGGAAGCCGGGTCAATCGGTGCGGTGAGAGGACGAAGTTGCAGCTTATCCTGGATTTCTTTGAGGTTCATAACGGTTAACTCTTAAATGGAAGTATGTCTGGTTTTCTCGAGGTGCATGACCATGAACAAACTGGTTCCGCGTTCGGGCGAGGAGGTGAGGTTCATCTCGTCAACGCAGCTTTTGATGTTGACCAGGCCCATCCCAGCGCCGAAGCCCTTCTCACGGATTGCCTGGGAGGCGGTGGAGTAACCGGGCTGCATCGCGAGGGTAATATCAGGGATTCCAGGTCCATCATCATAAGCTTCCACGGTAATTCGGTCCTTTTCAATTTCAACCCGCAGCATGCCCCCGTGATTTGTGTGGATGATGAGGTTAATCTCAGCTTCGTATACGGCGATGCCGCATCTCCGGGCAATTTGCGGCGTGGCGCCGAGTCGTAAGAGCGCCTTTTTGATGTTGTTGGAAGCCGCCCCTCCGCGCGAAAAATCATCTTTTTTCACAGAATAGCGCAGGGTGAGCGTGCTGCGGTCTGAGACGATATCCTCAAATAAGTGAGACGCGCGGTAGCGTATCAACTCTTCGGCTTCGTAATCGGTTTGCAGAGCTTTCAGCAGGCCGTCAGTGATATCGCCCTTGGTCAGGACGCCGACGAGCACGCCGCTGCTATCCAGCACGGGCAGCCGGCCAACATTTGACTTCACGAACAGCTTGAGGGCTTCGACAACCTGGTCTTCTTTTCTGGCAGTGATGACGTTGGTGGTCATATAATCCGCGACCGTTAAATCGATGCGCCCATCGCGCAGGGAGCGGATTAAATCCTCAATGGAGAGAATGCCGAGCAGGTTCCCATCCACCGCGACTGGCGCGCCTGAAATCCTGTGTTTTTTAATGTCGTCCAGCGCTTCACGCATGGTCTGATCCGGACGCAATGTAAACACCTTTTTTGTCATCACCTCGCCAACGCTGAGCTCGTATGCGAGCTCTTCCACGCGCGTGATTTTTCCGGCGGCATCATCAGTTATCGGTTGTTTATCGGGAACCATAGTTCGTACGCTCAGTCGCGGTCAAAGGCGTGCAGCATGCGTTTTTCAAAGCTTGGCAAACCGTTTTGCAGTAACCTTCCGCTGATCTCATAGAGACCGAGCTCAGACGTTATCACGGGTAATCTCTCTTCGACAGCCAGCTTGATGGTTTCTGGCGCGGGCTGCTTGCCGCGCGCGAAAATGACCACGCGCACATCGGCAATGAGAGCGGTGCGAATGACCTGGGGATTGCTCAACCCGGTGATGAGAACGGATTCCGGTTGGATGCTTGCCAGAACATCGCTCATCAAATCACCTGCGAAACCACCAAGAATATCTGTGTCCAGATCAGCATTTGGGGTAAGCATTGTTCCTTCGGAGATTTCCAAAATTTGGCTGATTTTCATAGCTTTTCCTTAATTAAGACCCGTTTGTCCTTCAATTTTACCCTATTTTGCCCGTGATATACTTTACTCACATTCTTAAAAGGATCGAAAATGGATAAGATTATTAGAAGCGTCAAAGGCACCCGCGACTTTTACCCGGATGAGATGGCTGTCCGCCGCTGGCTGATAACCCGGATTCAGGAGGTTTCAACCGCGTTTGGCTATCAGGAATATGAGGGACCCTGTCTGGAAACGATTGACCTGTACGCTGCCAAATCCGGCGAGGAGCTGGTGAAGGACCAGGCGTTTGTCTTCCCGGACCGCAGCGGTGAGAACATCGCCCTGAGGCCCGAACTTACCCCAACTTTGGCGCGCATGATAGCGTCCAAACAAAACGAACTGATATTCCCCTGCCGGTGGTGGTCCTTTGGCCCCTTCTGGCGCTACGAACGCCCCCAGAAAGGGCGCACCCGGGAGTTTTATCAGTGGAACATAGACCTTATCGGGTCGGACGAGGTCGCCGCGGACGCGGAACTCATTGCCGTCGCGGCTGAGTTCTTTCGGAGCGTGGGCGTCCGTCCGGACCAGGTAAAAATCCTGATCAATGACCGCCGGCTGATGGACGCGCAGCTTTCCCGGATTGGCATTCCCGCGGACTTGAAGCCGGCTGTACTGAGGATGATTGACCGGATTGATAAGCAGCCTCCGGATGTATGGGACGCAAACACGCGGGCGTTGGGCGTGAACCCGCAGCAGCTGGTTGCGCTGAGGTCGCTGTTGGATGATTGTGAGCTTTGGCAGCAATCTGACGACCTGAAGGCGCTCTTTGCCGGGCTGGACGCCCTGGGTGTGCGGGAGTATACCGCTTACGAACCCAAGATCATTCGCGGCCTGGATTACTATACCGGCACAGTATTTGAAGCGCGTGACACAGCCGGGAACTTCAGAGCAATCCTGGGAGGCGGGCATTACGCCAATCTGGTGGCGGAGGTGGGTGGCAGCCCGCTGCCTGGGGTGGGATTCGCGATGGGGGATGTGGTGGTCTTGCTCCTTCTGGAATCGCTCGGGTTGATTCCGGAAATGCGGGCGGCATCTGAAACTGTTTTTATCTCGGTCTTTGATGAAAGCTGTCAGGCTGCTTCCAGCCAGTCCGCGGCGCGCCTGCGCGCCGCAGGCTTTAGGGTTGTGGCATACCCCGGCGCTGAAAAACTTGCCAAACAGCTGAAGTACGCCGACCGCCTTGGCGCGCGCGCCGCGCTGGTGATTGGACCTGATGAAATCGCGCGGAGTGAAGTGGTCGTGAAAGACCTGCTTGCCCGCAGTCAGCGCGTTGTGCCGGCGGCTGAGCTGGAAAAACAAATCGCGGCAATGCTTGCAGAGCGGTAAACGCTGTGATAGAATGAGCGCCTATATGGTGCCTGTAGCTCAACGGCAGAGCGCCTCACTGTGGATGAGGAGGTTGAGGGTTCGAAACCGTCCAGGCACCCAGACACCCCGTCTGGGGTGTTTTTGATTCTTTTTTTTACGATAAGCTGAAAATTTCACGCGCTGCGCCCCCCGCTGAGAGGATTGGCGTTATTCCAGAAGGGAGCGCGCCTCAGGTTGACGCTCGGCAGACGAGGGATATGCCTTCAGACTGAATGGGATGTTTGGCGTAACCCGGGCGGCCTAATTCTTCTTCGCGATAAAAGGAGGCAAAGCCTCTGAAATCCAGCTTTCGGAATGTTGAGGATTCTCAACCCCAGCAGAGCTGCACGCGCGGTAGATGCCTGACCACCTGTCGAATAGAAGCGCCTGCCCCTCACCGGGCGCGCGGTGCTTAACCGCTAAACCGAGAGGGTCAAACTTGTGGTGAGTTCGCGCGGGTCGGCTAGCTTTCGGGCTGCTTCGTCTCAACTCCTGGGAATCCAAGCGGGAGATGCCTTTGGTCATTGTGCACTGCTGTGTCCTCATTTGACCTGACGATGGCATTTCAGTAAGATTTTTCGTGAACTAATGTGCCGTTCAGAATACGCACAATGGATTTGCGATGCAAGCCGGTGACTTTCACAGCTTCATCCAACAGCAAGCTTTTTTCTTGCCTTGTGCTGTCTCGATAGCGCCCCCGGATTTTGTGAATATACTTCCGTTGTTCACTAACCGTCATTGGATCCGTTTCTGCCATCGGTGCCTCGGTAACATTTTCATTTGACCTAACGATGGCATTTCAGTAACATTTTGGGTGAACTAATGCGGAAGAGTGAGCAAGTTCAGATACATATGAGACGAAGAGGCTTTACAAAAAAGCACATTGGGGTCATCCTGGAGATGATCAAACCCAAAAAGGAGAAACCCCAATGCGGCAGATATACCTGCAAAAACAATTTTACCAGCTGGCAAAGAAAAACATCCTGAAACCTGGGGATGAGACTAATCGTCTCCCATGTATTGAACCCATTCAAAGAGTTGACCTGAATCAAAGTTTATGGGATAATTTCATTTTGTTAAAGGCATTGATGGAAACGAGTAAGCCGGATTAATCCGTCAGCGAACCCGGGATGGTGTAAGCCGGGGCGGAACATCGGGCAGAAAATCCCTCCGGAGCCGCGAACTGAACGCCACCTGGTCAGTAGGGGAGCCGCAGCACTGCAGCGTTAGAAGCGGTTGGGTTTGTCCGCATGGGCAAAACTGCTGAGTTGCCCGGGTTCCCCGGGAACCAGGGTGGTACCGCGAGTTTTTGCTCGTCCCTGAGAAGGGACGAGCTTTTTGTTGGAGGAGTATGTTTAACAGCGTTTCGCCAAAATTGAATGTCAAGGTCCTCGAAGATGGCATCCTGCGCTTCTGGAAAATGAACGCGGTGTTCGAAAAGTCATCTGATGAGCGCAAAGACCGCCCGCCTTATGTCTTTTTTGAGGGTCCGCCGACCGCCAATGGCAAGCCGGGCATTCACCACGTGCTGGCGCGAGTCTTTAAAGACATGTTCCCGCGTTATAAAACCATGAACGGGTATTACGTGGACCGCCGCGGCGGCTGGGATACGCATGGGCTGCCTGTGGAAATTGAGGTGGAAAAGAAGCTCGGTTTTACCAACAAATCCCAAATTGAAACCTACGGCATTGAAAAATTCAACGCGCTCTGCCGCGAATCCGCTTTCGAACGCATTCAGGATTGGGAGCGGCTGACGGAAAGGATTGGCTACTGGGTAGACCTGGACCGGGCGTATGTCACTTTTCGGAATGAATATATCGAATCGGTGTGGTGGCTGCTGAAGACCATCTGGGACAAAGATTTGCTCTACCAGGGCTTCAAAGTCGTCCCGTACTGCCCGCGCTGCGGCACGCCGCTTTCGGACCATGAGGTGGCTCAGGGCTATCGGGATACCGAGGACCCGTCTGTGTTTGTGCGCTTTCCGCTGGTGGATGAGCCCGAAACCTACCTGCTGGTCTGGACAACAACACCCTGGACGCTCCCTGGTAATGTGGCGGTGGCAGCGCACCCGGATGTGGAATACGCGTTGGTTTCCCGCGCGGACGGGTTGAGCGGCGAACGCCTGATTTTGGCAAAGGAACTCATCGGGGCCGTGTTTGGCGATACGCCCGTGAAAATTCATAAAACTTTCAAGGGGCGCGCCTTGAATGGCAAGCGCTACGCCCCACTGTTTACCTTCCTTCCCACCGATAAACCCGCGTATACCGTGGTTAACGCTGAATTTGTTACTACCTCAGACGGCACGGGTTTGGTGCATATGGCACCGGCGTTTGGCGCGGATGATATGGCAGTGGCAAAAGAGTACGACCTGCCGGTGCTGATGACCATCGATGATGATGGCAAATTCCGAAGGGAAGTCTCGCCTTGGGCTGGCGTCTTCGTGAAAGAGGCAGACCCCGAGATTATCGAGGATCTCGATAAACGCGGGCTGCTGTTCAAGGCCTCCCGCTATACCCACACTTATCCATTTTGCTGGCGCTGCAGCACGCCGTTGTTATATTTCGCGCGCCCGACCTGGTTTATCCGCACCAGCCGAATCAAAGAACGCCTGGTGCAGCTGAACCAGGAGATTAGCTGGGTTCCGGAGCACATAAAAAATGGACGCTTTGGCAACTGGCTGGAGAACAACATTGACTGGGCATTAGGACGCGACCGGTACTGGGGCACTCCTTTGCCCGTCTGGGAGTGTTCACACTGTCATAAGCAGCGCTGCGTGGGCTCAGTCGCGGAGTTGAGTGAGCTATCTGGGCGCGATCTGTCAAAAATGGATTTGCACCGACCCTTCATTGACGGCGTTCAGTTCAGCTGCCCGGACTGCGGGCAGGGCACCATGCGCCGCGTCAAAGAATTGATTGACGTCTGGTTTGATTCCGGCGCGATGCCCGTGGCGCAGTGGCATTATCCTTTCGAAAACGTTGAAGAATTTAAGCAGCAATTCCCCGCGGATTTCATCTGCGAAGCTGTTGACCAAACCCGGGGCTGGTTCTATTCCCTCTTGGCTGTCAGCGCGCTGGTTTTTGACAGTATCTGCTATAAGAACGTGATTTGCCTTGGACTCATCCTCGACGGCGAAGGGCTGAAAATGTCCAAATCCCGCGGGAATGTCGTGGACCCCTGGGAAGTCATTAATCAGCACGGCGCGGACGCGGTCCGCTGGTACCTCTATACCTCCAGCCCTCCCGGAAACGAGCGCCGCTTCAGCTCCGACCTGGTTGGCGAGGTCCTGCGCACTTTTAGCCTGACATTGTGGAACACCTATTCGTTTTTTGTCACGTATGCCAACCTGGACAAATGGAAGCCGGATATGGATGTTATCCCGCAGTACAGTCAGATGGATTATTGGCTGCTTTCCTCACTGAACGCGCTGGTGCGCGACGTGACAGCCGCCTACGAAGCCTACGACGTCCTCGGCGCGACCCGACCGATTGAGGGCTTCGTGGATCAGCTTTCCAACTGGTATCTGCGGCGCTCTCGCCGGCGCTTCTGGAAGAGCGAATCGGATGGGGATAAGGCCGCCGCGTACGAGGTGCTCTACACCGCGCTCACCACGCTTGCCAGCCTGTTGGCGCCCACCATGCCGTTCATGGCAGAAGAGCTCTATCAGAACCTGGTGCGCAGCGTGAATAAAGACGCCCCGGTATCGGTCCATCTGATTGAGTGGCCCAAGCCAGACCCGGAGCGCATCAACGAGAAACTAAACCGCGATATGGCGCTGGTGATGCGTCTGGCTTCTCTGGGGCATTCCGCGCGCAATAAATCCAACGTCAAAGTGCGCCAACCGCTTTCTGAAGTTGCGTTCGCGGTCGGTTCGGCGGAAGACGCCGAGCTGGTTGAGCGCTTCAGGGACGTGCTCCTGGAAGAACTGAACGTCAAGAATGTGCGTTTGCTCAGCGGGGCGGGCGAGGCGGTCGACTACCGCATAAATCCCCTGCCGAAACAGCTCGGGCAGAAGTATAAGCACCTTTTCCCGCAAATTCGTGAGGCAATCCTGGAACTGCCTGTTCAGGAGAGCGCCCAAAAATTGTTGGACGGCATCAATCTGGTGGTGCAGGTGGTCGGGAAGTATTATGAGATTCAACCGGATGAGGTGGAGGTGCACACCTCGGCGCGGGAAGGGCTGGAAGTGGCTTCGGATGGACCATACCTGGCAGCCCTGGATATTGACCTGACGCAAGAGCTGATTTACGAAGGTCTGGCGCGGGAATTTATCCGGCGCGTGCAAACCTTACGCAAAGACAGCGGATTGGACATTGCTGACCGTATTCGGGTGCATTACAGCGCCACGCCGCTGCTTACAGAAGCAGTTCAAGCCAGCGCGGATATTATCAAGGCTGAAACCCTGGCCTTGGAATTAGAGAATCTGGACGAGGACGGCCCATGGATGACCGCCAGCGACAGTTTTGACAGCGAACAGCTCACGCTGCGCATCCAAAAAGCCAGATAGAGAGAAGGTATTCGAAATTGAAAAACAAACTTAAAGCCAATCTGCTGCTGCTTGGTGTTGCCTTGCTGGTAATTGCCGCGGACCAGGCGTCCAAACTGTTCATTCAGCGGCAGCTGGCATTTGGTCAGGAATGGCTGCCTTTTCCGCCTTCGGATTTTTTTCGGATCGTTAATTGGCAGAATACCGGCGCTGCTTTTGGGATTTTCCAGAACGCGAATACTGTTTTGAAAGTCCTGACCTCCGCCATCATCCTGTTCATTCTCGGGTATTACCAAACTATCCCCTACGCGCAAAAGTTCGTGCGGGTCTGCCTGGCGATTATGCTCGGCGGCGCGGTTGGGAATTTAATTGACCGATTCCGCCTGGGTTATGTGCTGGATTTTATCGGTGTCGGCCGTTTTCCGGTGTTTAATCTCGCGGATTCGTGCGTTACCGTTGGGGTAGGCTTGTTGATTCTCGCGCTGCTGCTTGAGGACAAAAATTCGCGCGCGCGGCATTTGAAAGAAGCGGGTCTGGAACAGCATCCGCCGGAGGATTAAGAGCGGGCGCTTATGAAAACCGAACTTCGGGAGTTTATGAATGAGAAGACCGAGCCGGAACGGCTGGACAAATTTCTGGCGGAAGTTGTCCGGGATTATTCCCGTTCCCAGCTGCAGGAACTCATTGGCGCGGGCAATGTGTGGGTGGACGGTCAGGTCTGTCTGAAGCCCGCTATGAGGCTGACTGCCGGCCAAAACGTCCGCGTTCAACTGCCGACAGCCCCAGAAGAAGCCATCCTCGCGGAAAACCTGCCTCTGGAGGTAATCTACCAGGATGAGAATACGGTTGTAATTAATAAGCCGGCTGGCGTTATCGTCCATCCGGGCGCGGGGCACAAAACCGGCACCATCGTCAACGCTGCCCTTTATCGCTGGCCGGAAATCCGCCTGGTGGGTGAGCCTGAACGCCCCGGCGTGGTGCACCGTTTGGATAAAGAAACCTCCGGCGTGTTGGTGCTTGCCCGCACCCAAAGCGCGTACACCTGGCTGGTGCGTCAGTTCAAATCCCGAAAAACCGAGAAGCATTACCTGGCGTTGGTGGACGGACATCCGCCGACACCCAGCGGAAGGATAGAAGCCAGCATCGGAAGGGACCCGAACTTCAGACAGCGCATGGCGGTCGTGTATGAGGGCAAAGGGCGCGCCGCGGTGACCGAGTATCACACCCGACAAAGCTTTCGTGAGCACGACCTGCTGGAAGTGCATCCGCTCACCGGGCGCACACACCAGATTCGCGTGCACATGGCATATCTCGGCTGCCCGGTTGTCGGCGACCGGGTATACGGCAGGCGAAAACCTTCACTGCCCTTGGGGCGGTTCTTTTTGCATGCCGCGAAACTGAAAATTATCCTGCCGGGAGAAAAAACCTTGACGGAATTTCAGGCGCAGCTGCCGGAAGACTTAAAGGAAATCGTCAATCAGCTTTCCAGTCAGGAGTAACAATGCGTGTTTATGACTTCCGCTCTGATACCGTAACCAAACCGACGCCCGCGATGCGCGAGGCTATGGCCCGGGCAGATGTCGGCGATGATGTCTATGGGGAAGACCCCACCGTAAATCGGCTGGAAGCGCGCGCGGCGGATTTGCTCGGAAAGGAAGCGTCGCTTTTTGTGAGCTCAGGGACGATGGGGAACCTGCTGGCGGCTTTGGCTTTCTGTGAACGCGGCTCGGAAGTGATTATGGGCCGGCAAGGGCATACCTTCTTGCATGAAGCCGGTGGAATTTCAGTGCTTGGGGGCGTGGCGATGCAGACCATCCCTAACCAAGCAGACGGCAGCCTTGCGCTGGACGACCTGGAAAGCGCGCTGCGCGACCCGGCGGATTACCACGAGCCTGTCTCACGCCTGATTGTTTTGGAAAATACCCAAAACGCCTGCGGTGGAATGCCGTTGAGCGCGGAGTACACGGCCAGCGTCGGCGCGTTTGCCCGGGAGCAGGGCTTGGCGCTGCATATTGACGGCGCGCGCATCTTTAACGCGGCGGTAAAGCTGGGGGTGCCGGCGGCGGACCTGGTCCGTTCCGCGGACTCGGTTACATTCTGCCTGAGTAAGGGTTTGTGCGCGCCGGTTGGCTCCATGTTGTGCGGCAGCCGTGCGCTGATTACGAAGGCGCGCCGCCTGCGTAAATTGCTGGGCGGAGGAATGCGCCAGGCAGGCATATTGGCAGCGGCTGGGCTGGTCGCGCTCGACACGATGGTTGAACGCCTGGCAGAAGACCACCAGCGGGCACGTTTTTTGGCTGAGGCTTTGGCTGAGCTGCCCGGGCTGCGCATAGATAAATGTTCGCCGCATACGAATATGGTCTTTTTGGCTCTGGAACCAGCTTTCGGGAGGAACGCCGTCGAGGTTGTTCGTCAGCTGGCAGAGCGGGGGGTATTAGTTGGCGCGACGGGAGAGCGCACATTCCGCCTAGTCACACATCACGACGTGGACGACGAGGCGGTGCGGGTTTGCGCGCGGGAATTTGCCCGTGTGATGCGTTCCTGAAGCAGATACAACTTGCCCGCTGCGGGCCGGATGGTGGCATAATCAGAAGGCGCCTGAATACACTGTGGAAAGGGGTTGTATTTGTGCTCCTTATGACGAAGAAACCGCGAATTATCAAAGTCTTGCTATTTATTACCGTGTTTTTACTTGCGGCTTTACCGCTGGCTTTGGCTGCCGCAAGCATGAATACTCAGGAGTTGGAAGGCGGCACGGTTATTTATCTGCCTGTCCTGTTTAAGGCACCCGACCCCGCGACGCTGCAATCCATGTCCGTTGGTCCATTCGGCGGCACCTTGACCGCCCTGGCGGTGGACCCTGGCAACCCATCCGTTGTTTATGCCGGCGCGTTTGGCGCGGGTGTCTTTCGCAGCGCGGATCAGGGCGTTAGCTGGACACAACGGATCAATGGGCTGAACAACACCTATATCCAATCGCTGGCGGTGGATCCACAAAATGGCAATATCCTTTATGCTGGCACCTACACGGAGGGAATCTATAAGAGCACCAACGCTGGCGCAAGTTGGTTTGCCTCAAATGGCGGCGTGACAGACGGGATTGTGGTTTATGACCTGGAAGTGGACCCGCAAAATCCCACGACGGTCTATTTTGTCGGAAGGATTAAGGACACCCTGATTGGCGTGGTTTATAAAAGTGTGAACGGGGGCGCGGATTGGAACCTGCTGCTGAGAGGAGACCAATTCAACAGAGACGTCGATTACTTCTATGACATTGACGTTGACCCAGGCAACAGCAGTGTTTTGTATCTTTCCGCGCACGAACACGGCTTTTATAAGAGCGTGGATGGCGGGGCAAGCTTCCGCGCGATTAACAATGGGGTGTCTGACCTCAGCGCGCGCAGCACCGCGATAGACAGCGGCAACCGCGCTTTGCTTTTCGGTGGGGTCTGGCACGGAGAAGGGGTCTTTCGCAGCGCCAACGGCGGCGCGAATTGGACGGCTGTGAGCAGCGGCTTACCGGCGGGCGTGAAAGTATACCGGGTGTACCTGGACCAATCCGCGGGTGGAACCAAACCCTTATTCGCGTGTACATATGAAAACGGGCTGTATCGGTCGACGAATAATGGTTCAAGCTGGGCCAGCGCCGGATTGAGCGGTCAGTTCCTGTATGATTTTGCGATTGCGCCGGGCTCTCCTCAGAATTGGTACGCCGGGCTGAGCTTCCGCGGACTGTACCGCTCAACCAATCAGGGCGCCAATTGGAATCCAAGCCAAAAGGGTTTAAGCAGCCTGTCTATCAATGGTTTCGCGTCTCTCGAGTCTCAACCAGGTTATATTTACGCTGGGGTGTATGGAATCGGCGTGGTCCGATCGAACGATGGAGGCATTTCCTGGCAGGAAGTGAATACTGGCTTGGGCAGCCGCCTGGTGACACGGCTGACATCCGCGGAAGACAACCTGTACGCGCTTACGCCCAACGCGGTTTATGTTTCAAACGGTTCAAGCTGGACACCGTTGAACAACCCGCAATCGGAGGGCTACGACCCGGCATGGTATGTGGAAACTGTCATGGAAGGGATAAGCCAGCCGGAGGACTACACGCCGCAGGAGCTTCTTGCGCAGTGGGAAAACCAACCGGAGGCAGGGCTTACCAATACGCCGCTCATCAGCCTGACTGCTTTGGGAGGCACGCTCTACGGCGGCACAGCCGGAGCAGGCTTGTGGAAGTATTCCAATGGTTCCTGGTCTCAGGTAGGTTTAAACGGATATCAGGTCAGGAGTCTTTCGGCCGATACGCTGCTGGGGCGGGTACTTCTGACCGCCTGCGATACCTCCGGGAACTGTACGGCACGCTACCTGAAAAACGGCGCTTTCACGAGCATTAATCAAGGTTTGGAGGGTGTCAATATCAACCAAGTCCTTGTCAGAGGGGATGACTACTTCGCGGCCACAAGCAGCGGAATTTACATCCGCGATAATACCGGCGCGCTCTGGATTAGGGCTGGTGCCGCGGGCGCAAACGTTCTTTCCATCACATTTCATCCCCAAAATTCAGCCCTGATGGCGGCAGGCGGATCCGGCGCGACCTTCTGGAGCGGTAACAGCGGCGCGAGTTGGCAGATTGCCACGCCTGTACTGAACCGTTGGAATTATCAAAGTGTTATGATTGACCCGGCGAACAGCCAGCGCGTCTATTTTGGCGCGCGCGAAGCGGGAGCGTACCGCTGGGACCGTCAGTAACAGCCAGCGGTTATTTTCGATGAAAGCAAAGAGAGTAATTTTGGCTTTACACCTGGCTTGGATTGTTTCAGAAAAACGAGGGAACCAATGCTGATTGTTATGTCTGACCTGCATTTGGCGGAGTCAAAATCGCTTGGATTGGGAAGCGTTCAGTTCAATCACAACCTTCCTGCTGCAGTGTATCGGGAATACTTCAGGGAAATCGCCGAGTCGTTGGACGATGGATTTGTTCCAAAGATAGATCTCGCGCTGGCCGGGGATATTTTTGAGCTGACGCGCTCCGCCTTATGGCTGAATACCGACCTGAGACCTTACTGGCATCTGAAAGATATAGCGGAAGGAAGCCCGCAGGAAGAAATGATACTGACTGTTTTAAGCGCGATCGCAGAGGATGAGCGCGTTCAGGAAACCCTGGAAATTATCCGCGGGTTAGAGCAAACTTTTCAGCGTCCGACGCGGGTGCACTTCATCCCCGGCAACCATGACCGGCTTACCAACGCGACCCCGGCGGTGCGCTCAGCCGTGCGGCAGCTGCTCGGGATGCGGGACAGCCCGGCTGCCTTTGAAAACCAATACCTGCATCCGTTCGATGGGCAGCCTGGTGTCTTGGTGCGGCACGGGCACGAATATGACCCGAACAATTTCGGGGAAAATCTGAGACTGAAGCCCGCACTGCCGGTGCAGCTGCCCGTCGAGTGGTATCAGCGCCCTGCCCTTGGTGATATCACCACACTGGAATTTGGAGCCAGACTGCCGAAAGTTTTCAGGGAGTTTTACTCGGAGGCTGTCATCCTGAAAACGCAGGCGCTGCTCAATCTTTACCAGCGCATCATTGAATTTGACAACGTCCGCCCCGCCAATGCCTTGATGAGTTTCCTGCTCTCCACCCCCGGGCTAAGCCAAAAAGAAACCTGGGGTTATCTGGAGCCGGTGTTTAAGCAAATTCGGGATGAGATTGTCCGGGATTCCAACTTGAAGCAGGAGTTTTTGACCATGGGCGCGCTGATCGGCGTCCCTCTTTTTGGTCTGAAGGTCTTATTGGACAAACGCATCTGGAAAAAGCAGATTCCCTTTTGGGTTTTTGAAAAGTTTGTTGAATCGTTATCCGGGAAGTATAAACTTGGCTCACTGATGGACATGGTCAGTAAGGAAGAATGCCTGCTGGATGAGGATTCCACGGTTGAATGCCTCGTGAGCGGACACACCCATGTGCCGGAAGTGGAACTCGCGAATGCCTCTGGCGGACGGCAGCGCTATTACCTGAACAGCGGCACTTTCCGCAACGCGATCACAACCACGCCGGATATGAACAATTTTGGACGTTTGCGTTCCAAAGCGCGCGTGCTCATCTATGGACCTCAGGAAAGAAACCCGGAATACACCCGCGATACCGGCTGGTCGTTTGACTTCTCCTCAAATTTTGGTTTCGCTTCCGAGGTGTAGGCAGCTGGAATTCTCACGCTGCAGCTTTGGAGGAGCGCCAGAGTGCGTTGGAAGCTCTTCTGGCGCGCAGAGACTTTCCAGCCCATAACGGGCTGGTAAAGACCCTTATTCAGAACCATATTCGCGGGTTGTGTTCCCGCTGGAGCACCTGCTCAACCCGGCCACTCCCCTCTGACGCGTGATTTCGTTGAGTTTTCTCCGCCAACCCCGGACCGTTGGGTTTAAATCAGCTTTAACTTCGGAATAAAAAATACCCGGTTACAATTCGCGCCGGGTATTTTGGATGGCGGTAAGTAAAGGGCTGCCAGCCGCTCAAAGATTGGCGCCAATTTAGTCTACCGCTTTTTGGGCGGGGCTAATTTATCTGTCAGGGTGTGACCGCGCAGCGCGCGCATCAGGTCGGCCCGCCGCAGTGCGCGTTTGCGGTCAATTTCCACCATCTGCGCTTTATCATCGGCGAGCTTACGCAGGGCTTCGATCCAGGCGGCGCTGGAAACCGGCGTGTGATTGAGGCGCCAGCGCTCCACTTTGATGGCTAAATCGTCGGCGTTCATCAGCACGTCATGACTGCGCTTGACTTCCATGCCCTGATAGTCAAACACGAATTCCTGGCTTTCGTAAACGGGTTTTATCGGGCATACCTGCATGCACGCCCCGCATTTGATGCAATAATAATCCGCCAAAACCAATTCACCCTCGTCGTTCAGGTGTAGCGCGCGGGTGGGGCAGATATCAGCGCAGGCAAAGCAGCCTTCCACGCAGCGTTCGCGGTGCAGCACCACGGAGCCCTGCCAGGGCTGGCGTACTTCGAAGGCGCCGTTGCTGGCGACCTCACACTGGCGGCAGTGGATGCAGTTCGCAAAATCCACGCGCATGGTGTCGCGTTTTTCATCATAACTGATTACATCCACAGAGCAGTTGTCAATCACGAAATCCTTAAGCGCGAAATCGAATTGTTCCCTGTGGAATATCGTTTTCGCGATGTATTCCGGATAAGCTTCGTATTCATGCACCGGGATCTCGGGTTTGCCGTTGATTGTCAGGCTGATGGCATGGGTTGGGCAGGACACAACGCACATACCGCAGTTGACACACTTTTTCTCATCCACGTCCACAGAGGCTTTGACCGCGATGCGGCCGTTTTCCAATTGAACCGGCACATGTGTCAGGGCTTCCTTTGGGCAGACGAGCGGTCCAATCTGGCAGCCGACACATTTGTCCAGGTCCCAGGTCATCAGATAGTTGCGCGTGACCATACCACGATGGATGGTCATCTTGTGTTCGTCTCGTGTTTTTTGGGGAATTCCGCGTTGGCTCATGTGTTCTCCATTAGATATCCGCGGGCAGCGCGTTGAGTTCCGCCAGACTGAAGACCGGACCGTCTTTGCAGATGAATTTTGAACCGATATTGCAGCGTCCGCACTTTCCAATGCCGCATTTCATGCGCTTTTCGAGCGAGGTGTAGATTGCCTCGGGAGGGAAACCCAGCGAAACCAGCGCGGGCAGGGTGAACTTTGTCATGATGGGCGGCCCGCAAACGATGGCGACAGCGTTTACCGGCGAGGGAGCAATTTGTTTGACCACATCCGGCACATAGCCGACGTGATGATCCCAGGTTTCCTCCGGGACATCAATTGCCTGATGGACTTCCATGTCATCGCGCTGATACCAGCTTTGGATATCGTGCTTGTACATGCACAAGCCGGAACTGCGCGCGCCGTAAATAACCACCAGCTGGGCGAAGTCCGGCCGGTTTTTTGGATGTTGGACGTGCTTGGTGAGCGCGTACAGTGTTGAAAACGCGCAACCGCCGCCAATGATGACCAGATTCTTCCCCTTCCAATCCGCGAGGGGGAAGCCGTTGCCCAACGGACCGCGCATGCCCAGCGTATCGCCGGGTTTCAGGTTGTGCAGCGCTTTGGTTACCGAGCCCATGCGTTGGATCGTGAAGCGCACAAAGTCGCCTTCCCAAGCCGCGGAAGCGACCCCTAACGGGGATTCGCCCTTGCCAAACACGGAAAGCTGGCAAAACTGACCCGGATTGAACTTCTGGAAGAAGGCAACGCGATCCGCCTGGTTTTCAAAGGAAAGCTCAAGCGTTTTCAGACTGCGATCGGTGGACTCGTAATACGCGCGCAGAACGCGCATGGGAGTGGGCTGGTAAGGATTGCGCGGGGAGGGGTTAGTTGGCATGCAGCACCTCGCTTTCGTACGCGCCGGCTTTGCGGATCATCGCTCGGATATCCAAGCCAACCGGGCAGTAGCGCACGCAGCGTCCGCATCCGGTGCAGCCCAGTTTGCCGGCATGGTCCCACCAGTAGCTGTATTTATGCATCAGGCGTTGACGGGTGCGTTCCTTGCGCGTGGGGCGCGGGTTATGCGCCGACGCTTCCAGTGAATAGACGCGGTACATGCAGGTGTCCCAGTTGCGCACGCGCGTGTCGCGCTGGGTTTCGTCCACCAGGTCAAAGCAGAAGCAGGTGGGGCAAAGGAAGGTGCACACCCCGCAGCCGAGACAAGATTGGGCCAGCTGCGTCCAAATTTCCTCATCAAAGACGCGGTCTAACTTTTCTTTGAGACCTTCCAGTTCAAACGCCTTGGGCATCGCGTGTTCCGCGGCTGTCTGGGCTGTTTGCGCGCTTTTTTGTTGGGCTGGGCTGGCATGCGCCAGACCGTCAAATAAGCCGGCAGCCCGCTCTGAAAGCAGTTCAACCATATACTCGCTGCCGAGGTCTGTCAGAAGCGCGTCCAAGCCTTCTGTATTGAAGGGGCCGGAATCTGCGCTGGTGCAGAAGCAGGTGGCGCAAGGTTCGTGGCAACCCAAGCCAATTAAGAGCGTTTCCGCGCGGCGTGCCAGCCAGAAGGGGTCCTGGTTTTCGCCTTCGGCGAACACGGTATCGAGCAGAGCAACCGCTTTCGCGTCGCAGGGGCGGATACCGAAAATTATTCGTTTTTCCGGCTCAACTTCGATATTTTCAAGCTGACCTGTATTCCGTTTGTATTTCAGGATGGCTTCTGATTGCGGAAAGAAAAGTGCCTTGGGAGGGAAGCGCGTGTTGTGGGGTTCTTCCAGGCAGAGTTCGGACTGGGCGCCAAAGGGCAAAAATTCCGTATACGCGCCCACTTTTTGGGGAGCCAGGACAGCATGCCCGACAGACCAGCGCTCCAGGAGCGAGTTGAGTTCGTGCTTTGGGAGGATATACTTCATGATTGCGCTCCTCCAGCCTGGAAGTGTTTCTTATCATCCAACGTGAACGCGGCGAAAGGCGGCTGGGTTTTGTGGTCCAGGCCCGTCTCGAACTGGTAGGTGTCCCACATGTCTTTTCCAAGCTTATCGGTCAGGTAAGTCATCTGAATGTCCATTGGGCAGGCGCGCTCACACGCGCCGCAGCTGGTGCAGCGCCCGGTCTGGTGAAATGCGCGGATGATGTGCCAGGCGTGGGTGCCGGCTGGGCTTGTGCCGCTTTCTGTCCAGCGAGGGCTGTTGTGGTCTACAAAACATTCCTCGCAATAGCACATTGGGCAAGCTTCCCGGCAGGCGTAGCAGCGGATGCAGCGCTCGGCTTCCAGTTTGAAATACGCGCTGCGTTCCGCGCGGGTCAGGGCTTCGAAAGATTCCACGCGCTCACGGATGAGGGCGGGGTCGCCTTCCGGCAGCGGCTCACCCAGCAGAATGTCCGCGCTGAGTGGGTTGGGGTGTATGCAGCGCTGACAGGAAGGGTGGAGCAGTTCCTGGCGCGGGAGTTGGTAAGTTTGGTGTCTGGCGCGGACAGTCAGCGTATCCGGGCTGTCTTCATACCCGAAAATGTCTTCGCCGGTGTGCTCCACGACCTTGCGCCAGTCTATGATGCCGGTGCAGGGGATGCCAATCAGCGTGAGGTTCTCGCGGCTGTGCTGTTTTTCCACCACCAGCGCGTTGACGGAACGATTTTCGCAGCCGCGCACGAGCATGCCGACGCGCGTCTCATCCGGGAAGCGGGTAAGGTAATTTGCCAGGTTGTTGGCGCACAGACCGTCATAAACCAGGTTTTCCAGGTCTTCCACGCGGGTGAAGAAAGCTGGTTGGGGGCGCAGAGGGGCGTCTTCTTTACGGAAGGCAACCACGACGTCGACCAAGCCTTCCCGCAGCAGGCGCTCCGCCTCGGTCCGGATTTGATTTTCCAGCTCAGTCATTGGCGCCTCCTTCATTCAAGGATATGCGCGTGGCCAGGGTTTTGGCAGGAGTTAACTTGGAGAGCTTGCGTTCAAACTCAGCCAGTTCGCGCTGAATGCGCCCGCGGTCTTGCAAATCCAACCAAACAAAGCGCACGCGCTCCTGGTCGTAGCCGACGTAATCCAAAAAGCTGGAAAATTCAGCCAGTTGGCGGCGGGCTGCCAGGTTGCCTTCTTTGAAGTGACATTTTTCTGGCAAGCAGCCGCTGATTACAACACCTTCCGCGCCGCCCTGAACCGCGTTCAGGATGAAAAGCGGATCGATTCGTCCGGTGCAGGGCACTTTAATGAGGTGAATATTGACTGGTAACTGTGTATCCACCCATTCCTGGTCTTCCGGGGCGTAGAGGCACCATTGACATTGAAAGAACGCGATTTTCGGTTTCTGTTCCATTAGCTCAGCGCTCCTTCCGGGTTCAACCAGTTCCAGATGTTTTCTACCACTTCCTCGTCGGAATACTCCGCCGGGATGCCGATGGAATTGGAGCGGCAGGCCGCGCCGCAGGCACCGCACGCCATACACAGCCCTGGGTCCACCACCGCGACCGGGATGCTTCCACGGTAGGGGAGTTTGCGGACTTCAATCGTTATGGCGTCGTATGGGCAGACTTCCGCGCAAAGCCCGCAAGCCACACAGGTTTGCTGATCCACCACCGCGGTATGCAGGGGCGTGTGTTGGTTATTTTGAACGGCGACTTTTTTGACAGCCGTGATGACACCAGAGATGTGAATCTGCTGCGGGCAGGCCGGGTAGCATAAGTCGCAGGAGGAACATAACCAGGTGGTGGGATTCGCGAAGCTTTCTTCCCGCATCTCCATCATCACCATGCGCAGCAAACGCCGCGGGTTGTATTCCGGTTCAAGCTTCTGCTGGACCATGCACTTGCTGGTGCAAGTCCCGCAGGAGTAACACATCTCAAGGTTTTCTCCGCCAGGGATTGCCCTGATTTCGTTTGCCAATCCTGAGCCAATCATACGGACGCCTTCTCTCTGCTGAGAATGGTGTTTACGACCACCTCAGTATGTTCCATCGCGCGTTGAACGCCGGGAATGTTGGGCAGGCGGGAGAGTCGTTTTGCCATTTCGGGCCGCATGCGCTCAATTTCCGCGTGCAAATCTTCGGGTGGAATGGCATCCAGGGTCGCCTGCATTTCGTTGAGGACCCGGGCGTACTTATCACCTTCTGCGGCGCTGATCCACTCCACCCGGAAGCGTCCGGGGCTCATATTCATGCGCTCAAAGATGGTCTCCAGGCGTTTGGCGCGTTTGGCGCCGATGACCTGACCGGTGATGTAATGGCAGTCTTGCGGGTGACAGCCGGAGTAGAGCACGGCTCCCGCGCCGAGGCGGTAGGCTTCGTAGATAAAGTCAGCGTCCATACGGGCGGAACACATGACTTTGATGCCGCGTTCGTTGGAGGTGTATTCAAAGTGGCTGGTACCCGCCAGGTCCGCGCCGCCGTACGAGCACCAGTGGCAGCGCAGGGCCAGAATTTTCTTCTCGGGCTGATCTGCCAGCAAGGTGCGGATCTGGGCGAGGATTTGCGCGTCGGTGTAATGCAGCTGGGTGATCGCGTCGTGCGGGCATTCGCCCACGCACGCGCCGCAGCCGTGGCATTTCGCGGTGATGACCTCCGCGGCAAGCCCCTGGGTGTAATCAATCGCGCCGTATGGGCAGGAACGTTCGCAAATCCCGCAGGCTTTGCCTTGGGCGCTGACGCAGCGGTCTGACCAGACGTTCGCGATGGTGGGCTCAATCTGCCAGGAATCTGAATGCAAGACGCGCGATGCCCGCGCGGCAGCTGCCGAACCCTGGGCGACGCTTGAGGGAATGTCTTTGGGTCCCTGGCAGGCGCCGGCAAAGAAAATACCGTCTGTCGGGCTGTCCATCGGGCGCAGTTTGGGGTGGTATTCCATATACCAGCCGCCTGGTGATTGCGCAACGTTCAGAACCGAGCTCATATGGTTTTGGTCGGGCTGCGGTACGGCGGCTTGATTGAGCATTACCAGGTCGTATTCATGTTCCACGACCTTACCCAAAGCAATATCTTCCGTATGGATGAAAAGGTTATGGCTTTCGGGGTCTTCGGTAATCATGGCGGGGCGACCCTGAATAAAGTGGATCCCCATGGAGCGGGCGCGGTTATAAAACTCTTCGTAACCCTTGGAGGGCGTGCGAATATCCATGTAGTAGATGGTGATATCCGCGTCCGGATTCATCTGCTTGGCAAGCACGGCGTTTTTGATGGAATACATGCAGCAGAAATTGGAGCAGCTTTCCACAAAGCGCTTGTCGCGCGAACCGACGCAGTTGATAAACGCCAGACGCTGCGGCTTTTTTCCGTCGCTGGGGCGGATCAGGCTGCCAGCAGTCGGACCAGCCGAGTTGTTAAGGCGTTCCATTTCCATGGAGGTGATGACATTGGGATAACGGTTGTAGCCGTATTCTTCCATCGGGGTAGGATCAAAGTGCGAGAAGCCGGTTGCCACGATGATAGCGCCAATCTCTTCTTCCACGATTTTGTCTTGCATGCTGAAATCAATCGCTTCCAGCGGCCCGCAAGCTTCCACGCATTTGTAGCAGTGGATGCAGGCGTCGATATCGATGTTATAAATCAGCGGGACGGACTGGCTCATCGGAATATACGCCGCTTTGCGGGGAGCCAGGTTCATTTCAAAATAATTCGGGACTTCAATCGGGCAAACCTTGGCGCAGGCGCCGCAGCCGTTGCAGCGATCCGCGCGCACGTATTTGGATTTTTCGCGCAGGGTTACTTTGAAGTTTCCGACGAAACCTTCGACTTTTTCAACTTCAGTGAAAGTTTTGACTTCTACGAGGGGCTGACGCGCCGCGTCAACCATTTTTGGCGCGAGAATTCATATACTGCAGTCCATCGTTGGAAAGGTCTTGTTGAGCTGCGCCATGACCCCTCCAATCGTTGGTTCTTTTTCGACCAGTACTACAGGAATATTTTGTTCCGCCAGGTCCAGGGCCGCGCTGATGCCAGCCACGCCGCCGCCGATGACCATCGCCTTTTTGGAGACGGGAACGCTAATCATGTCCAGCGGTTGCAAGAACGAAACTTTGGAAATCGCGGAGGCGGTCAGGTCTTTGGCTTTGGCGAGGGCGCCTTCGCGGTCGTGCCCGTGCGCCCAGGTACATTGCTCGCGAATATTCGCCATTTCCATCAAGAAAGGATTCATCCCTGCTTCGGAGACAGCGCCGCGGAAAGTGGGTTCATGCATCCTGACTGAACAGGCGGAAACTACCACGCGGTTGAGGTTGTACTTTTTTATGTCTTCTTTAATCAGGCGCTGACCGCTGTCCGCGCAAGCGTAAAGTGTATCGGTTGCGCGCACAACCCCGGGCAGTTCCGCGGCAAAGTTGACGACTTCCTTGGGCGGAATGACGCCAGCAATGTTGCTGCCGCAGTGGCAAACATAGACGCCGATGCGGAGTTCCTCTTCCGGCGGCGTTTCTGTTGGATTGGGTTTGTGTTCTTCTTCGGTCATTTAGGATCCGATGCTTTTGTGGGGATGTCCAGCGCTTCCGCGATTAGTTTTTTCCGGTTTCGCTGGGCACGTTGGTCTGCCGTGGTCATGGTGAGGGCTTCCTTGGGGCACCACTTGACGCATTGAGGACCTTCCGGATGCGTCTCGCACAAGTCGCAAATCTCAGCCAGGGTAGTGGCGGGGTTAATCGAAATCGCGCCAAAATCGCAGGCTTCAACGCACCAGGCACACCCGTCGCATTTGGTTGAATCGACGCGGATAATCCCGAGATCGGGGTCTTGGGTCAGCGCATCGCGGGGGCACACGATAACGCAAGGCGCGTTTTCGCAGGTGCGGCAGGCGATAGCGCTGATGAGCACTTCGTCCACACGAACAGTGCGGATGCGGCTGCGGAAGCTGTTGTATTCACCGGTTTTGGTGAATGAGCACATATACTCACACAGCTGACAACCCACGCACAGGTTGGGATCACATTCAATATACGCGTATTTTGAGGTACTGGTTAGTGCCATCGATTCTCTCCTTATACTCCAATTTGCTCAGCGACGTCGGGCATGCCCAGTTTAATCAGGAGTTCTTTTGGAATCATCCCGTCCGGCGTCCAACCCTTGGCTTCGTAATAGAGTTTTTTCATATACTCAAGTTCTTCGTCGGTCACGAACACGCCGGCGCCGGGGCCATAATGCATGGCTTCATTTTTCCAGCGCCACGGCAGTTCGTCATCTTTCTCAGTCCAACCTTCGCGGATGTTAAAGGCTTTCTTGATGGTGTGGGCGCGAATCCCAATCAGATCCACGTCATCGTAGTCGTAATTCCAGCCGGTGGTGGCGTTAATCAGTTTCGCGATCGCGGGCCAGGCTCCGGCGCGGTCCGCTTTGCCTGTAAAACTGCGGCGGATAAACTTGCACAAGGGCAGGGAGTCGTAAACAGCCGCATATTCCTCAGACTCCGCGGCAACCCGACCGCGCGTATCATCCACAGTCAGGCGGTTTGTCTCGCCTTTGATGTCAGGGTCATACGCGGCAGAGCGGTTATGACAGCCGCCGCGGGTGCCAACTGCCAGACCCACCGCGAAGGTCTTGAGCGAACGGGAGTCGTAGCCAGCTGGTTCCAGACCTTTGATGTGCATGGCCCACTTCCAACTTTCGCTGCCTCTTTCTTCATCGATTCTCTTGGAAGCGATGCGCACCCCTTCAGCAAACAGATCACCGATGCCTTCGCGATCGCGGATCATTTCGGCCAATTTGACAGCGGAATCTCCGTCTCCAAAATTCAGCGTGAAACCTTCCGGATGCGAGGGGCAGGCGAAGTCTTTTTCGGTCAGAACGCCCTTTTCGAAGCATTCCATCGCGAAACCAATCGTTACACCCATACTGATAGAGTCCATGCCGTCATGGTCAGAAATTGTAATCAGTTTGATGGCGGCGCGCATGTCCGAAACGCCGAGATTGGAGCTGTTCGCGAACAGACTCTCATACTCAATCCCGGTCATTGCGCCGGCGAAAGGCCCGGTTTTCACGATGGACATCTGTTCGCAAGCAATCGGGCATTGGGCGCAGGCAACCACCTTCACTTTATGGTGTTTGTCCAGATATTCCCCGCTGACCTCTTCCACATTTTCAAACACGCCTTCAGTAAAATTGCGCGTAGGGAGAACGCCCGCCTTGTTTTGGCTCAACATACCCGTCGCCGTGCCATAAATCCGGTATTTTTCGGTATCCTTACCCTGCGCGGATTTTGAGATATCAAAAGAGAGCTGATTTAATGCCGCCGGGTCGAACACCTTGACGCCTTTTGTTCCGCGTACGGAAAGGGCTTTCAGTTTCTTCTTTCCCCAAACCATACCGTGACCCGTGCGTCCAAGCTGCCTGCCGTCGTTGGTGACGTTCGCGTACCGTACCAGGTTTTCACCGCAAATCCCAATGGTGCAAGAACGGATCTGGTCATCGCCAAGTTTGTCGCGGATTGCCTCTTCGGTCTCAAAGGTTCCTTTTCTCAGCAAATAGGTGGCATCATTGAATTGGACCCGGTCGTCGTCAATGAACAGATGCGTCCATTTGTCACAGCTGTTGTGCAAGACTACACCGTCCCAACCCGCTCGCTTGAGGGCAATCGAGAACCAACTGCCTGAGAGGCTGTCGCCAACAAAGCCTGTCAGCGGGGATTTGGAAGCCAAACCGAATTTGCCTCCAACAGGGACTGGCGTACCGGTAAAAATACCATTCGCAATGCAAATTGGGTTCCCGTCATCCAGTGGGTCACAGCCTGGGACGATATTTTCCCAGAGCAGGCGGGAAGCCATTGAGACGCCGCCAATCCAGAGTTTATACCACTCTTCCGGCTTGGTCTCGACCCAGTTCTTTTTGGTTTTCAGATCAATGTGCAGGATTTTTCCACTGTAACCGTACATTTCAGCTCCCTTTACTTCGTTTTACGCCGGGGAAAGTGATCGAACCAGCGCACGAACTTGTTTCAAGATGGTTTTCCGTAAGAATCTCAGGCACTACCTTAAGAGTTCTCCCTCGTTCCGATTTTCAAAGATTATACACTAAGTTGAATATTTTGTAGGTATTTTACTCAAAATTATTGTTAACAATTTTCACAGTCTCTCCGCAAAACCTGGGATTATTTTACCTGACTTTCCTCTCTTCGATTGAATTTCAGGATAAAAAGAAATGAAGCCCCGGGTGCGGGGGGCTTCATTGCGGAGGGGAAAAACTGGATGCTAAGCCAGAATTTTCAACGGTTAAGTTTCTTACTTGGACAGGCTCAATTTAATCATCTCGCCTTTATGGTCGAAAGTCATGCGGGCGTATTGCTCGTGAGATATTTGCCTAATTTCCACGCTCTTTCGGAGGGTGACGACATATCGCTCACTGCCTTCCAGGTAGACCTTTCGGGACTTACGGTCTTTGGCGCCCAGGGGATCCAATGAGAAGTTCGTCAGCTGCGGGTTAATTGCCACAGTCGCATTATCCAGTCCCGGCAAATATTCGCTGATTACTTTCCGGACATTGTCAAGAATCTCGTTGGGCATTTCTTCGGGGGTAACAACCATCTCTTCATGAGAATCGCTGATTGTTTTGATTTCAAGATGTTTGGCTGGGCGCAGCAGCGGCTTGGGAATGTTCCTCAGGCTGTCTTTGTTCGCCAACGGGTCGCCATACAAGACAAAAGAGAGAATTGTTTTCTGGTCTTCTCCATCCAGGTAGCCCTGAGCCTGGGTCATTTTGCTGGCAAGCGTCAGCTTGGCGCGCATCAAGGCGTAACCGACCGGCATACTGTTCTGCACTTGCGTCCAGAAGCTGTGCGCCAACAGGTCTGCGCCGACCAAAGGCTTGTTGACCGAGCCGTAGGCAATGCAAGTGCTACCAACGAAAGAGCGGCTGCCAGCGGAGAGCAAATTCAAGGCCACGCTTTGACCCGCGGTCTTTTCGAGAATATTCGCTCCGTAGCAGGCTTCACTCAGCACAATATCCGGTGCCGGAGTGGCCGCCGAAAAAAGTGAGGGGACAACCGCGACCGGGTATTCGGGGCTGTCCAAACGGCGGGCCAGGTCACTTTGCCCAAACCATTCGGGGGCGTCTTTCAGCCCATGCAAGTTGAAGTAGCCAAAACTGGGATTGGATTTTTGTCTGGCAAGGACGCTGGAGGTGTCTTCGGGTGGTGAGGATTTAATCCGGTCTCCCCGGTCTATCACGCTGAATACGTCAGCGCTGGGGATCCGCCAAACTTCAGCGCAATAACCGAGCTGCTCAGAGCGTCTGAAACTCTGTAAGGTCGCAAAGATGGACTCTCTCAGATTGAAAATCCAACTTTCAAACACGGTTCCCGAGATGATTGTTTTGGCTTTTAACTTCAGCGCGTATTCGTTGTTCAGGTAACGCAGCTGCTCAATCAGATAGACTGGATCGCTGCCGGCTTCATCCGGGATACGCCCAACGGGCCACTGAGGAATGAAATAATTGTCATCCACCGTCGCGTAGGGATTGTCGGAAGGTACATAGGTATCCGCGTCGTCGGTCGGGTTGGGGAGCTGGTGGAATGGCACGATATCGTTCCCGCCGATGATGAGCAGCGTGCCGATCATTTCGCCTTTTTCCGCCAATTTTTTATCCAATTCAGCCAGAGCAAGCTTCAGGTTCCAGGCTTCGTTAGTCTGGCTGGGCGTCAGGCCCAGGTCATTGGCGATGCGCGGATCATCCGGCACCAAAACGACGCTGTTCCAACCCGGAAGCGCGGTAATTTTTATGGCCAGATCCTGCATCGCGTCGATGATGACATTGGCGGTGTTGGCGCCATATTTTTGGGTGAGCGCGGTTTTGGAACTCATCAGCACGTAGTTTGGAAAACGCGCGTCGGCCGTGCTCAGTTCAGATTTGCGCAGTGACTTGGCAATTCTGTCAAATTCCGCCTGGATTTCATTTAATGAAGCGACCGTCTCATCCCTTGCTTTGGTGTGCTTTTCGTCGCCAAAATCCGGAGACTTGCTGAGCAGGAACGCTTCGGGAGGGACTTCGGAGTGATCGATTTCGTCGGTGTTTGTAAAATCGGAAATCTTTTGCGTAACCGGCAGGCTGCTGGTATTACCCAACTGGTTGGGGGCGGTTCCTGCGTCAGCGAGGGGCGTGGCTGGGCTTACCGCCGCAGCGGGTGTTGCCAGGGCGTTCCAACCCAGTTCCACAGCAATGGAAGCGGGAATCGGCAGGTCAAAGTAAACTTTCAGGTCATCCGGCCAGATTGGTTTGAAGGCATGCTCAACCCCAAGCAAACGGTTGGCTGCTTGCCCGCTGACATCATGCGCGGCGCTCCAATGCAGTTTTTCAACCCCCCGCGCGTCTTCGCCCTGCTGCATGTCCGCCAGGGCGGAAAGCAGTTTTATCTGAATACAGTCCTGCCAGCGGCTTCCATAAATTCCAGCCAGGGTGTCCAGCAGGGTCATATTTCCATTTTTGTGGATGATGCGCATGTGCAGGATAGCAGGCAGCGGCAGGCTCGGGTTGTGAGCCAGGGCCTGAAGGACAGCTTTTTCGGCCGCGCTTTGGTCTCCGGCTTCATATGCCTGGCGGGCATTCATGAAGGGCGCGAACCACTTGGCAATGGGCGGCACAGGCGCGGGGTTGCGCTGCAGGTATGCCAGAGAGGAGTGGTATTCAATGTCAATCGCTTCCCCATTAACTAATTGGCTGAGCAAGCTCATCGCTTCCGTAAACTCAGGATCGTAAGCGATAATCTTTTGGAGCGCGCCGACCGCCATTTCAGTATCCCCAAGTTCGGCCAGGATTGCGGCATAGATGTAATTCACCAGGAGGTCGCCCGGGTAACTTGCCAGCCAAATCAGGCAAGCCTGACGGACAAATTGCAGTTCGCGTTTGTTCATTGCCGTCTGCACCAGGGTCAGGAATTTGCCCCGGCGGACAATCATTGCTTCGTCATTTTTGGGAAGGCGATAGGGTATCATCTTCGTTTTGGTGCCTCCTGCAAGTTATTCACCAAATTCAGGGCTGCGATGGACGCGAGCTGTCTGCGGATTGCCGGGTCGTTCGGGGCAATTTGGGCGGCTTGGCGCAGCATGCTCTCGGCGCTGCGGTAATCTTTGCTGTCCTTATACGCGGCGGCAGCCTGAAGGTATGCTCTGGGATCATTTTTAACCATCGCGATGGCTTGGTGGTAGGTTTCCAGCGCGCGGGTACTATCACGGCGGTCCTGATATGTTTGCCCTAATTCAAGGTAGGCTTCAATCAAACTGGGGTTTGCGGCCAGGGCGCTGTTCAGATACGCAAGCGCCTGGTCCAGATTGCCGCGTCGGCGGGAGATTCGCCCGAGCATCAGCAGCGTCTGGGGGTTTTGTCTGTCCAAATTCAGGCTGTGGTGCAGGGTTTCCTCCGCTTGCGTCTGCATATTCGCGTCCAGGTAATAGCCAGCTAAGCTGTTCAGTACCAGCGGGCGGTCGGGGTAGGTTTCGGCGAGCGCCAGCGCGGCGCCCAACCCCGATTTGCGCTGTAAGCTCGCGTCCAGTTCAATTGCCAGCAATTCCAACGGAACAGGGTCGGCAAGCATTTCCCTGGCTGCGTCCAGGACACGTTTGGCTTCTTCAAGTTGACGCCGATTCATCAGGGATTTGATTTTTACCAGAAGCGCCCGGCTGCTGCGCGCGTTGGATTGGAGCACCCGATTGGCATGTCCTTCGGCTGCCAGGTAATCCTGCAGCGCGAAATAGGATTCGGCGATGGCTTCGCCGTATTCGCTCTTTCCCGGGTTCAGAGTCTCCAATTCCTTCAGGTATTCAATGGCAGTCTGATGCTCACCCAGCTGCTGGTTTGTCTGCGCCAGCGAGAAGAGCGCCTCCGGGTTATTGGGGAAGAGCTCGGCCGCTTTAATAAAGTAGTCGCGCGCGGCGTGGAAATCCTTTTCGAGCACCTTAATATCTCCAAGCATTTGCCAGTATTGCGCGGATTCGGGCAGGATGCGCAGGGCGTCTTCGAGGTGTTTGGCAGCTTTATCAAAGCAGCCGGATTGTTCCCAAAATGTGCCGGCAATCGCGTGCCAGTCCGGTTCATCCGGCCAAATTTCCAGCGCTTTTTCGATGGAGGCCGCGGCTTTCTCGGGTTCCGCCTGTCGGGCGAGAGCGAGCATCGTGTGCAAACAGGGGTTACCGGGTTGTTTTCCCAGCAGTGTTTCAGCCTTTTTGGCGCAGGCTGCCGGATTTTTATAGAGCAGCAGCACAGCTTCCTGGAAGCCTACCTCAAAGTCATCCGAGAACGCGCCTGAAATCTGCCGGATTGTCTCAGGATTAATCTGGATGGACAGTGCCTGAGCGGCCTGGCGGCTGTTTTTGACGAGCTGTTTAAGGTCCTCCCCGTCATTCCAGAGACCAGTGAACACAGCCTGGCCGATTTTTAAGGTGGGCAGCATTTCGGCCGCGCTGATGTAGCGCCCGGCAATTGCGATTTGCTCCTGATGGATTTCCTGATCAGACTGCTCCGGGCTGAAGGGTTGGGGCTTGTGCCGCACAATCCGCAGCGCTCTGGCGTTATTGGCAACCCGGGCTTTCTCGACCAGGTATTCCGCTAACTGCTGGTTGATAACCGGATTGACTTTGATTTCGGCTTGCGCGTAGGCGAAGCATTTATCCGCCAGGTTCCAGTCCTGAGCTTCAAAAGCCGCGGCGGCTAAGCCAAGCGCCTGCCACACCCAGGCGAAATGGGCGGGAATGTTGAATGCCTCAAGAGCAGACCGCGCGTAGCTTTCCTCCAGTAGGGCTTCCGCGGAACGAAGTTCATCCCCGGCCTGGGCAAGCTTCCCATCAGAGAGCGCCAGAAACGCCCGCGCGGCGTGAAGAATTGCGGTGGGGTTCTGATGGGTGAGGAAGTGATCCACCAACAAATGCGTTTTGACCGGGTCGCGTTCGAGCAGAGCGTTTGCCGTAAGCAGACGCGTCATTTCCTGGTGCGCCGCGGAATTGAGGCTGTTTTCCAGTGATTCCAGGGCGGCGTCCAGCCTGGCGGTCTTTTTTAAAGCGAAGTCCACTTCACTTTTCAGTAAAACGAAATCCGCATCGTCAGGATTTAACGAGGATGCAAGCTCAACATGTTTCTGGGCTGCTGCCAAATCGCCCGTCGCGCGCTCCAACTGGGCCGCACGATAAAGCACCCCTTCCCGGTTATAGGCCGGGAGTTTACCTTCAAATGCCGGGCTGGCAGATACTTCAAAGGTTAGGTCGGTTGTGGAGAATTCGATTTCTTTCAGCAGAGGGAGAAGGCTTTGGAGCGCGGGTATCAGCTGTTTGTTTCCGGTCAGAATGTCGGATTTGAGGATAGGGAAGCAAGGGTGCGCGCCCAGAGGTTTTTCAAGCTCCGTGAGCAGTTGAAGCGCGGCCGCGCCGTCTCCGAGCCGCATAACAGTATAAGCAAGGTCCCGCGCTTCAGCGAATTCCGGTTGCGGATTATTCGCGATTGCCTGGCGGATAACACGCGCCGCCTCGGCCGAGTTGTTGAGGTGCAGGTATATATTGGCAACGTTCACATACTCTTCGGTGCTGATATTATCCCCTGCGAGCATGCGGTTCAGGGTTTCTTTTGTTTCTTCGATGTTGCCCATGGAGAGATAGGCACGCGCCAGCGCGAGAAACAAGGATTGCTCGTTGGGAAGCAAATGGAGCGTATCCTTCAGAACCTGAATCGCCTCCCGTTCATTCTCGTGCGCGCCGCAAAAACTGCTGTACCATAAGACGTTATCCAATTCGGTTGGCGCCAGCTGTAAGGTTGCCCTGGCTGCCGCCAGACCTTCTTCGCGCAAACCAGCTGCCGCGAAAGCCTCGGCCAGCGTGTGGCGCGCATCCAGGTTGTCGGGGTTGACTGATACGGCTTCCTGCAGCGCTGAGAGACTGACATCCGGCGAGCCAAGTTTCAGGGCGCTGCGCCCGATTTGATGCTGCAGGTGGAAATAGGTGTGTGGTGTTTTGCCTTCCGGGTGGTCCAGAAGCTCGAGGTAGGTTTGAAAAGCCTCCTTGAGATTGCCCTGTGCGTAATGAATGTCGGCTTCGAGCACCTTAAAATCGAAGGAACCTTGCCCGGTCTGAGCCTTTTCGCGGACAATTTCCAGGAATTTTTGAAGTTCTTTGCTGTCAGTTTCGGATAGGGCCCAAGACTGGTCGGACTGCCGCAGGAGGAGCTGCGTGTAGGCTTTTAGCGCTTCGTCTGAGCGGCTGGAATGCCACGCGAAGCGCAAGACCGGCTTGGATGCCTGAAAATCACCCAGGGCCACCAAGACCTGCCCAAGCGTCAGCGCAAGCTCTGGGTCTGAGGTGTATTCCGCTTCCAGCGGCCCGATGACAGCCCAGGCTTCATTAAGATAGCCGTGGGTTAGATATGCTCTCGTGAGCGATTTGCGGATTTCCAGGTCGTCCGGGTTCAATTGGAAAGCCTGTTTGAGGACCCCAACCGCTTCCGTTGGTCTGTCGTTTTCGGAATAGAGCTTGCCGAGCGCCAGTAAAATGCTGGGGTTGGCTGGCAGAGCGGCTTTCGCCTTTTGCAAAGATTCCATGGCCTTTTCGGTTCTGCCGAGGGAGGTCCAGATTTCGGCGAGGGCGAGCCAGCTGGCTGGTTTTTCCGGAGCGATTGCGGAGGTTTGTTCCAGCAACCGGACCGCGCTTTCCTCGTCGCCTTTTTTAATTTGCGCGGTGCATAAGGTGACCAGCGCCTCACCATCCAGGTTATCCCGGCTCAGGAAGCTTTCGCATATCGGGATCGCGAGGTCGGGGCTGCCGGCTTTGATGGCAATATCCGCGTATGTCAGCAGATCCGAACGGGATGGTTCAAGATGGGTGGAGATGAATTCCTGATAAATTTCCAGGGCTTTTTCCGGGTGCTGGGATTGGAGGAACAGGGCAGCCAGCTCTTTTTTATTCGCCAGATTGTTTGGTTCGTAGAGCGAGATCAGCTGTGAAGATTGGATTGCCGCGTCCACGTCCGCGGTATGTTTTTTTATTTGACCTGCCAGTTTTATGATTTCCAAATCGTTGGGGTTGGAACTCAGCGCTTTCCCAATCAATTCATCGGCAAGAGCAAAATTTTTGTTCTCAAAAGCGTAGCGGGCGGCTTTAAGGGCGTCCTTCTCATGCAAAAAACGGGAACTGGTTTCCTGCTTACCTGAAAGCCCGCGCAAGTCGTCATTATCCAGGTTCAGATGGGCACGTAAATCGGGATAGCGCAGGGCCAGCAGCGTTTTTTGGGCGGACGCAGGCACCTGATTGAGCAGATCCAAAGCGTGCTCGATTTCGCCGTGCGCCAGCAGAAACTCGGCGTAATTTTCCTTGTAGCCGGGTTGGTCGGGGGCGAGGGTGAGCACCTGCTCCCAGACCTTTCTGGCTTCTTCCGGGTCGGTTTTTTCCAGCTCAAATGCCAGGTCGCGCATCAGCAGGGCCTGACTGGCGTTGAGCTGCGCGAAGGCGCTTTGGATAAACTGCGCGGCTTCCTGTTTTTGACCGGCAGCCAGGGACAGAAAAGCGATTTTTCGAAGCTCATTTACGCTTTCGAAGGAAGCCGGGTCTCCCCTTGTCCCGTAATCAGGAGATTCCGGCGGATTGGAGGCCAGAAAGCTGGCGGCCAGGCGTTCAATAAACTCGGGAGTTTCAACGCTTTTTAACTGCTGGAGGCATTCGCGTTGAAAATCGAGCGATGAGATACCAAATAGATCGGTCAGGAGTTGGAAGCGGTCGCTTTCCAAGGCGGGTATGCAGTTTATGGCGTGCAAGAGAAGGCTGGTAATTCGCGCGGCTTGCGCCGGTGGAGTCGTCCTGGCAAGTTCCTGAGATAGCTCCGGGAGCTGCGGCGCCAGCGAAGGCAGGCAGGCAAAAGCCGGACGCCAAAGTTTGAGATTCCCGCGCGGGGCGCTCAGGAAGGCGTGAACGTCGTTCCAGTTTGCCTTTTGGAGGTAGAAGCTGCGGAGCGTGAGCGCCATCAAGCCGGCTTCTTCCAACGTGCTGGGTTCAAGTCCGGTCAGGCGGATTGTTTCGAGGGTCTTGAGCGCTTTCGTGTTGATTGCTGCGGGGACTTTTACTTCCGGGTCGCGCAGATCCTGAGCTGCCAGCTTTGGGCTGAGGGCGAACAGCGCGAAAACCCCAGGCTGCCAAAGCCTGCTGTCTTGTCCGGCAAAGTCCTGAAACGCGCTGAACAGCGTATCGTCAGACAGCGCTTTCCATGCCAGCGGTTCAGCGCGAAACGCGCTGACTTTCGCTTTAGCCGCGTCCGGAGTAAAGCGGGATTTGACCAGCTCAAGAAAACGCGCGACGCTCATCATTCAGTCCTTTCCGGGTGTCAGGTTCAGGGGATGACCCCGATAAATGATTTAATGAAGAAATAGGCGGCTGCCAGGAGGACCAGACTTAGGAACACAAAAAAGATGCCTATGCCGGAATTGGAGCGGGAGAGGTCGTTTAAGGAACTGATCAGAAGGGACGCGTTGCCTACCAAGCCGGAAACGCCGTCAGTAATCCCTTTTTCGGCCAGTTTCGTGGTTTGGTTGGCAATTGTCTGGATGTTTTTGCCGACTGTCTGCTTGGCGAGGATAATGATGCTGAGAATCAGACATAGAATCCCCAGACCAAACAGGATATAGGCAATGACCTGTATGACCTGATTCGTTGTTGCGAACATAAAAGCCTCCTGAGATGATTACTCTTGAGAGGCTACGTTGCAATTAGTGTGCCAGAACGAAAATCAGGCGCCGCTTTCAGCCGCGTTCAACAGGTCGGCAGGCAGGTGGTTGATATCAATGACGGGGTCGTCGCAAAAAATGACGGCGCGTTCAATTACATTGCTCAGTTCGCGGATATTGCCAGGCCAGGAATAATCCATCAGGGATTGCATGGCCCGCGGGGTCACATCAGTTATCTGGCTTCCGGAACGCATCGTGAATTTCCGCAGCATATATCCGACCAGATTGGGGATATCTTGTTTGCGGGCGGCAAGCGGCGGAAGGTCCAGGTCGGAGACTTTCAGGCGGTAATAAAGGTCTTCGCGGAATGTCCCGTTGGCAATCATTTCTTTCAGGTTGCGGTTTGAGGCTGCCAGGATTTGCACATCCACGTTTATCAAAGTGTTTCCACCCAAACGCCTGAATGAACGTTCTTCGATGGCGCGCAGCAGTTTTGCCTGCAATTCCAAAGGCATCGACGCGATTTCATCCAGGAAGAGAATGCCTTTGTCCGCGACCTCCATGAGCCCCACTTTCTTGTGCGTGGCGCCGGTGAACGCGCCGGCTTCGTGCCCAAAAAGTTCCGATTCGAACATCGTGACGGGAATCGCCGGGCAGTTGATATCCACAAAGGGCTTACCGGAACGGACGCCGGTTTTGTAAATGTAGCGCGCCAGGACTTCTTTTCCGGTACCGGTCGGGCCGGTTATCAGGGCTGATATTCCGCTTTCCGCTGTGCGGCGGGCGTGATCGATTATCTGTTTCATCGCTGGGGTCTCACCAACGATAAATTCCTCCTGCCCGGCTTGCGCCTCGCGCAGGTGATTCAGTTCCCTGCGCATGGCGACGACTTCGCCTGCCCGGCGGACGGATTTTTCCAGCTCCAACAGGTCAAGCGGTTTCTCAATAAAATCCTGCGCCCCATTTTTCATCGCGTCCACCGCCATGCCGATTTCTCCATGGGCGGTGATGATGATAATTTGAGGTCGGTTGACCATACGCGCGGTTTCGGTCAGGAGGTTTGGACCGTAACCGTCGGGTAAGCGAACATCGAGGATGATGATGTCGGCTTCCCCTTTGTTGATATACTGACGGGCTTCGGCGAGGGTGCCGGCGTCCAGAACTTCATAACCTTTGGAACGCAAAAACTCGGAAACCACCAGCCGGGCGGTTTCCTCATCGTCGACCACGAGGATTGTAGCTGTCATCTCACCTTATTCCGCTTTGGGGAGGAACACATGAAACATGGTTCCGCCCGGATAGCTTTCAAGATTGATTGTTCCTTTGTGCGCGCTGACAATGCGTTTCGTGATTGCCAATCCAAGACCGGTTCCGGTGGTATTGGTGGTCACAAACGGCTCAAAGATGCGTTCTTTGATGTCGTCCGGTATTCCGGGCCCGGAATCCGCCACAATAACGTCGTATTGCGGAGGAACCAGATGTTCGGGTCCATTGATTACGCGCAGATTTAATGTCCCGCCTGTTTTTTCCATGGCTTGTGCCGCGTTACTGACCAGGTTGACAAATACCTGTTCAAGCGCGCGAGGGTCTGCCTCCACCATTGGATGCGGCGGGTTCGCGTCAAAATTATACTTGATATTCAGCCGGGTGAGCCGCGGCGCCCAGCGTTCCAGGATATTGGGAAGCATTTCTGCCAGGTCAACCGGTTGGAGATGGTATTCCATCGGTTTGGAGAAGTTGAGGGTGGAATCTACCAGGTGCGAAAGGCGCAAACAGTCGTTCTGTAAACGGGAAACCAAATCGTAGTGCGGATCTCCCGGCTTCGTCGTCATGCCCATATACTGCAAACCAGCCCGGATGCTGTATATCGGGTTTTTGACTTCATGGGCAAAAATCGCGGAAACTTCCCCGAGAAACGCGCGCTGTTCAAGCTGTTGATTATGGGCGCGAATTTGCTCGCTTTGGCTGAGGTCCCGCATCAGGAGCACGATGCTGCTGAGCTTCCCTTCCGTCATGATCGGGATGCACAAAATTTGAGCCAAAAAAGATTTACCGGTGCGCGTATTCAACCGGAGGTTGTTTACCGCTTTGGTGGAAATGCCTTGCTGGGCTGATTTATACAAGCTGGAAAGCGTTTCGTTCCCTATCAACACCATCTCGGCTTTCTGAAGGAAGACCTCGCTGCCGGCGTACCCCAACATCATTTCCGCGCTCGGGTTCATTTCCGCCACGCGCAGGTCAGGCGTCAGAATAATCAGCCCCTCTTCCATATTGTCGCTGATCGCGTGCTCTATCTGCACGACCTGCCTTGCCCGCCGCACCGTTTGCTGCGCGCTTTCAATCCGCGCCAGGTGGTGGAGGGTGCTGGCGGCGCAGGCTGCCAACAGTGTAAGTTTGCGCAGACTGTCTTCATCTGGCGGGCTGCCAAATCCGGCCGCGATAAGATTTCCCAGCAGTTCATTTTGGCGCGTTAACGGCAAAACGACGACATAATGAAAACCTTTCACCAACGCGAGCTCTTCCAGCGCAGAAGTGGGGGTATGGTTGGAATTCCAGATAACCGGCTGTAAGGGCGGAGGCTCCTCCAAGGCCAGTTTCTCCGGAAACTGCGCGCTTTGCAGGTCGGTGGTCAACCGGGCCCGAACAAGCTGGTTTTCCGGCTTATTAACCAGGTAGGCTGCCGCTGCTTGCGCCCGGACCGCGCCATGCAGAATCCCGGCAGCCGCGCTGAGCGCAGCTTCAGACGAATCCTGGGTGAGGACCCCGAGCAAGGTGTCAAAGAAAGCATAGCTCAACTCCTGTGGGTCTGGCTCGGTCGGGGGTGTTGGCGGGGTGAACAGCAAAACCACGATTTGGTTGGTTTGGCTTAAGGAGCGGATTTGGAGATTAGCCTGGAGCTTGCTCCCAGAGGCTGTCTTCAGTTGGATCGGGCGGGCTTCTTTTCCAGTCGGGTTGGTGTCCAGACGCAGAGATACCAAAGTGCTGAGGGATTTCCCTGTCAGTGCCGAAGGCTCAAAGGCGCTCAGCTCCTGAAGTTTTTTGTTTACTGAGACAATCAGGTCATTGCTGCGGTTGTACGCAAGCGCGGCGCAGGGGCTCAGTTCCAGAATCAAAGCGAAGTCGAGCGCGAGGAGTTCGTTATCAGCAGGGTCAAACGGGAGCCGGGGAGAAACAAGATTAGCCAAGGCTCAACCTGAAGCGGCGGGGTGATTATGACGCAGATGGGCGGGGAGAATGCCTTCCATGGAGCGGTATTTCGCCACCGTGCGGCGGGCTATGTGCACACCGTGGGCCTTCAGGTTTTCCTGAATCTCGGAATCGCTGAGCGGGCGTTTTTCGGAAGCAATCATCTCTTTAATCAGCGTGCGTTGAGAAAGGCTGCGGTCAAAAAATATCGAGAGAGGGACAATCCGCTTATTCGGAAGCTGAACGGATTTGCCCGCGACTGCCCTTGAAATGGTGGACTCGTGCACATTAAGCGCCGCGGCAATTTCTGCGCGGGTCAGCGGCTGCATTTCTTTTTCGCCTGAGATGACATAATCTTTTTGCAAAACCACCAGCTTCTCCAGCAGCAAACGCAGCGCGTTGGAGCGCTGTTGAATACACTTGACCAGCAGCGAAGCTTTCTCAATATCTTCCTTCCACTCATCCTGGTTTTCGCCTTTGACCTGCTTAATCGCGGATTTGAAAAGCGGATTCACGCGCAGCGTGCCGCGGATCGGGTGGATGATTTCAACGACTAACTGGTTGGCGGGATTTTCGTTCAGATGATATATCATAATATCCGGACGGTGGTAAACATCCGCTCCGGATGAGGTGGGGGATTGCAGGTCTCCCCAATGGGCGCGCGCGGGAAAGGGGTTGAGGTTTTCGCTGATGAAAACAGCCGCGCTCTGCACTTTGGCGGCTGTCGTCCCCAGCGCGCGGGCGATTTCTGCGTAGTGATGCTGGCTGAGTTGGGGCAGATAATCGAGCACAATTTCCCGGGTGAAGGCTGGTATTTCCACGGACTCTGCCAGGACGTCCAATTGGACGAGGAGAGCCTCTTTGGGGTTGGCGGAACACACTCCAATCGGGTCACAGCGCTTAATCCGCTCAATCAGCGCGGTAATCTCAGCCGGCAGGCGGTGATGAAAACGGGCAACTTCCAGGAGCGTGGCGGTGAGGAAGCCGTCTTCGTCCAGGTGGCTGAGCAAAAAAGCGGCAACCGCGCGGTCTTCCACCTCCAGCTCCGCGGCAAGTTGGCGCAGCACGAATTCTGGCAGGCTGACCGTCTCGGAGGCGAAAGGTTCTTCTGGGGCTTCA
>JAKQFH010000007.1 GCA_029556265.1 Chloroflexota bacterium | reverse complement strand
CCAGGTCTTCAATCGGTTTTTCCCAATAATCACCGCAATCCGGGTGCAGGGTTATCACACTTGGATTGAAACGCTGCCGGTCCAGGTGTTTCAGCCAGAGGTAAAGCTGCCGCTCAGCGCCGCCAACCACGAGTTGACCGGTGATAATCACGATATTGTGCGGTTGTGACATTGCGTGATTGTTCTTTATTGCTTTGAGTTCAATGAAAGTTTGCTTCCGGATTTCGCGAGGGATTTGGAGCTGGGCTGAGCAGGTTGTTCAACTGCCGGCTGATTGATGGTATGGAGATGGAAATATTCACCGATACCCATGCAAATCCAGATTAGCTTTTCAGAACTCTGCGTCATGGTCAGCGCGCCGATGAGCAGCACCAAGAACACGGTGAACCATGCCATCGCGAGCGTTTTTTGCCCCAGATCATCGACATGCCGCGCTTTCCAGATGTTCTTCAGGGTAATAACCCCCATGGAAAGCCAAATTAACAAGCCGACGATACCTGTTTCGGATAACAGTTGAACATAAGTGCTGTGGGCAACCAGGTGAAGGTGATGCTGGGAAATGCCGGTTCCATAAAATGGGAGCTCATAAGGAAACCTGCCTATCCCCACGCCTGTGATGGGATGATCCAGCCACATGCGCAGCCCGGCCCTCCAAAGCTTATAGCGCAAACCGATGGTATCCGTCCCTTTGGAGATGGATGGAAGGATAGAGCCCAGAATCCTAAAAACGGTCTCAGAGAGTAAGGTCAGCGAAAAGGTGGCGATCAGAAATAAGATAACCAGAGTAAGGTTAAGTTTTTTCTTCGGGTCTAATAAGATGATGAGGCCGATGGCTGTAAAGAGTAATATCATCGCCGATCGGGACACTGTATAAAACACGCCCAGGAAAGTAAGGATGACCCCAAGGCTTGCGACGACCTTCAGAAACGCGTTTTGTTCCTGGATGCGCAGATAGACAAAGAAAATCATCCCGACGACAAAGTATCTGCCTGCCGAGTTGGCTCCCTCGCTTAATCCGCCGGTCCGGATGGAGGTGTCGATGTCTTCGCCGATGGAGCCCTGCTGAATGGCGACAGCCGCAGAGACGAGGGCCGCAATCGAGAACACCCAGAGAAAAATACGCTGCTTTTGCGGGTCATCAACCAGTTCTTCAGCCAGGAACGAAAGGATAATCAGCTGCAGATAAGTCAGCATCCAATTCCGTCCCTCTCCAAACCAGGCAGCCGCCGGGTTGGTGATAAAAATCCAAAAGATGAAGAGCGCCCCAAGAATCAGCACCGGGCGCGCGCCCTTTATCACCTTCCTTCGCGCTTTGCGGTTTTGCAGCAGATAGCCCAAAATCGCGACTGCCCCAATTACGGGCAGGATAGAAGACAGGTACCGCACGCTTGGCAGTAGTTCCGCAACAGGCAGGCTTGCCGCGATGAAAACAACGCCGAGGAAGGGATTGGAGATTATCAACCCTGAAAGGCAGATACCGATTATGGCAATCAAGATGTCCACAAGAATTTCGTTTGTCATCGCGCGGTTTGTTTTCTCTTTTTTTTTCAGCCTAAAGCAGCTAGCGCCCACTTCTTTGACGCAAAGCATAATAATACTCTGAAATACTTTTTTGCCACGCCGCAAAACTGTGCTTTTCGCGAACGGTTTTACCTGAGTTTTGAGCCAGCATAGCTTGTTTGATAGGGTCTTTGCCAAGCAGTAGGATTAGTCTGGAAAGAGCTGGCCCGTCGCCAACCGGCACTTTCATCCCATTAACCCCAGAGCTTATCACGCTGCGCAGAACAGGCAAATCCGTAACCACCGGAACCAAACCGGAAGCCATTGCCTCCAGCAACACGCCGGGCAATCCTTCGTTTCTGGATGGGAAAACGAACAGGTCCGCGGAGCGGTAAAGCTCAGCCAGGGTCTGACGGTCTTGTATGAGACCCGTAATCCGAACCTTGCGGCTCAATTGGTTGGCGGCAATTTCCTGCGCGAACCTCTGGACGAAGCCTTCATCAATAGAGGGGTTCTCGCTGGTTCTGGATGGGCCGACTGCCAACAGGAAGAGGTCGGGGTTTTCCTGGCAGGCGTCGATGAAGGCCTGAACGAGCGTGTCAAAACCCTTGCGGTGGATCAGGCTGCCGACGAAGAGCAGAATAGTGCTCCCGGGCGGGAGTTGATACTTTTCGCGTATTTTCAATTTCTCCGCGTTGGTTTGGACCGGATGAAAGAGATCAGTATCCACGCTGTTTGGGAGCAGATGTACCTGTTCCGCCCGAAAGCCGTTGGCGAGGAAGTCTTCCGCGAGAAAATCGGAAATCGCCAGGATGCCAGTGTATTGCCTGAGCAGCTTCACTTTCAGCGCGCCGAACTTTTCCGTCCGGATATCCGCAGGCGTATCGCTGCCCAGGAGCACGGATTCGTAAAGCACGGGCAGCCGGTGAAGCTTTGCCCAGGGACCCAACAATAAGCTGCCCCACCAGAGGACGTGCACATGCAGCAAATCATAACTGCCGCGCAAGCGCCAAAGGCTGATAAAGAGATTTTTTATCCAGTGAACCCGCTCTGTTCGGTTCAAGAGCGGATTCCCGCTGGTCAGCTCAAAATCCAGGGCGTCCTTAGCCGGGAGGATATTTCTGGCGGCTGCATCAAGCACGAAATGACTTATCCCCGGGTCGCTCCACTGGTTGAAATAGTAACGCCATTGGATAACCGGCCCGGAAAAGCGCAGCCGGTAATTCGGCGCGAAGATGTGCAAAACCCGCAAACTCATGATTTCCTCCTTACGGGTCGGGTGATAAGCGCCCCGAACAAGGCTTTGAAACTGCCAGGGCGAAGGCCATAACGGAGGGAATTGGAAAAGGCATGAAAGGCGCGGGATAGTTCCCCTTCACGCCCGTACTCGGCGATCAGGTTCTGCCATACGTTGCGGTAGGCGGGGCGCAAATACCGGATGGTTTCCTCCCGGTTTGCTTGTTTGGAGGCTTCCGCGCAGGCATCCAACATTTGCAGGGTGCCAGTGAGGGTGCGTATGCCGCTGCCGCTGAGGCTGCCGGGGTACTTGTTGCGGATGAGCAGGACCTCATCCGTATAAGCCGCGCGAACGCCCGCGAGTCCAAGACGCCACCACAACTCGAAGTCTTCACTGCAGGCGAGCTTTTCGTTGAACCCGCCAACAACCTCTATCAGAGATCTACGCATGATAATCGTATCCATGGCAATGAAATTATCCACGGCGATGCCTTCCAGCCAGCCCTTTCTAATGCGTTTGTAATCTGGCGAATCGGATGAAGTTTGGAGTCTGCCCAGCCCGGCTGCTGATTGGGCGAAGCCGTTTGCCCCAATATCAGTATCTTTATTAATATTCAGGAAATTGCTAAAAATTAGATCCACATCCCGGTCATTTTGCAGGAATGCAATCTGGCTTTTCAACTTATCAGGAAGCCATGTGTCATCATCATCGAGAAACGCAATCAGGTCTCCGCGTGAGCGGGCGAACGCGCAGTTTACGGCGGCAGCTTTACCGCGGTTTCGGTCAGAAAAACAGCGAATACGCACATCGTTCAAGCCATGCAAAACCGCTTCGGTTTCATCCGTTGAGCCGTCGTTCCAGATCAGCAGTTCCCAGTTTGGGTACGTTTGCCCCAACACGGAATCCACCGCCCGCGGCAGCAGGTGCGCGCGGTTGTAGGTGGGCAGGAGGATTGACACCAAGGGTGCGTCTGGCATTTTTCTTTTCCGGCTATCTACGCTGCTGGGCGGCAAGTTTGAATAATTTCAGAGAAAGCGCTTCTAAATACACGTTCGCAATGCGAACTTCCAAGTTGGAGCGGCCCGGGCTGGAACCATTGGGTGAATCACCGCAGAAACGCGGGATGATGGTCTCGGAATCAGTGACAATCCCATTCCCGCCAAAGTACAGCCCCACAAAAGGATGATTGGCGCGAATTTCCTGCAGCAGCGTTCTGGAAATGCCCTCCGCGGAGAAAGGAAACGCGAAGGGAATGTTGGCTGCTCCTGTGAGGTCCTGGACCACCTGGCAGGATTGGACGATGTTGTTCTCCAGTTCCTGTGGGGTCAGCTCGCTCAGCCGCTCATGCCGCAGGGAATGAGCCCCGATGGCGAACCCATCTGCGTGCAGCTGCATGACTTGTTCCGAGCTTAGGTACGGCTTCTCACGTGCGAGGTAAGCTTGCACGTCAATTCCCATCCACTCGCACAAAGCGTCCAGTTCCACTGGATTGTTTCCAACCAAGTTCTTGATCCAATCTTTCACGGCGTCTGGCGCCGGGTAATCTTTACCAAATTCCAATGCGTACGCCTGAGAAAAACTCTGTCTGAACTCGTCCTCCGCCGAGAAATACTTCTCGATGCACAAAGAAGCCTTCATGTCCACGGCAAGCCCGCGATTGTCCAGAAAATCAGTGGTCACAAAGAAGACACAGGGGATTTGGTGCCTGAGGAGCAGGGGTCTCACAGTCGAGAAGCATTGGGAGAGGCCGTCGTCAAAGGTCAGGAGGAGGGCTTTGGGCGGCAGCTTGGTGCCGTGGGTTTGATAACTCTCAAGTTGCGCATAGGTGATGCAATTAAAGTGGGCTTTTAGGTATCGCAGGTCGTCTTCGAAAGCGGCTGGCGATTTGAAGGCATACAGGTGTTTGAGGTGCGGAAGCGGCGCGTCAGAGACGACGTGGTAATACAGCCCGATAAAATCGCGCCTGATGACGCGCTGATAAATGCCTGTTGGGAGCAAAAGCGCCGCATTCCGTAGTCTGTGTTTAAGCTTCACGAGAGCATCGCCTTACGCATAGGGGTATTGGTCCCAATCGTGATCGCTGCGACCAAGAAACCAGCAATTTTTTGAGAAAAGAAGAGTGTTTTGATTATCATTTAGCTGGCTGTGCAGCAGGGGAACGATCGTTTTCTTTTTTCTGAATCCGACGGACTGAAACGCTCTTTGATACGCCGGGATCGAACTGGCGCAATAGATGTATTTCATGTTTTGAGATTTAAAGAACCTGACCGCATGGAACAGCAACATACGTAAGCCAGCTTTGTCCCTTGGATCTGTCAGGATGTCAGCGATGATTCCCGCATTGGATTCCGGGGGGAATGCGCAGCGGAGGATGATATACCCGCGAAACTCTCCATCTCTGGCTGCGGTAAATATACGGTAGCGCATGTCAGGTTGTTCCAGGTATTTCCATTTCAGGAACTGACTGTCTCTGCGGATAATGATGGGATATTGGAGCTGTACTTTTTCCCAGAAACGGTCAAAGCGGTCATCAAACGAATGCTGTTCTTGAATGGTGATGCGCTTATCTTGGGTCAATCCCAGGAAGGCATCCTGAACTGAAACCGCGGCATTGATAAGCAGGGAGCCAAACTTGTCTATCCCGAGGCGTTGGAGAAATTGGCTGAATTTATTTCGAAACCCTCCCAGAAGGCCGCGGTTGCGAACGCCCAGGTTTACTGAAGCTGTATCGAACCTAGCAACCCGCCGATAGGAGCTTACATTGTCCACCGCCTGGCAGCCAAGTTTTTCGAGAATGTGCCTTGATGATGGGGCCATTATCATCCCCATCCACAGAGGGCTGCTTTCGCAGTTTATCCGGAGGGTCTCGAAGCCCAGGTTTTGTCCGCGGTAATCTGGCAAAACAATAGCGTCCAAAGCCCATACCAGCGTAAGGTACTCTGCGCCAACTTTGAGCGGTTCGTACATAGCCGCAGATTGCCCGACAATTTTTCCATTCTCGTCTATTGCAACGAATACAGGGATTTGGTCATCGGGTTTGTACGGGTTGCGTTCAAACTGCCACTTCCAGCGTTCGGGGAATTTGTGATGACCGTTCTCGCCGTAGGCTTCCAGAAGAAATTTGAAAATCTCGGCTTTGTCAGCTGGCACTGCCCTTCGGACGGTGATTATCACTTGGTCTCCCTTGGTACAGAATGAGCGGTTAATCCCGGGCGGGGGTTTTCTACGGTAGAACGCAGGAAAACTTCAATATTGGAAAGATAGGTCTGCATAGAAAATTGTTTTTCAATCTGTTCACGCGCATTACTTGAGATTTGGGCGGAGAGGTTTGGCTCCCGGAGTAGACGAAGCAGAATTTCCGCGGAGGCTTCCGCATCTCCTTCGCGCGCAAGAAATCCGTTTTCACCATCGCGGATGATTTCATCCGAGCCTTCATTACCGTAAGAGATCAGGATGCTTCCGCAAGCCATAGCTTCCAGGGGAATGCGTGAGAATCCGCTGCGGTACTTGCTGGGGAAAAAGGTAATATCTGCCTGATGATAAAGCCGCACAAGCTCTTCCCGGGAAAGCATCGGGAGAATACGCGCCTGACTTTTCAGCCCCAACGCCAGGATTTCCGCGTCCACTTTCTCCGCGTACCTCTGGTTCCAACGCTCGCCAACCAGGGTGAGTTCAAAGGGGATGCCCATTGCTTTCAATAAAGCTCCCACGCGGACTGCGTCCAACTGCCCTTTATTTTCCTCAATTCTGCCCGGAACGAGGATGGTAAGCGGATTTCCGAATTCTTTCTCACGCCTGAAAGGGAATTGCGCAATATCAATTCCAGAGTGGATATCCTGTGTACGCGCAAGGGGGGCGCCTTCAGAAAGAGCATTGTTCAGATTCAGATTGCTGTTAAAGAAAGCTTGGATGTTCGTGGGGAAGGTCCACTCCTGCTTGATACGCCCGCGCGAAAGACGGAATACCAGCCAATTAAAAGCCCGTTTTACGCAACGCAAAAAGCCGTTCTTTTGTGGGAATTCTGTCTGAAAACGCTGCCAGAGCCCGCGGTCCTGCCAGGAGTAAATGAGCCCCTTACCGCCTTCATCGGCCACGATGGGCAGCGGCTGCCTGGCGAGTAAGGGCATCAGCGCGCGGGTCAGCGGCATGATGTGCCCCAGATACAGCAAATCGGGTTGGAAATCGCGAATTTGAGCCTCAATCAGGGCTGTGTCCTGAATATCCTGCCGGACCTCCCGCAGGAAAACCAGCGCAATTCCGAGCCAGCGGGTGAGCCGGCGCGTGGTCAGGCGATCGGCGAAGCGCAGCTTTCTGGATGGTCCGTGCAGGCGGCGAATGACCGGGTGGGCAAAGCTTTGCGAAGCAGCTTTCAGGGCTTGGTCGGGCTTGGTGGTGAGGACGCAGATTTCGTGCCCTCGCGCGGAGAGGCCGTTCATGATATCGCCAACGCGAATTTCGTAGCCGCCGTAGGTGTAGGGCGGATAAAACGCGGAAATAGTCAGGATGCGCATAGGCTCACATGCACCGGGGTGGGCGTTTGGGTTTCAAGCATCCCAGTTCCCCGAAAGTCTTCCGCGATTCTCCCGCAGCACTCTCCGCCGCAGGTCCGTGGGCAGGAATCCCCAATGGCGCAAGCGCAGCATTCGAATTTCTTTCTTAACCTGACCGGCATTCATATCCGCGTACTTCTGAAACACTTCCTCCATCCGGGGAGCGGTATAATTTTGGTCTTCCCGGTTGAATACACCCGCATAGACCAGTTCCGCGCCAAGCGCTGCGAATCCGATGCGGCGGTCTTGCGTTTTCAGAAAATTTTTCCATACCAGATTGAGCAATCCCCAGTGCGTGGTGCTGTGTATCTTCTGGATGGACTTCAATCCGCGGTGTACGCCGTAGTGAAAAGCCTGCAGCGCGGAGGGGTTTGGGCTGTGCATCCCAGCCGGTGCCAGGTCGCTCTGGTCATAATGATAGCGGTCTGGGTCCAGGAGCGGGATATCCGGGAAGACGGTGTCTTTCTCAAAATTCCAGCGAACGGAGTTCCGGAAGGTTACCAGCCCGTTGATGAGCGCCCCCGTGAAAAAATCCTTCAGGGCGATACTTAAAACCTCCAGGTTGGGTTCGTCCCTGAAGCGCTGCGCGATCCGGGAGATAAGCTGGGGCGAGCCCAGGACGGTATCCGCGTCCACCTTCACCAGCAGCTCAAATTCATTCGCGCGCTCCAAAAACATGGTAAACAGCAGGCGGTGCGCTTCGAGTTCCGGCTTGTTCCGGATGATAAGCTGCTCAAAATTCACGCCGACCTGGGAGCGGATTGCCGCCTGGCATTCTTCAAACTCGTTCTCTCCGCTGTAGAGCGTGCCGATAAGTACTTTCAAACCGTTTTCTCCATCCGCTCGCGCTCAGCGGCGGTTCTTTCCTTTTGGCGATAAGTTCAGCTGCCCAGGGAGCGCCCGCCAAAAGTGCTTATCCATAAGAATTGCCGGCTCCTGGGCCAGAAAACTCATCAGGTTTCGGGCGCGCATGAATTTGCGGCGCGCCGGCGCGGGTTCCTGACGCGCAAAGCGCCCGCTGCTGAGGGCGTTCCCGAGCATTAATTCCATCAGGCTGCCCTGATATTGCCCGGCGTTTTGCCGGCACCACGCGTAGAGGCAGCGAAGCATGCGCAGATGGTCGTCCAGCTTTTGCTTCGCGCTGCGGGGGGCGGATATCCGGTTTTGACCATGCACACGCCAACAAGCGACCGGCTCATTAAGGCTGCCTGGCAAGAGGCGCGCGCTCATTGCCGTCCGTAAAATCCACTCTGTATCCTGATGCAAGCGCAGATCCTCACGCATCAGGCCCGCCTTCCCCACCACCGACCTGCGTATCGTCAGCGCGTCGAGAATGAAGTAGCCC
>JAKQFH010000009.1 GCA_029556265.1 Chloroflexota bacterium | reverse complement strand
TGCTGACGTAAGGGGCTCATGACACTTCTCCTTGAACGCGGGGACATCCCCGGTTTCAAGGTAGGTCGTCGGCGCAGACGTCATGAAAAACGCGGTGGCGCCTGGGTTCGCGGCCACCGCGTCAGCGGTTTAGTTCAACGTGTTTTAGCTTGCTGAGTCTGCGGACTCGCCTGCAAGAAAGCGCAATAACTCACGACATCCAGCGCTCGCAAGTCCAGGTTCTATATTAATTGTCGTCTCGGTGACGAGTTATAAACAAGTCTAAATCCGGGACAAACCGGGCAGCTGATCAGAGGCGTTCCAAAGGATCTGCAAGCATTAATGCTGAATGGGTATAGAGTATAGCGACGGACAGCTATTGGCTGAACTGGGGCTTCCTGCGCCACCGCGCGGAAACGCTGCGAACCGACTGCAACCGCCTCAACCCGGCTCGTTGCAGCTGTTGAGTTGTGAGGCAACCTGCCGCTCAACGTTTGGCTAAGGGGCGCACTTCTGCCCCTACCAGTGAGCGAAGCGAACGATTTGGGCTAGTTGTAATACGCTCATTCATCGCCAGGCGGGTTTGGCCTGTTGCTTGGGTTATCTCCCGAGCTCGTTGGCTGATAGCCACCTTGAGGTTTTGGGTCGCCCGCTGGGATGTTACTAGGCGCTGAAGGCTGATAACCCTTTTTAACGATTTCTGGCTGATAGCCTTCGATTATCACTTTCTTCTCTTCGGTCATGGAAACCCCTAGTTTCTTAGCTCTAAATGTGAAATTTCACTCGATAGGATAATTACTCCCTCCGTGTTATTTTTTGGTCTTTCAAACCCTCCCTTTTCATTTATGACCCAAGTTTCCTCTAGATAAATTTGCTCTTGGGCGGGGGCGCTGGAGGCAAATGATTTTTCTGCGTAGCGCCCAGCAATTATTGTCCCATCTTTAAGATGAACTTTCGCCCAGTATGGCTTTCCTTGTGAAAACACATAGTCCCAAGGCTTAGCTGTTGGGTGCGGAGCGTTACGCTTGAAAAATTTTCGCGTCCGCAAGAACCTCCATATTAAGACCCAGGCGATAGGCGCTATGAAAAATACAAAAAGATAAAAAATATAATAGAGCGTTGGGTGGACTTCTTTTAGTGAACTTTTTTCTACGCCTAGTATCGGAAAGATAAGGAGTGCGTAATTTATTGAGCTATAGGCGACCGCATCAATCAACTGGTCGGTTGTTGGCACTGTTACGCCAGGGAATAGCAGCTGATATGCTTTTATGCTAATAAATCCAGGAATCACAAAAGCGATGAATAGTATTAGCTTGTCAGCTTCCCATATATCCACGCGATGTCTCCACGAGTTTATAGCTTTGTCTTCTGGCGGCACTTCTGGCGGGTAGCATCGGAATGCCTGATAACTTGCACTACAAGCGTAAGCACCCGGCAAACCCGTCTTGCCGTTTCGCTCAGGCGCTGACGGTCGGCTGCCAGCGATGCGGCAACAGCTCCCGAATCCTGCCGTAGGGCTGAGTCGGCAGCCGTTCGAGCACATCCTTCAGGTACGCGAAGGGCTCGTGGCCATTCAGTCGCGCGGACTGGATCAGGCTCATGACGGCAGCCGCGCGCTGGCCCGCCCGCAGGCTGCCCGCGAACAGCCAGTTCTTGCGCTTATGCCAACCTTTGCATAAGCGCAATTATGCGCGGCCCTCGATTATGCAAGCCCTTCGGCCTCGAGTGCGGTCCTCTAGGGAGGGTCGCGTGCTCTGCTTTGCATAATTTCAGAGGCTTTCGAGGAACTTGAGGACGGCGTCAGTCGGACGATAGCGTTGGCGTTTCCCCGCCCCGGGCGGCGCGATGGTGGCCAGCGCACGCTCCTTCATGGCGAG
>JAKQFH010000078.1 GCA_029556265.1 Chloroflexota bacterium | reverse complement strand
GCCGCGCTTTGGCATGGACGTGGTGCTCGCTTACCCCGAGGAATTCCGGCTGATGCCTGAGATTGAGCAGCAAGCCCGCGACGAAGCCAAGAAAGCTGGCACCTCCTTCGAGATCGTGCACGACATGGACGAAGGCATCACCGGAGTCGACGTCGTCTATGCCAAGTCTTGGGGTCCACTGCTGACCACGTCAGACCCGATAGAGGGCAAGCGCATCCAGGATTCATATAAGGACTGGATTATGGACGGGCGCCGCATGCAGCTCGCTAAGGAAGATGCCATCTATATGCACCCCTTGCCCGCCGATCGAAACATTGAAGTTACCGATGAGGTTATCGACGGACCACACTCGGTCGTCTATGACGAAGCCGAAAACCGCCTGCACGCGCAAAAAGCTGTCCTGGCGCTCAGCATGGCGTAATAACCTTTACTACAAAGATCAACACAGGCTGAATTTAAATTCAGCCTGTTTTTTTATTGGTACTATCAATTAATCTTCAATCAACTTCGCCCCGCCCCCCGGCTTTGCTTTGAGCACCTCCAGTACGCCTGGCAAAGCGCGCAGCTGTGCTTCCGTCCAATCTGCTTCTTGCGCCAGCGCAATCACATGCACATTCGGGCCGGCATCGACCGTCGCGCAGACTGCATTTCCCTGCGACCGCCAGGCGCGCACATTCCAGAGGACAACTTCTGTAGCGGGCGTCCAATAGTAAAGCGGCGGGGTGCTCGTGCGCATCACGGCGTGCATCCACTCCGAATCCAGCTCCACCACCTGTGCCAAGCGCTCAAAATCGCGCTCCAGGATGGCTATGCGGCACTGCTCCAGCCGCTCAGGCACCCCCGCTACGCGCAGCGTTTGCAACGGTGAGGTACTGGCAAGCTTATGCCCAGCGCTCGAGCCGACGGCTTTCTCGCCGCGGTCCACCACTACAATCAAGTCTACTAAGTCCCAATGCTCTGGCGGAGCAATCTGAACAGCGTAGGAATCCGCATCGCCGCTGCCCGGCAGCCACTCGGCGAACCCGCCCGGGACCGAGCGGCAGGCTGAACCCGAACCCAACCGGGCTAAGCGTGAAAGCTCTGCATCGCTCAGCTCTAAGCCGGCAGCCTTACTCGCAGCCAATGCCAAGGCGGCAAACGCCGCTGCAGATGAGGCAATGCCAGCGCCAGAAGGGTAATTATTGTTGCTTTCTACCTGCGCAAAGCGGTTCAGAACCGCCAGCCGCCGCACATAATCCAAAAAGGACGCCACACGATTGAGCGCTGCGCCAGACTGTTCCATCCCGTTCAGGATGAAACGGTCTGCTGCTAAATCTGGATCGAAGCCGACACGTGTAACTGTATCCAGCCCGTCCAGCGCCATAGAGAGCGAGCCAGTCATCGGCAGACGCAGCTGGTCATCGCGGTTGCCCCAGTACTTAATGAAGGCAATATTCGGGTGCGCCAGTGCGGTTGCATGAAGCGGAGAATTCGCCATTTTATTTCCTCAACCGGACTAAGTTTATCATTTCTCTAAATGCAAGGGGGAGCAAGTTGTGACTTCTCACAGTTGCTGTAACCACCATTCTTTTTTTATTGGTTTTCAGTATATGTCTTCACCATTTTGGATTACACTGTGATTATGAAAGGAGCCAAAATTGAAAGTATTAATAGTATGCCACCCGAGGGCAGAGAAGGCAACAGATGATCAGCGCCGTTTTGCCGATTTGGCTTCGGAGCTTGCAAAAGGCGGAGTAGAAGCTACAGTTGCGTCTATTTTCGAATATGATCAATTATTAACTGTTTTAGATCAAGAAAAGCCCGATATTCTTTTCCCTGCAATTTATTTTGTAAAGCAGCCTAGGGGCGAAAAGATTAATATCACCAAGCTGCTGGACGAATGGCGTATGCCATATATTGGTTCTGATGCGAGAACTTTGGAATTGGTCTTAGTAAAATCCGCTCTCAAGCA
>JAKQFH010000076.1 GCA_029556265.1 Chloroflexota bacterium | reverse complement strand
CGGTTACCAGGGAGTCCAGGATGATTGGCGTATGACCGTTATCTTCCAGGACAGAGGCAATCGTGCTGCCGATGTAACCCGCCCCGCCAGTAATCAGAATTTTCATCATACACTCCTTTGCTTACCCGAGAATTAATACTGCATCGGCTCGCTGGCCGTCACCTTGCGTACCGTCAACAATATTACCATCCCGACCAACAGGAAGAGCAGGATGGAGCCAACCGCCCAATACAAGCCAGCTTGTTCGGCGGCAAGGTCGCTCAGGCCGCGGGCAAGGTAGAGATTGTGCGCCCGGTACGAGACCGTGCTGAACACAAAGGGACCCACGAAAGTGGAGGTGCGCCCCGCGACGGAAAGGAAACCGTAAAACTCGGTGGTTTTGCCTGCCGGCGCCAATTGGCTGACCATCGTGCGGCTGACTGCTTGCGCCCCGGAGAGGGAAAAGCCCGCGAATGCGCCGATGACGAAAAACATCACGGTGGATTTGATGAAGAACAGGCCGGTCAGTGCCGCAATCAGAATCACGAGGGAAATAATAATGGCCTGCTTGCTGCTTTCTTTGTCCGAGATTTTTCCGAACAGCAGCGCGCCGGCGGCGCCCGCGACCTGGATTACGATTACGAACAGGATCAGCTGCACCTGCTCCATCCCGAACAACGTCGCGCCAATAATGGCGGCAAAATCCATCAGCATCATGATGCCGTCGTTGTAAACCAGGAAGGCCACCATGTACTTGATGAATTCCCGGTAGTGCTTAATCTCGCGGAAAGTGTTCCCCAGCTTTTTGAAGGCGAGCCCGAACACGGTTTCTCCCGCGGGGATGACTTCTGGTTCTGTAATCTCGCGCACGTGCAGGAAGGTGGGGATTGAGGAAAGCAGGAAGAACAGCGCGGTGATGAGGAAGGTGTAGGGGATGAAGCTATTGCCAATCAGCTGCATAGGCACCAGCACGATGATCAGGCAGGCCACGCCGCCAAGCATCCCAACCGCCCAGCCTTTGCCGGAGATGTAGCCGATTGTCTTAGGGGTGGAGACGTCCACCAGTAGCGCGTCGTAGAAGACTTGCGCTCCGCGGTAGCCAATTTCCGCCAGGATGAAGAAAAGCATGCCAATCAAGACATCGCCCGGGCGCACGAAGAACAAGAGCCCGGTAAAGATGACCGCGATGGTGGTGAAGATAAAAAGCAAGCGCTTCTTGGAGCGCGAAAAGTCGGCGATGCTGCCGAGCACCGGGGAAATCAGGGCGACCAGCACGGCGGCAATACCGACTGACCAGCCCCACAGGCGGGTGCCTTCCGCGCCGCCAACCACCGCGTTTTTGAAGTACGCCGAGTAGACTGCCAGCAGAACAATAGCGGCGTAGGCGGAGTTGCCAAAATCGTAGAAGTACCAGGCATGACGCGCGCGGCGGGCGGGTTTGGTCTGGTCAAGCAGGTTTTTGGGGGATGTTTCCATGAAGAGATCCTTTGATTGCTGTAATATTTTCTAAATGATTTTCAGAATAATCGCAAGCTTGATTTTATCAGACTCACAGCAGAGTGTCACATCTTTTGGAGTTCGTCTTTTCTTGCCTGAGCAACCTGCCCTCCTGTGTGCCAGCGGGATCCTAGTTGTGCGTACGATGGGATTCTTCGCTTCGCTCAGCATGACAAGCCCTGGGATGGGTTGTTCACTCTATTGGTCATCCTGAGCGTCAGCGAAGGATCTCGCTGATAATTTGACAAGATTCTTGGCTTCGCTCAGAAATGCAAGCCCAGCATTTGCACCGCTTATGGAAAAAAAAGAACCTCCCCGCAGGGAGGTTCTTAATATCACGCAGCCAATTAATTGGCGTTTGCTTTTGTCATCCGCTTGAACTGAATAGCTTTCATCACTTCGGCTGCAATGGAAGGAATGACAATCAGCGGCAGCATCATCAGCCAGTGGCCGAGGTCAATTGAGCTGGTATTGAAGATTGGCTGCAGGAAGGGCACATACACCACCGCAAAGATAAGCGCGAGCGATGCCAGCACCGCAATGTTCATGCCTTTGTTGCTGAAGATACCAATCTTGGTCAGCGGGTAGTACTCCGAACGGGCGGTGAACGCGCGCAGCAGTTCGCTGACGGAAAGCGTCACGAATGCCATCGTTTCACCAAGTTCAAGGCTCACGCTGTTGCCAAGCGCGAACGCGCCCAAGGTTGAGGCTGTAATCGCGATGGTCTGGACGATAATACCGCGCAGCATGAACCTATTGATAATTGGCTCATCGGTCGGGCGTGGGGGGAAGAGCATGATATCCGGGTCGCCCTTCTCTGATCCGAGCGCGAGCGCTGGGGCGCCGTCCGTCACCAGGTTCAACCACAAGAGCTGGATAGCTGTCAGGATGGGCGGCCAACCGAACAAGGTGCCCAGGAAGATGATCATAATCTCGGCCATATTGCAAGAGACGAGATAGTACACGAACTTGCGGATGTTGCTGTAAATGACCCGTCCCTGTTCCACTGCCGAAACGATGGAGGCGTAGTTATCATCCGTCAGCACCATATCCGCGGTTTCTTTGGCCACATCCGTGCCGGTGATACCCATCGCGATGCCGATATCCGCCATCTTGATGGCTGGCGCGTCATTCACGCCGTCGCCGGTCATCGCAACCACTTCATGGTTATCGCGCAGCGCGTCCACAATTTTCATCTTGTGTTCCGGGCTCACGCGCGCGTAGACATCCGTGATTTTCACTGCTTCACGCATGTCCTCGGCGCTGATGACGTCCAGTTCCGCGCCAGTCATCACCCTATGCCCCGGTTGGAGCAGACCAATTTCCTCCGCGATTGCTTTGGCGGTGTTGGGGTAGTCGCCGGTTATCATTACGGTGCGGATGCCGGCAGTTCTGGCTTCAGCGAGCGCGGGTTTGACTTCCACCCGAGCTGGGTCAATCATGCCAATCAGGCCGATGAACACCAGTTCCTGCTCAAGCG
>JAKQFH010000066.1 GCA_029556265.1 Chloroflexota bacterium | reverse complement strand
ATCACCTGGCCCACGAACCAGCCCATCAGAGTGACCTTGCCGCCGCGGTATGATTCAACTTCAGCCGGGCTCTCTTTCAGCACTTCCTGGCAGGCTGAACGGATCGCAGAATCATCGCTCACCAGCCCCAAACCTTCTGTTTCAACGATCTCCACCGGCGATTTGCCGCTTGCTTCGATCTTGTCCAGCAGCGATTTACCGGTGGATATATTGATCTTTCCTGAATCAACCAGCTTGATCAATTCAGCCAGGTATTCCGGCGTCAGTTTCAGTTGATCCGCCGTGATGTTCTTGTCGTTGATCATCCGTAAGACGTCATTCATCAGCCAGTTGGAGACTTTCTTGGGATCACCCGCGTAGGCTTTGACAGCATTTTCAAAATAGTCCGATAGGTTGCGTTCGTTCGTGAGAATATCCGCATCGTATTCGGGGAGAGCGTACTCCTTGATGAAACGTTCCCGCCGCGCCAGCGGCAGTTCGGGAAGCTGCGCCAGGATATTGTTTTTCCAATCGTCATCCAATTGGATCGGGAGCAGGTCCGGTTCGCGAAAATAGCGATAATCCGCTTCGGTTTCCTTGGAGCGCATCTTCTTCAATCGCTGGCTGTCTTCATCCCATTCGAGGGTCCAGGCTTCGATCTTGTTCCCGGCTTCCACTTCACGGATTTGTCTCTCGATCTCTTTCTCGATGGCATCCCTTACCGCATCGATGGAGTTGACGTTTTTGATCTCGGTTTTGGTGTTCAGAACCTGGCTGCCGCGTTCGCGGATCGAGACGTTAGCGTCGCAGCGCAGGTGACCGCGCTCCATATCGGCTTCCGAAACGCCGATCCAGCGTAGAAGTTGGCGCAGTTGGACCAGGTATTGGGCTGCTTCTTCGCCGGATCGCAGGTCGGGTTCGGTGACCATCTCCACCAGCGGCACACCGCAGCGGTTAAAGTCCACCAGGCGCAAGCCGTGATCGAGCTTGGTTTTGCCGGCATCTTCTTCGAGGTGCAGCTTGTGAATGCGAACGCGGCGGATGGCACCATCAGGCATGTGCAAGTCGAGATAGCCGCCCTTGCCGATGGGCTCGTCGAATTGGGTGATCTGGTAGCCCTTCGGCAGATCGGGGTAGAAGTAGTTCTTGCGGTCAAAGTACGAAACCGGATTGACCTCCGCGTGCATCGCGGCTGCCAGCAGCGCGCCTTTATGGATAGCTGCGCTGTTCAGCACGGGCAGCACTCCGGGCATGCCGGAGCAAACCGGGCAAATATTTGTATTTGGCGCGGCTTCCCACGAGTCAGCCTTGCAGGAGCAGAAAATCTTGGTTTGAGTGTTGAGCTGGATATGGGTTTCGAGCCCGATGACAACTTCGTAGTCTTTCATTTTGCCACCTCCTGGCGCAGGACTGCCGGGCGCACCGCGCGCCAGGCTTCGTCGAGGGTTGCCTGCTCATAGGCATAGCCCGCCCGCAGGATCAGGTCTTCGCGGAAGTCCGGGCCGATGAACTGGATCCCAATGGGTAGATTGTCTGCATCCAATCCTCCAGGAACGCTCACAGCTGGCAAACCGGCGTGGTTGGCAGAAACGGTCATCTGATCCGAATACTGCATGCGTACGGTATTGCCGAAGACGTCGTTGCGTTTGAAGGCGGTGGTGGCGGTGGTGGGGGTGAGGACTACGTCCAAGCGGTGCTCGCAGTGGGGGTCAAAGGCGCGCTCAAAATCGCGCCGGATCATGGCGCGCACTTTGAGAGCACGCTGGTAATAGTTCGCGGCAAAACCTTCCGAGGAAAGGTACATACCCATCAAGATACGCAGCTTGGCCTCAGAGCCAAAACCTTCAGCGCGCGTGCGGCGGATGAGGTCCTGCAGGTCTTCCACCTCAACGGAGGTGCGGTAGCCATATTTGACGCCGTCGAAGCGGTGCAGATTGGAAGCAGCCTCAACACGCGAAACTACAAAATAGGTTGGGATGCTGTATTTGGTGTTGGGCAGAGGCACATTTTCGACGATTTCAGCGCCAAGGTCCGCCAGCACCGAAGCCGCATGAAGCACGGATTCGCTGATTTCTTTTTGGATAGATTCCATGCTAAGCTCACCGGTCTCAAAATCCGGGTAGAAAAGGTGGGTGTAATCGGGCGAAAGCCCCACCCGCAAACCTTTTACCCCTTCCTTCAAGGCTTCGAGGTAATTGGAAGTTGGCACGACTGAGGAGGTGCTGTCTTTTGGATCTGTTCCGGCTATAGCCTGGAGCATCAGGGCAGCGTCGCTAATGTTACGGGCGATCGGACCCGGGCAGTCCAGGGAGGATGAGAAAGCCATCAGTCCGTAGCGCGAAACGCGCCCATAAGTTGGTTTGAGCCCAACCACACCGCAAAAGGCAGCTGGCTGACGAATGGAACCGCCGGTGTCTGTGCCGAGCGAGAGCGCCACCTCTTCGGCGGCAACACTGGCTGTGGAGCCGCCTGAGGAGCCGCCAGGAACGCGGGTTGGGTCCCATGGGTTGACTGGCGCGGGTTGATAGGCGCTGGATTCGTTTGAAGAACCAAACGTGAATTCGTCCAGGTTGGCTTTTCCCAAGATCAACGCGCCGGCGTTGATCAGTTTTTGGACAGGGGTGGCG
>JAKQFH010000060.1 GCA_029556265.1 Chloroflexota bacterium | reverse complement strand
ATTTGCGAGAAACCGGCTCCGTCTTTGCCAACTCTAAAAATGGTGCCCGCATTGCTGATTCCCCCCGAAAAGGTTGTGCCATAGAGCCACCCATCGCTTCCTTCCATGAGTTTTGCCCGCGGCTGATTGCCCGACAGAGCTGTAGGGCCAAAAGACAGGAGCTGCTGATAATTGGTTTGCGCCTGGCCGGTGGTCAGGAACGCGCTGAAAATAGCGCCGGAAATAAGGCTTAATCCCAGGCGAGACCCCCTCCTCCAGATAACTGCCTGGCTGGCAGCCATGAGCAATCGGCCGAGCGAGGCTCGCCCAGCACTGTCACGCCGGGGGCAATGGCTAATTGAGGATACTTTTAGCGCTGAACTCTTTATCATACGTGGCATTCGATTTATCGTAATTTCAACACCACTCTAATTCACAATTGAATTCCCGCAACTGGTGGCTTCCCGGAAGATGCTCCCCGAGAATGAGCGAAAGCCAAGCCCGGGGATTCCCCGGGACTAAACCGTGAAATAGCGACTTGAACGCGTACGCTAAAGGACTTTGCCAAGGGAGGCCGTTCCCACTATGAGCAACCGAAAAGGCCAGCCTTCGCGTGGAACTCGCGATCAGAGCTTTTTCTTCACCCTCAAAGCGCACACCCGCCGAAGATGTCTCTCAATAGCAACCAGCTTTCGCCAAGCCAGCCTGAGAGTGTATTCAACCATATGCAAACCATGTACATGCCAGCCAGAAACTACCCGCCAGGACTATTTGCGGGGTCAGGGTCTTTTGTTATCGGCGCTTAAGTTTCGGTAGATGAGAGGGAAAAGATTTTGCTAGACCCAAAGCCGCTTTTAAGATTTAGTGGGCTGGGATGAAAGCGTCTAGCCCGAAAATTTCATTGAAAAAAGTCGCAACGGTGATCTCGGCCCAATATCTATTGGGTAATGATCAACGAGAACCACACCGCGGCGACGGGGACAGTTTGTAACTCTGAAGTCTTCACTTTTCCAGCCGTAAAAAAGTGCGCCGTCCAGGCCAGTTTCACCGGCGGGGAGGTGACCAGCGATGGCGGCATCGCGCTCTTGCGTCAGACCGACCGGCGCCTCGGCCTGACGCGCGCGCTGGCCAAAGTGCTGCCCGATCCGCGCGCGGCCGAACGCGTCG
>JAKQFH010000055.1 GCA_029556265.1 Chloroflexota bacterium | reverse complement strand
TACAATAAGCATAGATCCTCAACTTCCATCCGGTGCGGTTTTACTGGTGGACGATATTATTGATTCTGGATGGACATTAACCATGGCTGGCTATTTATTAAAGGTAAATGGGAGTGGACCAGTTTATCCATTTACCCTGGCTCAAGCAACTGGAAGGAATACCAACGGATGACCATTTCTCTTGATTCTCAAGCCATTCTTTTATTGTGTTCTCATATTGGACTTTTATCGAATTCCGATTATTCATCGTTAACTCTGAAAGAATGGAACCCCTTAGCAAAAAAACTACAATCTATCTCCATGCGCCCGGGTTATTTACTTGGCCTAACACCAGAAGAAATCCAAAATCAACTGGGAATTAATCTGGAAGAAGCTGAACGTTATTATCACCTACTCCAACGAAGTGGATCTTTAGCAATTGAACTAGAACGATTAGAGTCGCTTGGAATTCATGTGTTAACGAGAGCTGATCAAGAATACCCAACACGATATCGTCAGCGACTCAAAGAAAGCGCACCTGCTGTTCTATTCTATGCAGGTGAAAGAGCCCTTTTAGGCCAGCCAGGAATTGCAGTCGTAGGTTCCCGCCATCTGGACGAAGCAGGTCAGGCATGCGCAGAATTTATCGGAAATTCATGCGGTTTATCGGGCTTGGTTCTCTATTCTGGTGGCGCAAAAGGAGTCGATAGCATCAGCATGTATGCTGCGTTATCTTCAAGAGGGACAGCTGTGGGAATACTCGCAGATAATTTAGAAAAAGCCATCCGGGTTCCAAAAAATCGTGACGCAGTTAGTCGTGGGGATTTATGTCTGGTAACTCCATATTCTCCGAATGCCCCGTTTTCTGTTGGAACAGCAATGGGCAGGAATAAATTGATTTACACCCTTGCTGATTACGCTATTGTTGTGGCAAGTGATGCGGAAAAGGGCGGTACCTGGGCTGGCGCGATTGAAGCTCTTAAGTCAAATTGGATTCCTTTATTTGTCTTAAACCATTCCGATATGCCTGCGGGAAACAAGCTTCTTATCCAAAAAGGCGCCCTACAGTTTCCCCATCCTTTCCCAGAACATCACCAAAACTTAAAACCTTGGTTGGAGGCGCATTCAATTAAACCCAAAACGGTATCTAGCCAACCATCACTTTTTTGAGATTTCAGCGTCCCTTTCCAGCTGGGGAAATAATAATCATGACTGCCTTTATTGTTGTTCTATGCGCCAGTAAATCAATACCACAAAGACGTTTTACGTTGTCGGGTACCCAGAATTCCGATGGATACCTCTCACGCCGGAGCCGCCCATGATCGAACTACCTGAAGCCCTCACCCTCGCCAACCAAATCTCCGAATTCCTGGCCGGGAAAACAGTTGTTTCCACCACAGCCGCCCAAAGCCCGCACAAATTCGCCTGGTACCACGGGGATCCTGCCAACTACCCGACCAAACTCAACGGCAGCCGCATTCTCTCCGCCCGCGGCCAGGGCATGTTTGTGGAGGTCGCGCTCTCAAACTGCATGCTGCTTTTCAGCGACGGCGTCAACCTGCGTTTGCACCCTTCAGCCGGCCCCATCCCAGCCAAACATCAGCTTCTCCTGACCTTTGAGGACGGCACCAGCCTCAGCGCGTCGGTGGCAATGTATGGCGGCGTTGTCTGTTGGGCAAAGCCCGAGCCATTCGAGAACAGCTATTACGAGACCGCCCAAGCCAAGCCCTCCCCGCTCTCAGAAGCTTTCGACGAAGCGTATTTTCGCGCGCTGCTCGCCCCCGAGTCGGTGCGCAAGCTGCCGCTGAAAGCCGCTCTGGCAACCGAGCAGCGCATCCCGGGGCTGGGCAATGGCTGCCTGCAGGATATCCTCTGGGAAGCGCGCCTGCACCCCCGCTGCAAAGTCAACGCCCTCTCGGACGCAGAACTGCAGCAACTTTACATCAGCCTGAAACTGACCTTGCGGGAAATGACCCAGGCCGGCGGGCGCAGCACCGAAAAAGACCTTTTCGGGCAGCCCGGCGGTTACCAGGTGCGCCTGTGTGCGCAGACCAAAGGCAAGCCCTGCCCCCGCTGCGGCTCGCCGATTGTGAAGGAAGCTTATTTGGGCGGCAGCGTCTACACCTGCCCCACCTGCCAATAGATTTAAGCTTCCGGCTCCCAGCCGGCATCGGTCAGCGCGTAACCCAGGTGGATATCAAAGGGATGGATAAGCAGCCTGCCAAGCGGACGTTCGTATTTCTCGAAGAAGGCATGGCACGCGGCGGAATACGCTTCGCGCGTGTCGAACTCCCAAACCGCGAAGTACTTCACCGATTTGATAATCTTCTGTAGTTTGCGCGGGTCTTTCTCCGGATTGTTGATAGTGTACGCGCGCTTCATCATCAGAAAGCGCTGACAGCCAGGGCAAGCCTGCTGCCACGCCGCTACTTCCGGAGCGAGCGCTTCAAACGCGTCCACTTTCCCGGGGTCCACCTCAAAAATCTTTACCTCAACGAAATTGCTCATTTCCGCATCCTTATCCTCTGGCGATACCTTCCGGAATCATCCATGCACCCGCAGTCCCTGCCCCCGCGGCATAGGGGAACCGCGCGCCGATATTTCGCTTTGACCCCGACTTTTCGACGCTTTTCCAACATCCGATTGAACCAACAGGGCAGCCCTGCTAGTTTTCAGCAGGTTAAGCGTCAGCAGCCTCAACCCGCCGGGCGCCAATTCCGGGGCGTTCCGGCACGCCAATCACCGCGTCTTCCCCAAAACGCATCCCCTCAAACGGATCATTCACGACCAGCAAACAAGCGTCCAGGTCCAGCCAATCCGCCAGTCCTGCCAAATGCGCCGCGGCAGTCAGACCTAGGGAGGTTTCAATCATACAGCCGAGCAAGACGCTCATTCCAGCCGCGCGAGCCCGACGCATCAGGTCTAAAGCGGGGCTCACCCCGCCCACCTTCATCAGTTTGATGTTCACCCCGCGCACGCCTGCCCTTGCCAGGCGCGATAAATCATCAGGCTTTTGCAGGGATTCGTCCGCGACAATCGCTATCGCAGTTTTTGCCTGCACCTCTCCAAGCCCTTCAATCTCATCCGCGGGCAGTGGTTGTTCTAACATTTCCAGGCTGGCTTTCTCCAGGGTGGGCAAATATTCCAGCGCCTGGCTAAGGCTCCAGCCGGCATTGGCGTCCGCGAAGATTCGCGCGTCGGGTCTGGCAGCGCGCACAGCTTCCAGTCGGCGCATATCTTCTTCGTCACCAGCCAGCTTCAGTTTGAGAATCGGGAGGTTCTTAAGGCGTCGGGCTTCAGCCGCCATGAATTCGGGCGTGTCCACCGAAATAGTGTAACTGCTGGCCTTGCGCGCGGGTACCGGCAGCCCAAGCGCGGCAAAAAGCGGCCGCCCGAGCTTGCGGCTGAGATAATCATGCAGCGCCAGGTCCACCGCCGCGCGGGCAGGCGCTGGCCCATCCGGGTCTACCCAGGCAAAGATATCTTCCATTCGCTCCGGGAAGGGCTCCGCGCGCAGAGCAGTCCGTTCCCAATAGGCACGCATAGCCTCCGGCAGCACCGGGTAATAGGGTGGGATAGTGCCCTCGCCCCAACCCGCGTCTCCGCGCAGGCGAATCCAATGGGCGGTGCGTTCCTGTGTGGCGCCGTAAGAAAGCCTGAAAGGCGTGCGCAGCTGCAGGGTAAGCGCTTCCCAGCTCAGGCAAACCTCAGACTCAAGTTTTCCGGCGTTCGTCATATGCCGCTCAGACGAAATGACAGGCTACCCAATGACCGGGTTGGATTTCGCGGTACTCAGGGTCTTCCTGAAAACATCTTTCCGCGGCCATGGGGCAGCGCGTGTTGAAGTTGCAGCCGTGCGGGGGGTTCAGGGGGCTGGGAATGTCGCCTTTCAGGATGATTCGCTTGCGGTTCCGGGCTTTATCGGGGTCCGGAATTGGCACAGCCGACATCAACGCGCGGGTATATGGGTGCAGGGGGTGCAGGTAGATTTCGTTCCGGTCTGCCAGTTCCATCACCTTCCCCAGGTACATCACCACCATGCGATCACTGATATGCCGCACCATGCTCAAATCATGCGCCACAAAGATGTATGTGAGCCCCAGTTTATCCTGCAGTTCTTCGAGCAGATTTACTACCTGCGCCTGAATGCTGACATCCAACGAGGAAATCGGTTCGTCGCAAATCACCAAATCCGGATTTAACGCCAATGCCCGCGCGATGCCAATCCGCTGGCGCTGTCCTCCCGAAAACTCGTGCGGGTAGCGGTTGACAAAATCAGGGTTCAGACCGACCAACTTGAGCAGTTCCTGCACTCGTTCGCGCTTTTCCTTTTGGGTGAGCGCGGTATGCACATCCAGAGGGGCCGAAATAATCGCGCCGACGGTCATGCGCGGGTTAAGCGATGCGTACGGGTCCTGAAAAATCATCTGCATGCGGCTGCGCATTTTTCGCAGGTCGTTTTCCTGCAGGCTTGCCAGGTCCACCCCATCAAACAGCACCCTCCCCGAAGTCGGGCGATACAGCTGCAGGATGGTTCGGGCTACGGTCGTTTTACCGCAGCCAGTCTCCCCAACCAGGCCCAAAGTTTCCCCTTTCAAAACATCAAAGCTCACATCGTCCACAGCGATGACATAGCGGCGTTGAGTTCTGAATAATTGTCTTGAGACCGGGAAGTATTTTTTCAGGTTTTGCACCCGCAGCAAAGTATTCCGTTCAACGTTCATTGCGCACCTCCGGCAGCTTTCCGCAGCGCTTCCGCGTCAATTTCTTTCCAACGCCAACAAGCAACCGTATGGCCGGGGCTGCCAGCTTCTTCCAGTTGGGGCCTTTCAGACAAGCAGCGTTCCACCCTGAAAGCGCAGCGCGCGTAGAAGGGGCAGCCAACAGGCAAACCAATCAAGTCCGGCGGCAAACCAGGAATGGAGATGAGTTTGGTGCCCGGGGCTTCATCGATTCTGGGCAGTGAGCCGAGCAAACCGAGCGTGTAGGGGTGGCGCGTCTGATGGTAAATTTCGTGAACATTTCCGCGTTCGATGATAAAACCGGCGTACATGACATTGATGTTTTGCGCCATCTCTGCCATGATGCCCAGGTCGTGCGTAATCCACATCACCGCCATGCCCAATTCCTCCTGCAAGCGCATCACGAGTTCAATAATCTGGGCTTGAATGGTCACGTCCAAAGCGGTTGTGGGTTCATCGGCAATAAGCAGTTTGGGTTCGCAAGAGAGCGCCATAGCAATCATCGCGCGCTGGCGCATTCCGCCCGAGAATTGGTGGGGGTAGTTATCCAGTCTTTTGCTTGCTTCGGGGATACCTACCAGGTTGAGCAGTTCCAGGGCGCGCTCACGGGCTTGCGTTTTGTTCATGCCTTTATGCAGCATCAGCGCCTCGGAAATCTGAAAACCCACGGTATACACAGGATTCAACGAGGACATCGGGTCCTGAAACACCATAGCGATTTCGCGTCCGCGCACCTGCCGGATTTCTTTATCGTTGAGTTTGAGCAAATCTTTGCCATTAAACCAAACTTCGCGCGCGTCAATCTCGCCGGGTGGGATTTGAATGAGCCGAAGGATAGAAAGCGCGTGCACGCTCTTACCGCAGCCGCTTTCTCCAACCACGCCCAATACCTCGCCGGCTTGCATTGTGTAGGAAATTCCGTTGACCGCGTTAACCGTGCCATCCTGGGTGTGAAAGCGGGTATGTAGTTCTTTGATTCGCATTAATGTTTCCATGGCAATCCCATTCCGTCTCACTTGGCGCGCATTTTGGGGTCCAGCGCGTCGCGCAGACCGTCGCCCAATAAATTGAAACCCAGAACGCTGAACACAATCGCGAGCCCGGGGAAGAGCACCGCCCACCAGGCACCGCTCGAAAGATACTTATAGCTGTCGCCCAGCATCGCTCCCCATTCCGGTTCCGGCGGTATGGCGCCCAAACCAAGGAAGCCCAGCGCCGCCGCCGAGAGGATGGCAGAAGCCAGCCCCATGGTCGCTTGAACGATAATCGGGGATAAGATGTTGGGCATCACATGTTTGAACAGGATACGGCCGTGCCCTTCTCCAACCGATTGCGATGCCAGCACGTACTCCTTCTGACTGACAGAGAGCACCGCCGAGCGTGCCAGGCGGGCATAGACAGGAATACCCACTACACCGATGGCAATCATGCCTTTCTCAAGGCCAGGCCCCAGGAAGGCCACAATCGCGATTGCCAGCAGATAACTGGGGAAGGAGAGCAGCACATCCATCAAACGCATGGTAATGCTCGAGAAGGTTTTTCCGTTGACGGGTTTATTCAGCAGCCACCCAATGAGCAGCCCGACAAACGCGCAAACCAAACCTACCAATGGCGCAACCAGCAGCCCGCTGAGCCCACCCAAGAGCGCACCCGCGGCAGCAAACAAAACCGGACGCATCCGAACGCGCGCGAGTTTTTTCTCCAGAAAAACAGAAACTACGCCCAGCGCGCCAAATATCAGCGTCTGAAACCATTGGCGGGCAATCCAAGCCGGCAAAAGCCCGATTGCCAGCCCCAACGCGCCCATGAGCGCCAGTTTCTCTTTGAAATTCATGTCAAAGCTTTCAAAGAAACCGGCAAACAGCCCCAGGAGGCAGCCGACTGTCAGCGAAATGCCGACAGCGACCAAACCAACGCGCAGCGAATTCCACCCGCCGTGCACCACGCGCGTGAAAATATCCCGCCCAAGTTTATCGGTCCCAAAGATATGGATAACCGGTTTTTCCGCGGTGCTTATCAGATTTGGCGCCAGAAGTTTCGAACTGTAATCAAGGTCAGTTCTTGGGTCATACTTCCAGAAAAAATGCGCGCTCACTGCGGATAAAAGAAATATCGCCACAACCACCAATCCAAGCATAGCGGTAGGGCTCGATTTCAGGCGGCGCCAGGCATCCAACCAGAGGGAACGATGTTCCCGCACAGCATATTCGGTCAATACTTCAAGTTCAGGCAGCTGGGTGCTCATAATAAACCCTAATCGTAACTGATGCGCGGGTCGAGTACCGCGTAAGAGACATCAACCAATAAATTGACAAGCAGGAAAATAATCGCGATTAACAGGGTGACGCCCTGCACAATCGGGTAATCCCGACCCAATATCGAGTCATACACCCATTTTCCAATCCCAGGCCAGGAAAAAATCGTTTCAGTCAGCACAGCGCCCGCGAGCAAGGAGCCAGCCTGGATGCCGATGATGGTAATAACCGGCAGGAAGGCGTTTTTGAGAGCGTGGCGATAGAGCACAACGCGCTCTGCCAAGCCCTTTGCCTCAGCGGTGCGGATATAGTCTTCCTGCAATACATCCAACATGCTGGAACGGGTCATGCGCGTAATGATGGCAGTCGGAATCGTCGCCAGGGCGACCGCGGGCATGATAATATGCTTGAACGCGTCCCAGAAGCCGGCGAAATTGCCTGTCAGCAGGCTGTCGAGCAGCAGCAGATTTGTAATTGGTGTGATACTAACGCCGGGGCTCAGCCGGCTGCCGGACGGCAGCCACTTCAGGAAGACCGAGAAGAGCATTATCTCCATGATACCCAACCAGAAAATTGGTATGGATACCCCCAGGAGAGAGCCAATCATGGTCGTCCCATCCAGCCAGGAGTTCCGGCGGGAAGCAGAGGCGATCCCTACCGGAATACCGATCAGGAGCGCAAAAAACATCGAAAGCAATGCAAGCTCCAGCGTAGCCGGAAAGCGCTCCTTGAGCGTCTCTGCCACCGGAATGCGGCGGTGAATGGAGTCCCCAAGGTCAAATTGCAGCAGCCGGTTGAAATAGCGCACATACTGGCTGTCAAAGAAACCAGGCAGGTCGCCCTCTACCAGAGCGTCGCGGTCCAGAAAAGCCGGCCGGTTCAGCCCAAATTGCTCACGAATTCTGGCAACGTTTTCTTCGGTGGCATGCTCTCCGAGCATCGCCACGGCCGGGTCACCGGGGATCAAGCGCTGAAACAGGAAAATTACCAGGGTCACGCCAATCAGGGTCGGGATGACTGAGATTAATCTTTGCAGGATATATTTTGCCAAGCTCACCTCGCTTGTATTTATTGAATGGGGGCGGTTTGGGAACCGCCCCCACGCGAGATCTTACTGGCGGGCAAGTATTGCCAGCCGTTTAAAGATTAGTTACTGAAAAAAACGTACTCAAAGTTCTCTGCACCAACAGGCTGCGGTGTGTAACCCTGCACCTTGGCGGAGAGGATCAGCGGCGTGTTGTTGTGCCCCAGCCAGATGCGCATCACTTCATTGTGCATGATTTGCTCAGCCTGGGAATACAACTTGGCGCGTTCAGCGGGATCCGGAAGGGTTACCGCTTCCTGTAGGATTGCGGCCAGTTCAGCGTTCTGGTACCAGCCTTCGCGCTTGATCGGTTCGGTGCCGCTGCCAAAGAAATAGCCGGTGAAGTTATCGGGGTCGCCATTATCGCCGCCCCAGCCGAGCAGGTATAAACCCATCAGCAGACCGTTCCGGCGGGAACCGAGGTAGGTCGGCCAGTCGCCTTCCAGGTAGAGTTCCACATTGAAGCCCGCAGCCGTCAGGTTCGCGG
>JAKQFH010000002.1 GCA_029556265.1 Chloroflexota bacterium | reverse complement strand
CGCGGCATATCGTGGCTGTCGAGCAGGTTCAGCTGCGCGTAGGCGAATTCCTGTGGGTAAATCTCCAGCAGTTCCTGGGTGCGTTTGGCGAACTGGGCGGCGTCCATCGCTTCAGGCGCATTCAAACCCATCATGCCTTCTGCCAGGACTCTATCGGTCCGGCTGCCGCCAAAAAAAGCCAGGCAGGCATGGGTCAGTTGATAATTCATAACCGCGTCGAACATATCACCTCGCATCCAGCGCTGCGCTTCACTCGGGATTTCCCCGACGATATAGGCATCCGGGTTGGCGCTTTTGACCACTTCGCGGAATTCCCGCCAGAAATCGTCATCGTCGATTTCAAAGGGCACATCCAAACGCCAGCCGTCGATGCCTTCTTCCAGCCAGTAACGCGCGACATTGAAAATAAATTTACGCACCTGGGGGTTGTTGGTGTTTAACTTGGGCAGCCCGGGCAAGGACCACCAACAGGCATAATTCGGGGTTCCTTCATAGGCGTGCAGGGGAAAGCCGTGGATAAAAAACCAATCCAGGTAAGGAGATTTTGGGCCGACTTCCAGAACATGGTTGAACTGAAAGAAGCCGCGGCTGGAATGATTGAAAACGCCGTCCAGAACGATGCGGATACCGCGCTTGTGCGCCTCATTCAACAGCTCTTTAAAGGCTTTGTTTCCGCCAAGCAGCGGGTCAACCTGCAGATAATCATGCGTGTGGTAGCGGTGGTTGCTGGCAGACTGGAAAATCGGGTTGAAATAAATTGCGTTAATGCCCAGGTCTTCCAGATAATCCAGTTTTTCGCTGACGCCCAACAAATCGCCGCCTTTAAAACCGGCGGCTGTTGGGGCGCTGTCCCAGGCTTCGAAGTTGCCGGGTTTCTCCACCCGCGGACTCCAGGCAAAACGGTCGGGAAAAATCTGGTAAAAAACAGCATTTTTTACCCAATCAGGTGTGTGGTTTAATTCTGCGGACATTGCTTTCCTTCTAATGATGAATTGGACGCTCATTATACAACAGATTCTGCCCGGTCACCGTTTTGCGGAGGAAGTGGACAGTTTTGCCGGGTCTTTGGGCAAACGCTTGACAAGCTTCTTCCATTTCGGATATGCTTAGTCGTGGGAATGGTTAGGTCCCGGTGGGCTTCCTGGTCTTCAAAATCAGTGACGGGTCGCGCTGCGAGCCGTGGTGGGTTCGACTCCCATCCATTCCCGCCTGAATTTTATGGTGTGCTGTGGCAATTTCACTGAGAAAAACTCTGCGTAACTTATTCTTGTTGGGGCTATGCCTTGGGTTGGCTGCCTGCCAAAGTGGAGCGGCTGCTCCGCAGGTGACGCCGGGGGATACATCCACTCTTCCCTCACGAACACTCCCCGTGCCGACAGCAACGCCAACCCCCAGCCCCACCCCGACTGCCACCGCGGTGCCAATTCCCGCGGCGGAACCGGAAGAACTGAAGGGCCTGGAGTTAAGCGTCTTACACCCCTGGGTAAACGAATCAGAAACGGCTTTTCTCAGCCTGGTCGAAGACTTTAACGCCAAGAACACCTGGGGAATCAAACTTCATCCCCACACCGCTGGCAGCCTTTCCGCTGTCGCGGAGGCGCTGGCAGCCGGGGATTTGACAGAGAATCTCATCATCGGGAACGGGTACGACCTCGCGCCAGCAGCCAAAAGCGGCGGGCTGATTTCGCTCACGCCGTATATGCGCGACGGAGAATACGGACTCGGAGACGCGTATCAGGCTTCGTCCGTGTTTGCCGGGCTTGCCCCAGAGGCGGGCGATGGAATGGATTGGGGTTTCCTTCCGCTTGCTTATCAACCTGCACTGATTTACTACAACCAAAGCTGGGGCAAGGAACTGGGCTTCACGTCGCCGCCGCGCACCCCGGCGGAACTGCAGGCCCAGATGCTGCCCGCCGCGGCGGAAAAACTATTGGATAAAGATGATACCAACAACGGCGCGGGCGGCTTGTGGATTTCCGATTCCGCGTCGGCGCCGCTGGCGTGGTATCAGGCTTTTGGTGGTGAAATCGTCTTAAAAGAAGGCGTGCTCAGCTTCAATAACGAGGCGTTTTTGGAGGCTGTGACCTTCCTCAAGGGCGCGTACGCGCAGGATGCTGCCTGGGTTGGCGCGCAAAAAACCCCATACGACTACTTCGCGAGGCGTCAGGCACTGGCGTATGAAGGCACGCTGGAGGATTTGCTTGCCCAGGAAGGGTATACCGCACGCTCTGAAAGCAGCGACGCCTTCATTACCCTCCCGTATCCCAGCCCGGACGGCAGCGGCAGCATCTCGCTCGAGACGCTTTCGGTCGGGATTCGTCCGGGCAGCCCGGCCGAACAGCTTGGGGCATGGCTTTTCGCGCGTTGGCTGTTGAGCGCGCCGGCTCAGGAAGGCTTGGTGCGTGCCAGCGGCTGTTGGCCGGCAGCAGGAGACCCCGCCAAAATCGCTCCGGATTATGCCAGACAACACCCCGCCTGGGCAAGCGCCCTGCGAACCGGCGCGCGCCTGCGCCTGGCTCCGGAACGCGAAAACTGGGCATTTTCCCGCCGAGTCTTGCAGGACGCGCTGCGCAGGTCCTATCAGCTGGACCTGGAGTATATTCCCACGGTTTTTGAGACCCTGGACGCGACGCTTGTTGAACTTGCCGGAGGCAGCGGTGGCGAATAAACTTCCCGAAGTGACCATCTATTGTGACGGCGCCTGCAGCGGCAACCCGGGGCCTGGCGGTTGGGCGGCTGTGCTGCTTTTTGGGCAGGCTGGGGAGCGGGTAATATCGGGCGGCGATAAAGCCACCACAAACAACCGCATGGAGCTGACCGCCGCGCTGAAAGCCCTGCGCGCGCTCAGTGAGCCTTCCGCTGTGACTTTCGTAACCGATTCGAGCTACCTGATGAACGGCGCGACGATTTGGCTGCCGGGTTGGAAAAAACGCGACTGGAAACGCAAGCAGGGCGCGCTGGCGAATATAGACCTGTGGCAGGCGCTCGACCGAGAAATGCAGCGCCATCAGGTGCGCTGGGAATGGGTGCGCGGGCACTCGGGCGACCGCTATAACGAGCGAGCGGATAGAGAAGCGAGGAAGGCAATCCCAAAAACCTGATAGCTTATTTTTCTGAACGTTCAGGACGAATATTACAGTTATGATTTAGGTTAATAAGTATATTCCGGTCGATTGTTATATATTTTCCGAACGACTTCGCTGGAGGAGATATGCCGACAAATTACGTGACTCAAACAAGTGACAAAAGTAAGTCAACAGCCTTCTGGTTGTGTGTTCTTGGTGGTTATCTTGGGTTACATCTTTACTATGTCGGACGGATTGGCCGCGGATTGCTTTATTCTTGTACTTTTGGATTATTTGGTATCGGATGGTTTCTAGATATCATTGCTATTGTTAATGGTAGTTTTAGAGACAATGTTGGAGCTCCTTTAAGGAATTAGATTTTGCTCCACTTTTTTGCCTTTTATTGTCGCTTCTACTTAACGCAGACAAATATTTGCGGAATACGATTACCCTTGCCTCACAATTTCATCTCAATTTAGCTTATAAAAGTAAAGACAACAACCAATCAAATTAATTGATTGGTTGTTCTTATTCCATAACGCAGCTAATTGCTGAATTATTCTATTGTCACTTCAAGATGTAACCTGCTACAACAACAGGTTGGCAAATCTGTCCACCGAAGGCATTCGTTCCGCAATACTTTCCGGCACCTATGCCGTAAATAGTTAGGCTGTCGTTATCATAAATATCATCAAATTCTTCTACACTCAATATATAGAAAGCATCGTAAGTTCTTGCGAGGATAGAAGGAAAAATGTCGTTCATTTGATCAATGTGATTGACGATTACTCAAGTCTCTTGTGTAGTAAATATTCTATATCGCCTTGTAGCTTACGAGAGCGCTTTTTGTACAGGGCAACCCGGCGCTTATTTGTTATACTTTCGGGGGTAAACACACAACACCTTCAATCAAAGCGACATGGATCAGCGCGTGAACACTTACATCAACCCTCAAGATAAGCCTTACCTGCGTTTCACGGAAACGCGTGCCAGACACTGGGACGCAATCGCTGCGAAGCCCCCGAAAAAAATCAACTGGAGCGCGTATTATCACCGCCGCCTGACGCAGGTCTACCAGCAGATTATCCCCCCCGGATGCGCAGTGTTGGAAGTCGGCTGCGGCAAAGGTGAACTGCTGGCCGCGGTTCAGCCTTCCTTTGGCGTCGGCATTGATTTTTCTGTCGAAATGGTGCGGGCTGCCCAAGCCGCCCACCCGGAACTGCGCTTTATCCAGGCGGACGCGCACGCGCTGCCCGGTTTGGATATGCGCTTTGATTACATCATTCTTTCAGACCTGGTTAATGACCTCTGGGATGTGCAGACGGTGCTGAACCAACTGCAGCCGTTTTGCGGTCCGCGCACGCGGGTGGTGCTGAACTTCTACAACCGCTCTTGGGAAGTTGCGCTCAAGCTCGCCCAGGCAATAGGAACCGCCAGACCGCTTTTGGAGCAAAACTGGCTGACACAAAATGATATGACCAACCTGCTGAACCTGGGCAGGTTTGAAGTTGTGCGTAAGTGGACCGAGGTGCTTTTCCCATTTTATATCCCACTCATCAGCCCGATTCTCAACCGATTCGCGGCGCGCCTGTGGCCGTTCAGGATGCTCTGTATGACCAATATAATGATTGTCAGACCGCGCGTGGAAACTCCCGTTGGGAGCGCGGCGGTGTCGGTTGTGATTGCCGCGCGCAACGAAGCCGGTAATATTCAGCAGATATTCGAACGGGTGCCCGATATGGGCGGGGGAACGGAGCTCGTCTTCGTGGAAGGGCATTCGCAGGATGATACCTGGCAGGTCATTGAGAAAACCATCCAGGAATCCCCGCGAAAGGCGATTCTGCTCAAACAACCCGGCAAAGGCAAAGGCGACGCGGTGCGGGCGGGCTTTCAGGCTGCCAGCGGAGACGTGCTCATGATTCTGGACGCGGACCTGACCGTCCCTCCGGAGGATTTGCCGCGTTTCTATGACGCGCTGGCGCAAAACCAGGGCGAATTTATCAACGGGGTTCGCCTGGTTTATCCGATGGAAGAGGAAGCCATGCGCTTTCTTAACAGCCTGGGCAATAAATTCTTCAGCGTCACGTTCTCCTGGCTTCTGGGGCAGAGCATCAAGGATACGCTCTGCGGCACCAAGGTGCTTTGGCGCGCGGATTATGAAAAAATTGCCCGGAATCGGGCTTTCTTCGGGGACTTTGACCCGTTTGGTGATTTTGACCTGATTTTTGGGGCGTCAAAACAAAACCTCAAACTGGTGGACATGCCCATTCGATACCGCGAACGCACCTACGGCACGACCAACATCCAACGCTGGCGGCATGGGGTTTTACTGCTGCGCATGCTGTGGGTGGCTGCCGTCCGTCTGAAGTTTGTCTGATTACTGACAGGCGCTGATATCCAGCAACCGTCTGAAAGCGCCCTTCGGGCCGTCAATTTCATGGATGAGCACAGCGCACGGAGCAGAAAGCCTGCGCTGTACAGCCGGCGAGAAATCGTCCCATTCTCCGCTGCCAAGATAGATATAGTGGTAACCCGCCGCGCGGACCGCGTACGGGTCCATGCTGCCGGCAAGCGCGCTGTATTCAGGCAGTTCGTCGTACCAGCTTCGATTGGAACGCAGCGTGCGCGCGAAGACAGTCGCCGCCCGGGAGGGCATCAGGTCGAACACCATCGCATCAGGTTCAAGCGCGTTCCAATATTTCTGATAGAAGGCTGCATCCAGTTTATCCAGATAGTAACTCTCCTGCGGCACCTGCGCCGCGGCGGACTCCACCGCGAAATAGACCACGCCGCCAACCATGCTGAGCGCGCACAAACCAATCGCGATGACCCGTAAGGCCGGCTTTTTGCGCCGCAGCCAATACCAGAGCAGCGGCACCGCGAAGAGCGTCAGGAGCACGGAGGAGTAGAGGGTCAGCCGCTTCGTAGCTGAGATGCCGGCCGCGCCTTCGTATTGCACAAAAATGGTCAGAAAGCTGGCGGCGGCGCTCAGAGCGAGAATTGGATAGATGCTGCGCCCGGCACGCCAGCCCTTGACACCCCAAATGATAAAAAGCGGCAGGAGCAGGAAAATCGGTCCGATTTCGGCGGCGGCTGCCAGCGCCTGCCCCCAGTCGGTCAACGCGAGCGAGCCCAGGTGGGCGGAGATGAAGGCGGGCGGGAAGCGTAAATGGAAGCCCAGACTGAAGTATTGGTTCTGCGCGGCCGCCGCGCCGCCGGAAAGCCGCGCGAATATCCCTGCCGCGGCGCCCGTCAGCACCCCACCCTGGAACATAGCAGCCAAACCGGGCAGCAGCGCCAGCAGCAGCAGCGGCAGCCAGGCTTGCCGGCGGGGTTCCTTGCCCGGATGGATGAGCTTAAGAATGTAGACCAGACCCAAAGCGGATACGAAAAACACAAACCAGATTTCATCAATCATCGCTTGGGCGGCAAGCAGGGCAGTCAGGACCAGCATTCCGTCTTTGCGCTTCCAGTGTTCAAAAAAGAGGATAATCATCAGAGCGATAACCAGCCCCAGCAAGCCGGTGCCGTCGTGGTCCATCACCATCGGCATGTGAAACCCATTCCCATACGCGAAGGGAAAAGGAAACGGACCGCCGCCTTCGATTGCCCAGGGCTTGGAGAGCGCCAATTTCAGGCTGCTGTCTGTTGCCAGGCCGGAGCCAATCATGGTAACCCGTTCTGAAAGAATAGAAAGCAGCCTTCCGGGCAGGAATAACATTATCCAACGCGTGCCGCCCGCGAACGCGGCGAACACAGCGCTCAGCCAGGCGCCAAGCTTGCTGCGGGTGAGCCGCAGACCAAGCAGGAAAGTGTAGAGGACTGCCAGACTGAAGCACAGCGCCCGGGCGAAGTCCAGGGCTGTCCAGGGAAAGAAGCCGGCGAGGCGGGTCCATTGGGCGGCGTTCAACAGCAGCAGGTAATGGTAATCGAAACTGAGGGCGGGGTTGAGCGGAAAAATTGGCGGGATGCTCCCGGAGGCAAGCAGCGAGGTAACTGGCAGGTTCTGATAGTCATCAAAGATGGCCAACCCGCGCCCAATCATGAAAAACGCGTAGAGCAGCGCGAAGAACGCCAGCCACTGCCCCGGAGGGAAAACCAGGTGCTCGCGCACGCTTTTCCAATTCTTCAGGATTATTGTCAGCGCGAGCCCAACGGTGAATACGAGCCCCGCGCTGAGCCAAAAGGCTGGAATGGGCGCAAGAAGCCTGCCGGTGAGATTTGCCAGCCAGACCTGCAGCACTAACCCCAGGCCCAGCCCGAGCAGCGTGGTTTCATGCCGCTGGGTTTTGATGGTGTTGACGAGAATCAAAAATCCGCCGGCGGACCAGAGCGCGGCCCAGAGCAGAACAGATAAGAGCGGGATAAACTTTTCCATTGCAAGCGCAGCCTTCCGGTAGTGCGTAGTCTGGCTTGATTATACTTTGCTCGCGCGTCGGCGCGCGAGCGGAACGGCGCGGGCGGGAATTCGCTGAATAACAAAATCGGGCGTCTCAGCCCGAATTTGTCAATCCTTTTGTGCGGAAGTTCTTTGCACGCTTCCGCATGGGGTTATCGCGGCTGGCGCGCAAGCTTTATGCATAAAGAAAGCAATGCCCGCCCCGCGCGAACAACCGCTGTCTATTTAAATCGCTTCAGCCGCAAGCTATTGGTAATCACAAAGATGCTGCTGAAGGACATCGCGCCGGCTGCCAGCATGGGATTGAGGAATCCCGCTGCGGCGGCAGGGATGAGAATGACGTTGTAGAAAAACGCCCAGAACAGGTTCTGCTTGATTGTTTTGAGCGTCTTGCGCGAAAGGCGCACCGCCAGCGGTACCGCCTGCAAATCGCCGCTGATGGAAACAATCGGCGCGGCTGCGATTGCCACATCCGTGCCTGTGCCAATCGCGATGCCCACATCCGCCTGCGCCAGCGCCGGCGCGTCGTTGATGCCGTCGCCAACCATGGCGACTTTATGCCCGCTTTCCTGCAGCGCCTGTATCTGTCGGGTTTTATCCTTGGGGAGCAGGTCCGCGAAGACTTCGTCAATCCCGGCCTGCCGGGCGACTGCCTGAGCTGTTTTGGCGTTATCACCAGTGAGCATGGCAACCTTCAAGCCCAGCCGATGCAATTCCTCCACCGCGCTGACAGAGCTTTCTTTGAGCGTGTCCATTATTCCGAACGCGCCCAAAAGCTCCCCGTCCACCGCCAGCATAACGACCGTGCGGGCTTGCTTTTCAAGCCCCTCAAGGGCGCTTTCGGCGCGGCTGGTATCTACCTGCAAGCCTTCCAAAAAGCGGCGGCTGGCGACCGAGACCTTTTTACCTTCGATTTCCGCCGAGACGCCTTTGCCGGACGAGGACCTGAAGCGATCCACGGTCTGCAGGCTCAGCCCGCGCGCTTTGGCAGCCGCAAGGATGGCTTCCCCGAGCGGGTGCTCACTTCCGGCTTCCACGGAGGCTGCCAGCGTCAGAACCTGTTCTTCCGTCCAACCTTCCGCGAGTGTGATGATTTCTGTCACTGCCGGCTGGCCGCGCGTGAGCGTGCCGGTCTTATCCAGAATGATGGTATCAATCTGCCCGGCGATTTCCAGGCTCTCGCTGGTCTTCACCAGGATGCCAAGCTCCGCGCCGCGCCCTGTGCCCGCCATCACGGCGGTTGGGGTGGCAAGGCCCATGGCACACGGGCAGGCAATCACCAGCACCGCGACCATATTGATAAGCGCTCGCGCCAGCAAAGACACATCCGAGTTCGCCGGCAGGGGCACCAGAAAATACCAAATCAGGAAGGTCAGCGCCGCGACAGCGATGACGATCGGGACAAAAACCGCGGAAATTTTATCCGCCAGTTTTTGGATGGGGCTTTGCTGGCTTGCGCGTTTTCCACCAGCTGGATAATCTGAGAAAGCACGGTATCGCGCCCGATTTTTGTGGCTTCAAAGACCAGCCGGCCGTTTTTGTTCAGGGTGGCGCCGTAAAGCGGGGCGCCGGCGCTTTTTTCCACCGGCAAAGACTCTCCGGTCAGCATGGACTCATCCACACTGGAACTGCCCTCAAGCACCGAGCCGTCCACGGGGATTTTCTCACCCGGGCGGACCACAACCACATCCCCGATGACAACATCTTCGGCTGGGATTTCCGTTTCCATGCCGGCGCGGATGACGGTAGCCATCTTTGGCTGCAGATTGAGCAGCTTGCGAATGGCTTCGCTGGCGCCGCCTTTGGCGCGCGCTTCCAGGAACTTACCCAGGCGCACGAGCGTGATGATGACCGCTGAGGTTTCAAAGTAGCCGTGACCGGGCACCGCGCCGAGCAAGACGAAAATGGAATAGAAATATGCCGCGGAAGTGCCCAGCGCCACCAAAACGTCCATATTCGCGGATTTGTTGCGCAGGGACTTGTAGCCGTTGACGTAATAACTGGCGCCGACGTAAAACTGCACTGGCGTCGCCAACCCGAAGAACAGCCAGTCCATCCAGGGCGCGTGCGCCCACGCCATTGGCAGCAAGCCAAAATCCCTGCCCATGGAGAGGATGAAGAGCGGAACCGCGAAGACCAGCGCGGTGATGAGCATGCGCTTTTGGTGGCTGGTCTCTTTCTGACGGGCGGCTGCTTCGGGGTCGTCGGTCAGCGTTCGCTCCTCTGCCAGCCTGAAGCCAGCCCGCGCGACCGCCTGACGGATTTCGGATTGGCTGATGATGGTGGGAACATAGCGCACGACCACGCGTTCGCTGGCCAGGTTTGCCTGGCTGAAAAGCACGCCCTCGACAGCGTTCAATGCCTTTTCCAGGCGCGCGCCGTCCGCGGGGTCCGAAAGCCCGATAACGCCCAACGACGCTTCGCCCAGGGCGACTTCATATCCAGTTTGACGAACCTGCTCCACCAGCGCGGGGATGCCGGTTTTATCCGGGTCGTAACTGACCGAGGCGCGCTCCGAGCTGAGGTTGACGGTGGCTGCGTCCACCCCCTCCACTTTGGACAAGCCGCGTTCCACAGAGGCGACGCAGTTGGCGCAGGTCATCCCCAGGATGGGCAGCGTGACCTGATGCTTATCCGACACTTAAACCTCGGCCGGGTAGTTGATTTCAGCGAGCGCTTGCAAAATGGCTTCTTCGGTGGCGGGGCTGGAGAATTCCACTTCAATCTCGCGCGTTTGGGGGTTGCCTTCCACGCTCTCAACGCCTTCAATTTCGTTCAGGCGATTCTTAATATGCATCACACAGTGCATGCAGTGGATATTCGGGATAAAATACGTTTTGTTGGTCATCTTTCCTGCTTTCTACGGTTGCAAAGATTTATTCTTGCTAACATTGTAGTCAGGTGAACGTTATTATCAAATGTGAGTTTGTACATGAAATCTTTGCGGCAGGCACAAGGCTTTATTTTGGACATGGATGGGACATTCTTCCTGGGCAAACGCCTGCTGCCGGGCGCGCTGGAATTCCTGGCGCTCCTGAACCGGCTGCGTATTCCATTTTCCTTTTTGACGAATAACACCTCGCGCAGCCGGGCGGATTATGTCAAAAAATTGATGGGGTTCGGAGTGAGGGAAGCCGACGCGCGCGTATTTACTGCCGGAGACGCCGCGATCCGATACCTGCGTGTAAACTATCCAGGCAAAAAGATTTGCCTGATTGGCACGCGCAGCCTGCGGGATGATTTCCGCGCGGCAGGGGTGAGGTTGGACGGGCGCAGGCCGGATGCTGTCGTTTTGGGCTACGATACGGAATTGACCTATGCCAAGCTGGTGCGGCTGTGCAGGTTCGCGCGGCAGGGGCTGCCCTACTTCGCGACGCACCCGGACATCAACTGCCCGACCCCGGATGGGCTCATTCCGGATATTGGGGCTATAATGGCGCTGGTGGAGAAATCCACGGGACGCGTGCCGGATAAAATCTTCGGGAAGCCCGACCGGAACCTGATTGAGCAGTTGGCGGGCAGCCTGAACGTCAGGCCGGAAAGCCTGGTGATGGTGGGGGACCGGCTGTATACCGATATCGCCATGGGAACCACCGCGGGGGTGGGGACGGTGCTGGTGCTCAGCGGGGAGACAAAGCGGGAAGACTTGCCCGGAGCGGAGTATCGGCCGGATTTTGTGTGTGAGGACCTGGCGGAGCTGGGGCGGATGTTGGAGGCAGAGCGGGGATAGATGGGGCTTGAAAAACGCGAGCCGCCCTGCGATGCGCTGGTCGGGAGACCAGCGCGATTGGAGTAACAAGACTTCCCCGAATAAACGCAAATTAGGAGAACAGGGTAGAAGAGGGGGTTAGTAGCCTGCAAACATATGATCAGATTTCCAATCGGCAAAATTATTTTTTACAAATTTTGGCGCAAGCCTTGCTTTGGGAAGATCACCGGAAATCTTGTCGATCGTCGACGAGCTGGCCTTGCATTCATAGCGAATAATCCGCCCATCATCCAAATCAGTCTCAGATATTGTGTATGCGTTTTGATATTTTACCCAGCAGAATCTGTCAATGAATGCATCTTCGTCTTTGTTGAAAGTTGTAGTCATATCGACTTTAGTATCTGATGAAGACAGATATACAATTATGTACATCGTTTCTTTTGAGCAGACCGAGTCGAGAATAATTATATGGTAGTGCGGGTTATGACCTTCATCGATGTATAAAACATCGCCGATGCTATATTTACTTGGCATTCTTCAGCATGGCATTGTGAAAAAAAACTTGGTAACCAATCTCTTGGATCAATTTTTCCGATTCGTCTTTGCTAAAACCGTTTTTGATAAAGAAATCATAGTAGCCTATGTCGATACGGCTGTTTGTTTCTGTGTGTTCTGGAAGGGTATGAGTGTATTTTTTTAGTTTCTCGAAACTGTAACTGTGAAATTCTGAGAATAGCTCTGCAATCAGATCATCTTCGAAATTACTAAGTAGCTCATTGCCTAGATTATCGTTGATAGAAGTTAAGACATTGCCTTTCAAGGAAAAATGCTTCTGCCAGATGTTGTCATGGTATGGTAGTGCCGAAATTTCAGTAGAGTCAACTGCATCATTGATTTCGCTGATGATTGGACCGAAGGGAATGGAACATAGTCTGCCGAACAGGCTTGGCGTCCCGGTCCGTAACAGCATTTCCCTCTCAAACAAATACATAAGTTTGACAGCAAGATACTTGTCGATATTTCCGCCCGCAAGCACAACAAAACTGTTAAGAACTTGCAGGGCTTTCTTATCGTTGTAAAGCAGCCGAATTTCTTTTGTGACTTTTGTGGATGTATTTAACATATGCTCTAATTCCTGAGCATTGACGATATCCATCTCATCTCCTTTTTCCAGATAATATATATTATATACGGTCTTGTTGTTTATGCAAATGTCGGGAATTTTCAAGCAACGTTGTTAAGCTTACACCCCCAACTCCATCTGGCCGGGTGCTTTTCCGGCGGGCTTTGATTTTTTGAAGGTCAGACCACCGCGAGCGAGATCGGGATATTCAGCTTTTTGATGACCGGACAGCAATCCTTCGATCGTGAGAATCTGGACCTTCGGATAGCTTTTTCCCAATGGTGACTCGTAGTATCCGGTGCTGACGGCTTCCGTCAGCATGGGACGGGTGGGTTCAGCCAGGGTGACGAACAAACCGATGGCGGCTTTTTCGCGGTCGAGCGTGCCTTTGATATCGCGGATCTGGGAGACGCTGACACTTTCGCCACCTTTGACCGAGACGATGATCTTTTTAGCACCTTCGAGGTCGTCCTGGAAGAAGATCAGACCATCGATGCCGGAGTCAGCGCCTTTCTTTTTGCCCTGATAGGGCTGGGCATTGACGAGGGAGCAAGCCCACCATTGGAATTGGTACTTGTCTCGCAGTGCAAGATCGCGCGCGCCTTCGAGATCTTTGGGCGTACCGATGACTTCGAAATGGATGCCGGGGAAGCTATCGCGAAGGCGTTTTTCAATCAGGGAAATTGCGAGATTGGTAATGTCGATGCCGATCCACTGGCGGTCCAGCTTTTGGGCGGCTTCGACAGCAGTACCACAGCCGCAAAACGGGTCGAGGACCACATCGTCGGGGTTGCTGGAAGCGTTGATGATGCGTTCGAGCAGTGCAAGGGGCTTTTGGGTCGGGTAGCCTAAGGATTCAGATGAAGACGAGGGGATTAATGAAACGTCGTACCAGTTATCATTGAGTGGGACGCCCGGACTGTCAGTGATGTAATATTTTAGATTAGGAATTCCTGAATTTGAAAAGACAATCCTATCTTCCAATAGATATTTTTCTAGTTTGTCATGTGTTGTTACCCAATGCATCCCGCTTTTACCACGAATATTTGGGTCGATGCCTTTCCACGGTTGTCCAGTGTTTCCTTTTCGTATACCGCTAACTAATAATGGAACTAATCTATAGTTTCCATTTTCATCATGATAGCGGTAATTTCCCAAAGATGATTCAGTGAGTTCTTTGTATTGCATGTTAAATACATATTGATTTGTCTTTGAGTAAAACAGCAATATGTCATGCGCTCTACGAAAGGATTTGCTTATCGAAGATCGAGTATGGCTTCGCTCCCAGTTGATTTCATTAACAAAATTCTCCGGACCAAAAACCATATCCAACATGACCTTCAGATAGTGGCTGGCAGTGGGATCGCAGTGAAGATACAGACTTCCAGTCGGTTTGAGAACGCGGTGCAGCTCGAGCAGGCGGATGGTCATCATGGTGAGGTACGCCATCATGTCCGAAGTGGCAAGGAACTTGCGGAAAGACTGGATCATCTCAGCCACGTTGGTGTTGGACTGGTGTAGGATCTCAGTGTATTCCTGTTCTGCTTGATCTCCCCAATGCCAGGTATCTTCGAAGGCAGTAATCTGCGCTTCGGACTTCTGCCCCTTTGGGCTGTTGAAGAGGATGTTGTAATTCTTGTTGCTGTTGAAGGGTGGATCCAGGTAGATCAGGTCGACCGATTCGCTGGGGATATGCTCCCGCAGGACGACCAGGTTGTCACCGAAGTAAAGCTTGTTCATGGGCACCTCTCCCGCTGTAATGGGGTGATTGTATCATGACGGAACGTCGCATAGCATAAAAAAAGGGATTAATTAAAAAAAGGCGACGATGGGATTTGCACAGTGCCCGAGGATAGGTGGAGCTTGAAAAACGCGAGCCGCCCTGCGATGCGCTGGTCAGGAGACCAGCGCGACCGGAGAATTATTGACGTTTCTTAACCGTCGAACCTCTTACAATAATGATACTTTCCTTCGTTTCTATTTTAATAGTAAACTTCATAAGCCGGTGAATAAACTCGTAGACCAGATTGGATATATCTATTACAGACCATATCATTTGGCGCATTTATACTACTGTGATTGATGTAGTATTACAGAAACGTGTGAAAGATCCAATAAGAAAAAAAATAAAAAGAGGGCAATTATGATCAAGAGCACCCAAAGAAAACAATTTAATGGCAAACCCAGGCTCTCGATTATTATT
>JAKQFH010000048.1 GCA_029556265.1 Chloroflexota bacterium | reverse complement strand
CCAGCTAAAAGCCGATATTTAACAATTTAATCAGAAGGGCGCCGGCGTAGCTCAATGGTAGAGCAACCGCCTTGTAAGCGGTAGGTTATGGGTTCGATTCCCATCGTCGGCTCAGATTAACCGTTAGCGATTGAGATTGATTCGGATCAACCTCAATCTCCAGCGGGTAAAGAGCTAAGCGCCCGGCAGTAATTAGGACGGTTACCCAAGTGGACAACGGGGACTGACTGTAAATCAGTTGGCAGAGGCCTTCGGAGGTTCGAATCCTTCACCGTCCATTTCAGATCACAGGAATGTGACCTGAAATTACGGCTGCCCTCATAGCTCAGTTGGTAGAGCGCGTTCTTGGTAAGAACGAGGTCATGGGTTCGAATCCCATTGAGGGCTTTACGCCGAGATTTAAAAAGTATTGTACTTATTAAGGAGATAAGCATGGCAAAACAAAAGTTCGACCGGTCTAAACCCCATATGAACGTGGGAACCATGGGCCATATTGACCATGGAAAGACCACCCTGACCGCCGCGATTACCAAGGTTTCCGCTTTGCGCGGTTTTGGTGATTTCCGGAAATTTGATTCTATTGACAACGCCCCGGAAGAAAAAGCACGCGGTATCACAATCAACATTTCCCATGTTGAGTATTCGACACCCAAGCGGCACTATGCCCATGTGGACATGCCCGGTCACCGCGACTATATCAAAAATATGATCACCGGCGCCGCCCAGGTTGACGGCGCGATTCTGGTGGTTTCCGCTCCGGACGGCCCGATGCCCCAGACCTACGAACACGTTCTGCTGGCGCACCAGGTGGAAGTTCCCTCTATCATCGTCTTCCTGAACAAAGTTGACATGATGGATGACCCCGAACTGCTTGAGCTGGTCGAGATGGAAGTCCGCGAGCTGCTTTCCAAGAATAACTTCCCCGGCGACGAGGTTCCGTTTATCCGCGGCTCCGCCAAAGAAGCTTTGGAGTGCACTTCCACGGATCCGAACGCCCCGGAATACAAGCCGATTATTGAGCTCCTGGATGCTGTGGATAACTACTTCCAGGATCCTGTCCGCGATTTGGACAAGCCCTTCATGATGCCCGTGGAAGACGTCTTCTCAATCAAAGGCCGCGGTACCGTGGTCACCGGTCGTATCGAACGCGGTCAGATTAAAATCAATGACCCTGTCGAAATCGTTGGTCTGCGCGAGAAGAGCATGAGCTCCGTGGTAACCGGCGTGGAAATGTTCCACAAACAGCTTGATGCTGGTATGGCTGGCGATAACGCCGGCTTGCTCCTGCGCGGCATTGACCGTGATGACGTGGAACGCGGTATGGTTATCGCCAAACCCGGCAGCATCACCCCGCATACCACCTTCGAATGCTCCGCATACATCTTGCAGCGCGAAGAAGGCGGACGCCACAGCGCGTTCTTCTCTGGCTATCGCCCGCAGTTCTACATCCGCACCATGGATGTGACCGGCGACGTGACCCTGCCCGAAGGCGTTGAAATGGTACTGCCTGGTGACAACGTGAACGGCATGAAAGTCAAACTGATCACCAAGGTTGCTCTGGAACAGGGTTCCGAATTCGCTATCCGCGAAGGTGGTCTGACTGTCGGCGCCGGCAGGATCACGAAGATTATTGAGTAAAAAACACTGATGGAGGTAACATGGCTGCCTTCAAAAAGCAGCCATGTTAAATGGATATGGCGTCAAAAAAGAAAGATATCAGACCAGTCATTTACCTGGCATGCACTGAATGTAAGGAACGCAACTATACTTCCGTTAAGAACCGCCGGAATGACCCCGGACGCCTTGAGTTGAAGAAGTATTGCCCGCGCTGCCGCGTGCATCGCGTGCATCGGGAGGTTAAATAACCCGCGTCTGTCGTCTGACAGACAAAGGTTGCTTAGGTCAGTAGCTCAATTGGCAGAGCACCGCTCTCCAAAAGCGGGGGTTGTGGGTTCAATTCCTACCTGACCTGTTGAGAAGGTTTCAACGCCGTATAAGTCGCGGCGTTGAGTTTTCAACCAGGAGAACTGTAATGGCACAGATTGAGACGAAACCAAATATCTTCCAGAAAATTAAACGATTCTGGCGTGAGACGGTCGGAGAACTCCGTAAGGTCACCTGGCCTACCCCCCAGGAGGCCTGGGCGCTGACCAAACTCGTTTTAATCGTGACCGTTATTATGGCTGCCCTGCTGGGTTTTATGGACTTTGTTTTCAGCCACTTAATCAAACTGTTGGTGGCGGCATAAGCTAATTATGGAAAGCCCACGAGGGCTGTGAATATGGACAACGCTGAAATGGAAGACAAGAAGCCGGTTGAAGCCATCTCCGCTGAAGAGCAGAATCAGATCCCTGAAGAAGGGGCGCCTGTGATTCCTGCTGAGGATGCTTCGGATGCGGAAAAGACCGCGGCGGCTGCCCAGGATGACGCGCGGCAATGGTTTGTAATCCATTGCTATTCCGGTTACGAGAACAAGGTGCGTAAAAATCTGGAACAGCGCATCGAAACCATGAACATGAAAGACAAAATCTTCGACGTGGTGATTCCCACCCAGGAAGAGATTGAAGTCCGGGACGGCAAACGCCGCACGGTTGAGCGCCACGTCTTCCCTGGTTATGTTCTGGTCAATATGATTCTGGAAGAAGAGTCCTGGTTTGTGGTGCGCAACACCCCTGGGGTCACCGGGTTTGTGGGTATGGGCGATGAACCGACCCCGCTGCGCCCTGAAGAAGTCGCGCAGATATTGCGCCGCATGGAAGACGAATCCCCCACCTACAAAGTCAGCTATCACGCTGGCGACAGGGTGCGTATCGTGGATGGACCGTTCAATGATTTTCGGGGAACGGTGGCGGAAGTGAATATGGAACGCTCGAAGATTCGCGTGATGGTGAATTTCTTTGGGCGCGAAACCCCTGTGGAATTGGATTTTCTGCAGGTAGAAAAGGCATAAACCGGAATATTCCGGAATTTCGTGGGAGGGACCGCAAGGCGGCCCGTCAGCACCACAGAGGAGAATTGTTGTGGCAAAAAAGGTAAAAGCAGTAGTCAGGCTCCAGATCACGGCAGGAAAGGCAAACCCCGCCCCGCCTATTGGTCCAGCGTTAGCCCCGCACGGCGTCAATATCATGGCGTTTTGCAAGGAATACAACGCCCGCACGAGCAACCGCACCGGCGAAATTATCCCGGCGGATATCACCGTATTCATGGACGGCTCGTTCAAGTTTGAATTGAAGTCTTCACCGGCCCCTGTGCTGCTCATGAAAGCAGCCGGCATCACCAAAGGTTCCGCGACCCCGCACACCGAGAAGGTGGGCAGCGTCACCCGGGCTCAACTGCGTGAGATTGCCGAAACCAAGTTCAAAGACATGAACGCCAACGATATTGAAAGCGCCATCAAGCAGCTTGAGGGCACCGCCCGAAATATGGGCATCACCGTCGTCGAAAAATAACCAGACTGAGCGTGGGAGGGTCCTTTTGAACCCGCTGGCACCACGGAGGAGCAATCATGCCTAAACACGGCAAAAAATTTGAGAACGTAATAAAGAACATTGACCTGGACAAGACTTACAGCCCGCGGGAAGCCCTGCAGCTGGTGAAGGAAAACAGTTTTGCCAAATTCGATGAGACCGTAGAAATTCATCTGCGCACCGGTTTGGATCCCCGCCAGGCAGACCAGCAGATTCGCGATGTTGTTGTGCTTCCGAATGGTTTGGGTAAGACAATCCGCGTGTTGGTCTTTGCCCAGGGAGAAGCCGCCGCCGCGGCGCGGGAAGCCGGCGCTGACTTTGTCGCCGAAACGGATGAAGAAATCAACCGCGTAGCCCAGGGTTATACCGACTTTGACGTCGCGGTGGGCACCATGGATATGATGGGCAAGGTTGGCCGCCTTGGGCGCGTCCTCGGCCCGCGCAACCTGATGCCAAACCCCAAAGCCGGCACTGTTGTGCAGCCCGGCGATATCGCCCTGGCCATCAAAAACGCCAAGGCTGGCCGGGTGGAGTTCCGCCTGGACAAAACCGCTAATATCCACGTTCCACTTGGCAAGGTTTCTTTCAGTGTTGACGCTCTGGAAGAGAATATGACCGCCCTGATGACCGCTGTCCGTAAGGCGCGCCCTTCGGGGGCGAAAGGTATGTTCGTCCGCAAGGTAACCTTATCCGCGACCATGGGCCCCGGCATCAAGGTGGATACCAATGCTGCCATGGCGCTGGAGAGCGGAAAGATTTAGTGTTTGACCCCGGTTGTGGTATACTGACCGGGTAGAAAATTGAATAACGTGCTTCACTGAAGAAAGCTGGTGCCGTTGCGGCTTAATTTCCCGCCGAGGTGGAGATTGGATACTGAACGTTGGAATAGCATGGGAGTATTCAAATCTCTTTCCGCGGGAAAAACGGAAAGAGATTTTTTATTTCACCGAAAGGAGGTGAAACAACATTGGCGTTTTCTAAAAAGCAAAAAGAAAAGATTGTCGAGGATTATGGAAAGTGGCTGGAAAAGAGCAAGGCTGTTTTCGTGCTTTCCTATTCCAAAATGCGCATGCCGGAAGTGAACGCTGCCCGGGCAAAATTGCGCGAGGCGGACGGTCAGCTGCATGTAGTAAAAAACCGTTTGTTCAAACGCGTCCTGGATGAGCAGGGATATCACTATGACGAGAAGTTCTGGGAAGGCAACAACGTGGTTGTTTTCGCGTTTGAGGATGCACCCTCCGTCGCTAAAGCGCTTGCCGAGATTACCAAAGGTAATGACATCCTGGCGGTTCGCGGCGGTTACCTGGATAAGGCTGCCCTCTCTGTCAAACAGGTATCTTCGTTGGCAGACCTGCCGACCCTGCCTGTGATGCGCGCGATGCTGCTGGGCACACTGCTCGCCCCGGCCAGCAAGCTCGTCCGCACTATTGCCGAGCCCGCCCGCGGTCTCGCGGCTGTCATCAAAGCAAATTCAGAAAAGCAGCCCGCTGCCGCCTGATGTTTACAGTGTCAACCTGAAAAGGAAGACGGATTAGAAGAATTAACTAAGTAATAGGAGTATAAAAAATGGCTGAATTAGCTAAACTCGTAGAGGAACTGAGCCAACTTTCCGTGTTGGAAGCCTCTGAACTGGTCAAGATGTTGGAAGAGAAATGGGGCGTTTCCGCTGCCGCGCCTGTGGCCGCAATCGCCGCTGGCCCTGCCGCTGCCGCCGCTGAAGAAGAAGTCGAAGAAAAGACTGAATTCACCGTTGTGATTAAGAGCGCCGGCGCCAAGAAGATTGAAGTCATCAAAGTCATCCGCCAGCTTACCAGCCTGGGCCTGGTTGAAGCCAAAACCTTGGCTGAGACCCCCGATGCCAAAGTGCTCGAAGCCGTCAGCAAGGAAGTCGCGAACGACGCCAAAGCCAAGCTCGAAGCAGCTGGCGCTGAAGTCGCTCTGATCTAATTCCCTCGCGGACAACAAAAGAAGCCGTATGCACTGCAGTATGCGGCTTTTTTTGTTGCGGGTTTGACTGCGCTCAGGCGTTTTCGAGCTGGCGAATGACCAGCACCACTTTGCCTTGCACTTCCACCACGCTGGGGTCTTCAATGATGATGGGCTGCATGGAAGGGTTGGCGGGCTGCAGGCGTACGCGGCCGTTTTCCTGGTAAAAATACTTGAGCGTGGTCTCGTCGCGGTCTGCCAGCCAGATAGCGACCATTTCGCCGTTGCGCGCGCGGTCCACCTTGCGCATGACGACGATATCGCCGTCGTTTACCATCGCGTCAATCATAGAATCGCCGTGCACGCGTAAGGCGTAGAGCTGGTCTAACGGATCTGTGGAGGGCAGCAGGCTGCGGGCAATATCGATGCCGGAGTCCGGGTCGTAATAAGAAAAGTCGGAAGGGGGCACGGGCATTGGTTCGCCTGCCACGATGTTGCCAACCAGGGGGATGGTGACGAGCTGTTCCAGCGCCTGGGCAGCGGTTTTGGCGCTTTGCAGCAGGCTGCCCCCGGCGTTTTTAATCAGGTTGATGCCGCGCGAGACGTTGCTCTGGCGGGCGATGTAGCCCATTTCCTCCAGTTGGTTCAGGTAGTATTTGACCACCGAAGTGGAGCTGATTTGGGTATGATCGCCAATTTCGCGGATGGAGGGGGG
>JAKQFH010000036.1 GCA_029556265.1 Chloroflexota bacterium | reverse complement strand
CGCCAGCACACTGGTTTTCTGCGGCAGGGGCTGAGGTTCAGCCCGCTCACGCAGCCAGATGAAGATCGGGATTGAAGAGGCCAGGTAGAAAGCGGCGGTAATCAGGAAAGAAATGCGAACCACAAATGTGCCGCCAACCAGAACGATGAGGGGCAGCACCACCAGCAGGCAGACGATGCCTCCCGCCGAGCCAATGGCCCAACCGTTGCCGGAGACGCGGCTCATTTCGTTTGGAGAGGCAATATCGCCTAACAGGGCGTTATAAAAGACCTGTCCGCTGCGGTAACCGATTTCGGCCAGGATGAAGAACAGCATGCCCATAAAGATATTGCCGGGTTGAACAAAGAAAAGCGCGGCGGTAAAAACAATTGCCATGCTTGAGAAGATGAAGAGGTATTTTTTCTTTGAGGCAGTGTAATCCGCCAATGTGCCCAGGATGGGAGAGAGCAGGGCAACCACCAGCATGGCGATGCCAACAGAAACACCCCAGAGCCGGGTGCCTTCAGAACCGCCCACGACCTGGCCCTTGAAGTAAGCCGAATAGACGGCCAAAAGGACTACGGCGGCATAGGCTGAATTGCCGAAATCATAAAAATACCAGGCCCAGCGTTCGCGTCGAGTGGTGGGGATGCGGCGACGGCGAGCGCGCGTTCGGGCTTTTTCCATCGTTAATTCCATTAAATCACCTCTTGTTGGGATTGGGTTATATTACGTTTAACCCCGCTTGTCTGATGCCGGTACGGGATGTTGCCACAAAGTGTATCACAATTTTGTCCTGCCAACCTGTGATTCGCTGACGCGGACTGAAATTTCCCCAAAGCGTGTTAGAATCAGAGTGTGCCGGGGACGCCGACCCCGGCACACTATCAAGGAGGAGAAGAAGAGAAGTCGCCCTTCAAAGTCTATAATACCAGAGGCCTCTTCACCCTGCTTGACGTGTACCCTACGCTTACCCTACGCTCACCTTACAGAAAGCTAACAAATAGATGAAAAATGCACCTTTTATCCCATTATTTTCAGCGCTGCTGGCTGATTCACCGCTGGGAAGCTTTACGCTGACGGTTTCAGAAAAGGGGCTGCGTGAGGTTCTATTTGGTGAAAAGACGCTGTCGCTGGCACCGGTGGCAAACCCTGCGGCGGCAAAAATCCTGGAGAACGGGATCAAACAGCTCAGCGAATATTTAGCGGGTCAGCGGCAGGATTTTAACATCCCCATTGACTGGGAGTGCCTGAGGCCATTTCAAAGAAAAGCACTCGAGGCAACCTACGCCATCCCATTTGGAGAAGTGAGAACCTATGGGCAGGTTGCAGCAGCCATTGGCGCTCCGAAGGCCCCGCGTGCAGTGGGCCGCGCCCAGGCAACCAACCCCATGCCGATCATCATCCCCTGCCACCGGGTTATCGGCGGGGATGGCAGCCTGCATGGCTATGGCGGAAAAAACGGGCTCAAGACCAAAGCCTGGCTTTTGAAACTGGAAGGGCACGACCCCGCCCGCTGGAAACCTGAGTAGAGCTTATGGATACGATGACACATCGAGCAGGTTTTGTGGCCCTGATTGGCCGGCCCAATGTTGGCAAATCTACTGTAATGAATGCGCTGCTGAAGCAGAAGGTGGCGGCGGTTTCGCCGCGCCCGCAGACCACCCGGCGGCGGCAGT
>JAKQFH010000022.1 GCA_029556265.1 Chloroflexota bacterium | reverse complement strand
GAATTCGCCCTTCAACTCAGCCACGACCTCATCATGCGCTTGCATCTGCAGTTCAAACAGACGGGAACGCAATACTTTCAGCGCGTTTTCGCGATTCTGGGTCTGTGAGCGTTCATTTTGGCAGGTAACAACCAAACCTGTGGGCAGGTGAATGATGCGCACCGCGGTCATATTCTTTTGCACGTTCTGTCCGCCGGCGCCAGAGGATTTGTATACCTCTATGTTGATGTCCTCCGGATGGATGATGACTTCATCATTGTCCTCCAGCTCAGGCAGCACTTCCACCAGCGCGAAGGAGGTGTGCCGGCGGTGTGCCGCGTCGAAGGGGGAGAGGCGGACGAGGCGGTGCACGCCTTTTTCCGATTTTAAGAGGCCGTAGGCAAGCTTCCCTTGCACCAGAATAGTCACGGACTTAATGCCGGCTTCTTCCCCCATTGTGCGGTCGAGGATCTCGGTTTTATAGCCGGTTTGCTCAGCCCAACGCAGGTACATCCTTTCGAGCATGGCAGCCCAATCCTGGGAATCAGTGCCGCCCGCTCCGGAGTGGACTGCCAGGAGGGCGTTTCCATGGTCATATTTGCCCGAAAGCAGCAGCTCGGTTTCTTTTGTGGCGAGCTTATCTTCGAGCGCGGAGGTCTGGGCGGCGATTTCTTCCGTAAGCGAACCGTCGTCCAGTTCATGCAAGGCTTTCAGGTCTTTGATATCCCCGGCGAGCGCCTGCCATTCTTCTGTAATCTCTGAAAGGTCAGAGATGCGTTTCATCACTTGCTGGGCAGTATCCGGGTTATTCCAAAAGTCGGGGGATTCAGATTGGTTTTGAAGTTTCTGCAATTCCTGAAGCTTCGCGGGAAGGTCAAAGATGCTCCTGAAGAGAACGACACTGGGCTTCTATGGTTTCAATGCGGTCAGAAAGGTCAGACATGGGTAAGCTCCGGAAAATTAATGTTCAAGGATGCCGTCAACAAAGGCTTCCCGGTTGAAAGGCTGCAAATCTTCAACGCGCTCGCCCAAGCCGGCGTACAAAACCGGCAAGCCAAGCTGCTTTTTGATGGCAAACGCCATTCCGCCCTTGGCGGAAGTGTCAAGTTTTGCCAGGAGGGCGCCGTTCAGATGGACAGCTTTGCCGAAAGCGGCAGCCTGCTGGAGGGCGTTTTGTCCGGTGGTTGTATCCAACACAATCCAGGAATAATGCGGAGCGCCGGGCAGGGCTTTCCCAGCCACGCGGTAAACTTTCTTAATCTCTTCCATCAGGTTATAACGCGTGTGCAATCTGCCGGCTGTATCAATCAGTACCACGTCGCTGCCGCGGGAAATCGCCGATTTTACGCCATCATAAGTCACCGCGCCGGGATCACTGCCGGGTTGGGCGGTTATGATAGGCACGTCAATGCGGTCGCTCCAGATTTCAAGCTGGTCAACCGCGGCGGCGCGGTAGGTATCGGCGGCGACCAGCAAAACTTTTTTACCCATGTTCTTGTAGCGGGCAGCCAGTTTGGCGATGGTCGTTGTCTTCCCCGAACCGTTCACGCCGGCGATCATAATCACCGTTGGTTGGTAGGTCAATTCCGGCTCAGCCGGTTGGTCCAGCAAGGCTGTCATTTCCGATTTCAGCAAAGAGTAAAGTTGTTCGGTCCTGGTGAGACCCTGGCGGTCGACTTGTTCCTGGCATTTGTTGATTAACGCGATGGTTGTGTCTACGCCGAGATCCGCCTGGATAAGCAGGGCTTCCAATTCATCCCAGCTGTCCTCGTTGATTTGGGTGGCGCCAAAGAAGGTGGACACCTTGCCAAAGGCAACATCGCGCGTTTTGGTCAGGCTCTCACGCCATTTATTGAAAATGCTGTTCATAGGGTATGAATTATACCGGATTTTGACTGCTCGCCAGCTGCCCGCAGCCGGCTTGGATTTCGACTCCCCGCCGCAGGCGGACGGTGACCGGGATGCCGCGTTCGGAGAGTGTTTCTGAGAAGGCGCGGACCTTCTCGCGCGGGGAGCCTTGCAGAGGATACTGTTTGCTCGGATTCAAGGCGATCAGGTTGACGTGGCAAAGCATCCCTTTGAGCAGAGTGGCGAGTTGAACAGCGGCTGCCGGCGAGTCATTAAGGTCGTTTATCAGCGCGTACTCAAAGCTGACGCGGCGGTGTGTTTCTTCCGTGTAAGCCTTGCAAGCGGAGATGAGGTTCTTTAGCGGATAGACACGATTGGCGGGCACAATCTGGCTGCGCAGGTCGTTATCCGCGGAGTGAAGGCTGACCGCCAGGTTCATCTGCAGCCCCTCCTGGCTGAACCGCTCAATTTTCGGAATAATTCCAACCGTACTGACCGTAATCCGCCGCGCGCCAAAATTTAAGGCGGTCGGATCTGTTAACCTGCGCAGGGATTCCAGTGTCGCCTCATAATTCAGGAACGGCTCGCCCATGCCCATGTAGACGATATTGGTCAGGTTTTTGCCCTCAGACCGCAGCATACGCATGAAGTAAATCACTTGGGCGAGTATCTCGCCGCTGGAAAGCCCGCGTTGGTAGCCCATCTGCCCTGTCGCGCAGAAAACACAGCCCATCGGGCAGCCCACCTGGGTGGAGATGCACAGCGAATTGCGCTCTTCATACCGCATCAAA
>JAKQFH010000073.1 GCA_029556265.1 Chloroflexota bacterium | reverse complement strand
CTGGGCCAATCGGGCAGTTCGTTCGAACGCTACATGCAGAATGCCGAATGTAAAATCAACAAGCCCGGCCTGCTGATTGAAGCCTGCAAGCTGATTGACGAAATGCACATCTCCGGCCAGCAGCAAGATGTGCAGGGTGACCTGTACGAATACTTGCTTTCCAAGCTCAATACCGCCGGACGCAACGGGCAGTTTCGCACCCCGCGCCACATTGTCCGCCTGATGGTGCAGATGATGGCTCCGCGACCCGGCGAGCGCATTGGCGATCTGGCCGCCGGCACGGGCGGTTTCCTGGTCAATGCCTATCAGTACATCCTCGAAACCCACACCTCGCCCGATATTCTTACCTACGATGCCGACGGCTGGCCCCTCAACCTGATCGGCGACCGCCTGACCGAAGACCAATGGGCTTTTTTACGCTCCCCCCAGGCCCTGCGCGGCTTTGATAACGATTCCGGCATGACCATGCTGCGCATTGGTTCGATGAACTTGATCCTCCACGGCATCGAGTCCCCCCAGTTTTTCTATGAAGACACCCTTTCAGAACGCTTCAAAGACGAAGCCGATTACGATGTCATTCTGATGAACCCGCCTTTCAAGGGCGCAGTCGATGCCAATGATGTCGGCAAGGGGCTGACCGCCGCCGGCACCACCAAGAGCGAACTGCTCTTTGTCCATCTCATCTTGCGCACCCTCGAAATGGGCGGGCGCTGTGCCGTCATTGTCCCCGATGGCGTGTTGTTCGGCTCCAGCAAGGCGCACCTCAACCTGCGCAAGAAACTGATCGAAGAAAACCGCCTGGATGGGGTCATTTCCATGCCGGGCGGGGTTTTCAAGCCCTATGCCGGCGTTTCCACTGCCGTATTATTCTTTACCCGCGGCGCAAAGACCGAAAACATCTGGTTTTATGATATGTCGGCAGATGGCTTTTCGCTGGACGACAAGCGCCAGCCCACTGCCGAGAACGATATCCCCGATATTCTGACATGCTGGCAGCGCCGCAAAGCGGCTGATTTTAACGCCCAACGGCAGCAGCGCGTCATCGAACTGCGCACCGCCCTCCAACCGTTAAATCAACAGCGCCTGGCCCTCGAAGCCGAAATCAACCGCCTGACCTTTGAACAGGCCATATCGCCCACTGGCGATGGCCCCGCCGCCGCTGCCCTGGCAAAAGCCAAAGCGACCCTGGCCGGGTTGCAGGCCCAGCTATCGCCCCTGCGCGCCGAATACAACCGCCTTAGCCAGCAGTTTTGGGTCAGCAAAGCCCAGGTGGTTGCCAATAAATACGACCTCAGCGCCAGCCGCTACCGCCAGGTCGAAGCTGACGTTATCTTCCATGAACAGCCGCAGGTTATACTGGAGCGGATGTTACAATTAGAGCAATCTATTGAAGAAGGTATCCAACAATTATCAAAATTATTAGGTAACTCAAAGTTATGAAGATTGTTAGGTTAGGTGATATTTGTGACTTCCTGGATAGTAGACGTGTTCCAGTGGAAGAGTCTTTAAGAATACCAGGCCCTTATCCGTATTATGGGGCAAATGGACAGCAAGGGTGGATAAATGGGTATATCTTTGACGAACCTTTGGTCTTATTGGCTGAAGATGGCGGACACTTTGGGTCGAAAATCCAGCCAATAGCATATCAAATTAGTGGAAAAACATGGGTCAACAATCATGCACATGTTTTAAGACCACGTAAGATTTGTAATCCAGACTATATTTGTTATATCTTAAGTTACTATGATGTGACATCGTTAGTATCAGGTACAACGCGGCCTAAACTTACAAAAGCGAATGCAGAAGAGATTAAAATCCCTCTCCCCCCGCTTGATGAACAGCGCCGCATCGCCGCCATCCTCCAGCGCGCCGACCGCCTCCGCCGCCTGCGCCGCCTCTCCCGCCAGCTCAGCGATACCTTTCTCCAATCCGTCTTCCTCCAAATGTTCGGTAGCGATTCTGAATATGATATTGTAAGTTTTGAGGATGTTATCAAAATTGATCGAATAAAAGCTCGCGAAGATGAGCGTAGGATATTACCGTATATAGGCTTGGAACATA
>JAKQFH010000065.1 GCA_029556265.1 Chloroflexota bacterium | reverse complement strand
CTGGGCGCCGCTGGTGATTCTCTCACGGGTGCGCATGGGGGTGCATTACCTGCTGGATGTGGCTGTGGGCGCGCTGGTGGGCGTGGCTGCCGGGCAGATCAGCCTGCTGCTCGAACCGCTCTTCCGCGCCTGGGTGCCGTTCATGTTTTAGGGCGGGAGCGCAGCATCCTTACAGGACGCACGCGGCCCGGCACTCCCGCCGGAGCGCCGAATCGGCGGGGGGTCGCGCAGCATCCTTGCAGGACGCACGCGGCCCTGTACTCCCGCCGGAGCGCCGAAGCGGCGAGGGTCGCGGAGCACCCTGTAAGGGTCGCGCATTGGTATATAAAATTGTGAACCTGTTAAGTTTCAATCAGGCTTACAATAGTCTGGTGAAACAATTTTTCGCTTCAAAGCCCATCTACTGGTTATACCGCGTTGTTCTGCCCGTCATCACGATTTTCTTGATGTTGGGAGTATCCAGTCTCATCCAAAGAGACGTGGTGGTTTCTGCAGGGTTTGACTTGATTGCCAGGTTGATACTAACGCACCACTTTTCTGTTTTGTACTTTGTGCTGCCGCGGGCCACAAAAAAAACCTACCCTCACCCAAATCGTCGATCTTGGCAAAAAGAAGACATCCCGCGTGATCAGGCTACAATTTATGTAATGAGTTATTCATTGGGTGTGGCTATCCTCACGTTTTACGGGATTGTTTTCTTTTTACCGTTTATCACCTTTCCTTTTTCCTTGTGCATTGCGATCATCAACGCTGCAATCATTGGTCTTCATATGGCAGTCCGATACGATGTTGTCACTGGCTAATCGGCTGAGCACATCGTAGGGTTATAAAAACCAAGCCGGCTGCGCCGACTCTGTCTGGATGAGTCCGCTTTAGCGGACTTGGTTTTTGCCAGGCGGCGAATTTATTCGCCGCCGGTGGTGAGTGGGGATCGCAGGTTCTATACGGGCCCCTACACCGCAATCATGGGGGCCGCAGCCCTGGATGAGCCGCACACATTCGTCTTAAAACCGCTTTACCGTGATGGTTTGGTTATAATAATAAAAATACCCCTTCAACCTATCGGAGCCACCATGAACCCCACCCTCCAATCCCTGTTTGACCGCAAATCGGTGCGGAATTATACCGACCAGCCCATCAGCCCGGCAGACAAGGCGCTGATTCTGCGCGCCGCCTTTGAAGCCCCCACGG
>JAKQFH010000046.1 GCA_029556265.1 Chloroflexota bacterium | reverse complement strand
AACGGGCTATCGCTGCGCGGAATGTGTGCGTGAACAGCAGCGCGCGTTTGACACTACCAAAAAGCTTGACCCATTTTTGGGCTTTGCTGTCGCCGCCCTGATTTCCTTTGCTGGCAGCTGGCTGGCAGGTTTGCTTGGTTTCTTTACAATCCTGGTTGCTCCAGGAGTTGGTACGCTGATCACGAACGCCGTGCGCCTGGTGGTTAACCGCCGGCGCAGCAAGGCGCTCAACAAAGCGGTTCTGGTTGGGGCTATTGTTGGCGCGCTGCCTTTGCTGATTTTGGCGATCCTACCGCTGCTGAGCGGCTCGGGGCCGCTTCTGACTGGAGGCGGAAATCTCATGCCGCTAATCTGGCGGGCAGTTTATGCTGCCCTGGTTTCCACCTCGGCTTATGCTCAATCCAGAGGCTTGCGTATTTGAGGACTTATGCTGGAAGAACTGCGCATCCGCGATTTCGCCATCATCGATGATCTGACACTCCAGTTCACACCCGGACTGGTGGTCTTTACCGGTGAAACAGGTGCCGGGAAGTCCATCATCCTGGATGCCTTGGAAGCAATCCTCGGCGCACGGGTGGACACGACCAGCATCCGCAAAGGCGCGAGCCGGGCGATTGTGGAAGGCTTTTTCCGCCTGGATGGACCCGAGCGCGAACTGATCACCGAAATTCTGGACCGCGAAGGGTTGCTGGAAGAGCCGGATCGGCTTTGGCTTGGGCGCGAGATCCGGGCTGAAGGACGGACGATTGCCCGGGTGAACGGTCGGACGGTCAATTTGAGTGTTCAGTCTGAGATTGGGGAAGCCCTGGTGGACGTGCATGGGCAGTCCGACCACCTTTCCTTGCTAAAAGTTCGCAATCACCGCGATCTGCTGGATCGTTTTGCGCATGACCAGGAAACCCTGGCTATTTATCAGAGTCAGTTCAAGGATTGGTCGGTTCTGGTAAAGCAGTTGGACGAACTGCATGCAATCGAAAAGACTGCCCGCGACCGGGCTGATATGCTGAAATACCAGATCCAGGAAATCGGAGACGCGCGCATCAAACTGGATGAGGAAGAAAGCCTGGCACAGGAACGCACCCGCCTGATGAATGCCGAAACGTTGAGCTCTCTCAGTCAGTCCGCTCTGGCTTTATTGGATGAGGGTACCGACGGCGGTTCCGCTGCTACGGATTTGCTTGGGCAAGCCGCACGCGACCTGGCGGAGCTTGCCCGCATCGATCCGCAAATGCAAGCTTTGGCGCAACAAGCTGAGGACGCTCTCAGCTCGCTATCCGATCTGACATACGAGCTGCGCGGTTACCTGGAAGGGATCGAGTTTAATCCGACCCGACTGGATCAGATCGAAGAACGCCTGGAGCTATTTAATCGCCTAAAGCGAAAGTACGGCGGCTCATTGACTTCGGCACTGGATCACCTTCGAGTCGCGACTCAAGAGTTGGAAAAAGTGGAAGGTGTGGAAGGACAGATCAATGAAGTCCAAGAAAAACTGAGCCAGATCAAGCAAATGCTCAGCAATTCAGCGTCGCAGCTCTCCGAACAGCGGAGACTTGCCGCCAGCCGGCTTGCTGACGGTGTGGAACAACAGCTTCACCTGCTCGAGATGGAAAAAGCCAGGTTCCAGGTTAGCCAAACGGTGGTAGAAGCAGAACAGGGACTGACCCTGG
>JAKQFH010000095.1 GCA_029556265.1 Chloroflexota bacterium | reverse complement strand
GGGCTATTTTGGTGGCGCTGGGGATCGATTGGGAGGGTCGGCGGCAGGTTTTGGCGGTGGAATATGCGCCGCGGGAGAGCCACCACGGCTGGAAGGAGTTTCTGCTGGGATTGAAGCAGCGAGGCTTGCACGGGGTTCGATTGGTGGTCAGTGATGATCATCCGGGGCTCAAGGCCGCGGTGCGGGAGGTACTGACGGAGGCGTGGTGGCAGCGTTGTTACGTGCATTTTCTGCGGAACGCCTTGGATTATCTGCCGCGCAAGGCCGATGACGATTGTTTGCAAGAGTTGCGCTGGATGTATGAGCGGCGGGATCGGGAGGAGGCGCGGCGGGATTTGCAATTCTGGCTGGAGAAATGGGCGAGCAAATCCCCGAGGCTTTGTGAATGGGTGGAGGCGAACATAGAGGAGACTTGGACGTATTACCGGTTGCCGCGGGCGCATCCTAAGCATCTCAAGAGCACGAATTTGCTGGAGCGGTTTAACCAGGAGATCAAACGCCGGACCCTGGTGATGCGGATTTTTCCGGACGAGGCCAGTTGTCTGCGGCTGATCCGGGCGCTGGCGGTGGAAACGCACGAAGCGTGGCTGGCTGGCAGCCGTTATTTGAACATGGACCTGTTCAAAGAGCAGGTAAAGAACGTGTCGGCGCTCGCGGCGGCGGCGTAGCGCGCGATTTTGCCCCCTGCGGCGGCACCGCCGCAGGGGGCAAGCCAAGAAACCCCTTGAGTGGAAACCATGATAACCAATTTGCTGAACTTGACGGACACAACTTGAATCCCAAACGCCTTTTGTCCGTAAGATCAAAGTCTTACGCACTTTGGGAAGAGTGAAATAGAATCGGGATCCAGTTCGTTTCGGCTGAAGCCTGCCTTGGATATCCCTTGGATTTACCCTGTCTCTACGCCGTGTACAAGGGGTGTACAAGGGATGCTCATCGGGTATACCAGCTAAAATCCCATGAACTCCCGGTGAGCATCCCTTGTACACCCCTTGTACACGGCGCAGAAGTAGCCTAAATCCAAGGGATATGGATAATGAATCTGGATGCTTGGAAAGGCCAAAACGACGCGAGAGGACAGTAGGGTAATTACTAAGCTCTGTAAAAACAGGCAGTTATGAAGCCAAGGCTGACAAATAGCGGCTTTTCAAGGGCAAGCGAGTGTTCGGAGGGCTTTTGGCTTCGCGAATACGTTATCTGAAACGTTGGCGTTGCGTAGTTCAACCTTATTCCTTCGTTCCACCAGAACCGAAGCGGGCCTGACAGGCCAGCGGATAGCCTCAACGAGCCGTTTGGCTCGCGAATTCACCGGTCTGGCCACTGGATTTCGAATGTTTTTCGCCTGTAAAACCAGAAACTTGCGCGTTCTGTGGGATCGAATTGGAGTTAAATCTGAATTGTTTCGGCTAAGATCGGAGGTTAATTCGCCGCGTCACTCTGCAATAGGAGCACAGTTCGATTTCCCCCGGTGGGCCCCGCGCTGCGACCTTGCGCTTTTTGGCTCGCGCAAATAAAAACCCCGGAACATGCTTGGCTATGCGAGAACTTCAGCGAAAGCTGAGCATTGCGCGCGGGGAACGGCCCGCCGAACGGCTTTTCAAAAATGCCCGCCTCATCAATGTTCTCAGCGGGGAAATCTACCGTGCCAACGTAGCTGTGGACGACGGGCGG
>JAKQFH010000034.1 GCA_029556265.1 Chloroflexota bacterium | reverse complement strand
TTCCTCTGGGCGTAAACCAAGCACCTGATAGGCGTGTTCGTACATCGCGGTGTACGGTTTCCCGATGATAAGAGGCTGCTTACCCGAAGCCGTCGCGACGGCGGCAACCATCGTGCCCGCTCCGGGGTAGAGACCCTGGGGCGTGGGGTAGGTGGCATCAGCATTGGTGGCGATAAAGTCGGCGCCGGCCCGGATGAGGAGAGCCGCGTTTCGGATTCTTTCGTATGTCATCTCAACATCCATCCCAACCACAACCAGCGAGGCAGTCCGGTAATCCTCTGTGGGAGATATCGTAAAACCTTGCTCAAGCAGTACCTGCTTGAGGGAAGCTGAGCCAACGACGTAGACGCATGTGCCTGGCGCGTAGTGGTTCTTTAAGTAAAGCGCCGTAGTTGCCGCGGATGTGATGATGTGTTCCGCCTGAATCTCCAGCCCAAAGCCGCGCAGTTTGTGTTGATATTCTGCCGCGGTTTTTGTGGCATTGTTGGTCCCGAAAACGAAACGCAAGCCTGATTCAGAAATCGCGCTGAAAATCGCGGGCAGATTTCCGATGGCTTGCGTGTCATGCCATAGGACGCCGTCCATGTCCAGTATAAGCCCCTTAAGGTGGGGAAACTTACTCGTCAGCATCTTCGTTTCGGCAGCAGGATACGCGTTTTACTTGGCTGGCGGTTGGAGGACTTTGTCGACAATACCGTAATTTACCGCTTGTTCCGCTGTCAGGAAGAAATCCCTTTCAGTATCCCGTTTAATTGTCTCGATGGACTGACCCGTCGCTTCGGCAAAGAAATTATTAAGCGCTGTTTTCAGACGCATAATCTCGTGCGCCATAATCTCAATGTCTGTAGCCTGTCCTTCCGCGCCGCCAAGGGGTTGATGCATGTGAATCGTCGCGTGGGGAAGGGCGAATCGCTGACCCTTGGTGCCGCCCGCAAGCAGGACTGTCCCAAAGCTGGCAGTAACCCCAACGGCAACTGTGCTGATTTTATTCGGGATCATCTGCATGGTATCGAGGATGGCCAGGCCTGAATAAATAGAACCACCCGGGGAGTTGATATACATCTGGATGGATTTATCCGGGTCTTCGCGGCTCAGATAAAGCAGCTGCGCCACGACGAGGTTGGCTACCTGATCGTTAATCGCGGAACCGACAAAAATGATGCGCTCTTTCAACAGAAGCGAATAGATATCATAATGGCGCTCGCCGCTGCCGGAAGTTTCCACAACCATCGGCACCATGATTGATTTTGTTGTATTTGTATCCATTGGTTTCCTTTTCTTCATGATGATTTTGAAGAGTTTACCCTCTAACTGTTAGAACTTTGTATATAAAGTCGGGCGCCTGAATACTCAGGCGCCGCTTTTTGGATGCTTATTCCGCTGCTTCGGGCGTTGGTTCTGCCGCGCCTTCGGATTTGGGCTCTTCTGCAGGAAAGGATTCGGGGCTGGCAATTTTCCGCAGTTGAAGCCGAATGGCAGATTCCAGCGCGCGGTTGGCAGCTTCATGAGAAATCGCGTTGGCGAACTTCTTCTCACCGAGGTCTTTTTGCATCTGATGCAGCTCACCTGATCTCACCAGATCGGAAATGAGGCTTGAAATGTGCTGCTCCAATTCATCATTGCTAACTTTGATACCATATTTCTTGCTCAAAGCTTCCATCACCAACGCACGTTCCAGACGGGTAATGGCAGTAGGGGTGACTTCCTGTTTTATGAAGTCTTCTTTATCCATCTTGCGCATCTTGAGATAAAGATCAAGTTCAAGTTGACGGTGAGAAAGCTCGTGTTCAAACCGGTGTAGAACCTCTTCTTCCTCTTCATGCAGCATTTGCGGTGGATACTTAAATTTTGTATCCTGCCGAATACGGTCTACGAGACCAAGGTAGTATTTATCTTCATAGTCGGCGGTCTCAATTGCCAGTTGCCGTTCATAAACAGCAGTTCGCAATTCCTCAACGCTTTTAAAGTCGCCGATCTCTTCAAGGTAAGCTTCGTCCAGCTCTGGCAGTTCCAACGCTTTAACTGATTGTATGCTCGCGTTGAATCGAATCTTTTTTCCGCGGAAATCCTCCTCCACGCTGTCTTCTTGCGGGAATTCATGAGTAAGGACCACAGTCTCTCCGGCATTGCTGCCAATCAACGCGCGGCCAAATCCGCGGTACGGCCATTCGCTGTCCGATTCTTCACTTTCCGTCGGGATCAGGACCTGCTGCGGGGTGCTGCCAAATATCTCGGGGTCTTCACCCTCTTTTGGTTCAACAGCCAGGGCTTCCAGAGTCAGATAAAGCAAATTGCCCTCTGCCGCCGGGGTTTCCAAGGGGACGATTGTGCTGCTATTCCGTCTGACTTGGCGGATGAGTTCGTCCACTTTTTCATCACTGACTTCCGGCAGGGTGTAGGCTTCGCGTATACTGTCCACGTCGCCGAGTTCTGTTTCAGGTTCAAGCGGAATAGTAAACAATAAGGTGAGGGGATCCTGGTTCTTAATTTCGTCCAGGTTACCGGGGCCGTAAGGTGAAATTTGTGCTTCCTCCAACACTTCCGGGTAGACCTTATCCAAAAGCATTTCCAGCGCTTCTTCGCGGATGCTGGCTTCGCCAACATGATTTACTACCATCGCGTAGGGCGCCTTGCCCGGACGGAAGCCGGGGATGCGAGTGCGTTGGGAAATTTTCCGCGCGGCTTTGTGCATGAATTGATCCAATAGTTCCGGCTCAAATTCCGCGGTGATTTTTACCTGCTGGTCGTCCGTGAATTCTTTTTGTAGTTTCAAAATATACCTCTCAGTTAATAAATGCTGTGGGGAAAGAGAGGCTCGAACTCTCACGCGTTGCCGCACATGATCCTAAGTCATGCCTGTCTGCCAATTCCAGCACTTCCCCTCGAACAAGAAATTATAAGCGAGAGGAAAAAGCAAGTCAACAAAAAACCAACCAGACCATGGACTTTCGAAGTATTCATGTTTAGAGAATTTTTAGAGCAGCGCATAGCCATAATTGATGATTATCTACCTGAAATTCAACGAACACAATTCATAATCGGCGTCTTTACCTATGGTAATGAGGGTGACTCTGCGGAATGGGATGGAACTCAAGGATTGGAAATCAAGATCATTTCAACATCTGCGAAAGACCGTGAACATAAACGCGTGTTGGCGGTTCTCCTTTTGCCAGCGCTGCCTTGCGCGCAGTTGAGTTCACTTTGGACCCTGGAGCAAACAGGGGTGTTTGAGTGCCCATGCCAATGGTGACCTGCTTATCTCGCTCTCAGGCGAGGATTCTTGAAGCCCGGCGGCTGAGGGCAGCTTCCGGTCAAACCAGGGGTGGTGCGGCACAATCCGCTAGGAACCGTTCATCTCATCCCGAAAACAGGAAGAGGATCGCTTTGGATTATTAATCCGGCAACAAAAACTCCTTGATAACTCGTAGAAAGCCGCGGTCAGTGCAGTTCAAAACATAAATTTCACTTGACCAGCATTGGCAGGAATACGCTGTTTCCGCTCACAAAAACACGCACAAACGCCGGTGCAGATCCTAATCCGTAGGCGTCTGTAACAACCAGAGAGAAGGTTAACATACTCGTCTGCCATGGGGTAATGAAGTAAGGCGAAACCGACATAGGATTGATCAACTGAACATTGGGGCCACCGGTCTGAGACCATGCGTAAGTCAGCGGAAAGTCACCATCCGGATCTGTGCTGGCACTTCCGTCCAGCGTAACCTTTGAAAGGTATCCTGCAATTTGGTCCTGACCAGCGTTTGCGATTGGCGCTTGATTCATAACGGTAATATTTACGCTGTCTGCCGCAGAAGACATCCCAAAAGAATCCGTTACGACCAATGAAAAGCTAATTAGGGTTGGGTCAGACGGGGCAACAAACGAAGGCGTAACTGTCTCAGGGTTAAGCAGGCTGACTGTCGGACCCGCAGTTTGAGTCCAATGGTAGCTCAAAGGATAGTTCCCATCCGGGTCATAACTTTGACTGCCGTCCAGGATTACCACAAAATTTGTCAGGACTGACTGGTCGGGGCCAGCATCTGCCACCGGAGCTTGATTACCAACGATGATCGACACAGAATCTGGTCCGGAACCCTGCCCGAGACTGTCTGTCACAATAAGGTCAAAAGTTAGTACGCATTTAATGGGCGGAGCGATAAAATTCGGATTAACCGCACCAGGGTTGCTAAGCGCTACTACCGGCCCGGATTTCTGAAACCAGGCATAAATCAGTGGATAATTGCCGTCAGGGTCATAACTACCGCTTCCATCCAACGTGACCAACGCTGTGGTGTTTACCGACTGGTCCGGTCCCGCATTCGCAACCGGCGGCGTATTAAGAATCGTGACCTTCACATAATCAGGGCTGGATACACCGCCCAGACTGTCCGTCACCACCAGCGCAAATGTCAGAATAGAAGGCTGCGAAGGCGCGGTAAATGTCGGGTTTACGCTGTTTGGATTATTCAGGGTTACAGTTGGTCCGCTAGTCTGACTCCAGGAATAGCTGAGCGGATAATCGCCGTCAGGGTCATAACTGCCGCTTCCGTCCAGAGTTACCAGAACCTGAGTGTATAAAACCAAATCCATGCCGGCATTGGCAACCGGTGGTTGGTTAGTCGGACCTGTATAACTGAGCGTGGCCGTCATCGTTGTGCCGCTATTACTGATGCTCGTCACGGCTGCTTGGCTGTCGGCGCCGGAATATAGGCGGCTGTTGGGGGTGGAGTTGTAGTTAAAGGTTCTGTTGTTAGTCACACCAGGAAATGGGTCGCCGTTATCGCCCCTCTCAGAATCAATTGAATCACCGTAAAGCAGCTCATCCAATCCGTCCGCTTGCATAAACTTCATCAGGGGGTGGTATTCATTTGCGTTGGCGCTGTTGGAGTACGTCACGCTCTCATCAATATGCAGAATATTTATCCCCGCCCCTGGCAAGCCGGCATCATAACCAGTAAGTTGGCGGTTTTCGACCAAAAAATACTCACCGGAACCGGAATGCTGCATCCATTCCCAATCAATTCCACCGGGGTTGGGGCACAGCAGGTAAGCTGTTGCGTTGGTTTCGGCTTGCGGCAGAGAAGCCCCAGTGACCGTCCCGTTAATCACAATCGGGCTGATCCATCCCTGATACCACTTCAGCCAAGCGTCTGGGAAAGCTGGTGAGGTGCCGTAATCATTACTTCCCGTGTAATTCCAGCTCCCTGTTCCCATGATGGACCAATCACCAACTCCGTCCGAGGAACCGTCAATATCGTAGAGGTCTGGCCAGGTAAGGTCGTGTCCCAGTTCGTGAATGAGGATACCAATGGTTGCCTGGTGATTCTGGTGGATCTCCCCAATTTGAGCGTAACCGCCATTATGAGAAGGGTCGCCCAAAATCTTTCCATCCAGAGTTGGCGCGGTTATGTCGTAGAAAGAATCGCGGTGCCCCCAGATACTAGGTGAGTTGTTTGAGTATGAACGCTCGTAACCTGCGACAACGACAATCAGATGCAGCTCGTTCTGAGAGATATAACCGTCGGAATTCGTGTCGAACAACGCAAAATTGACATAGGGGTCCGCGGCTATCAGCACGTTTTTGGCAATCAATTGGTTCGCCACTGACACGCCCGCCCCGGTGTCAGGGTGGGCGTAACCGAGATTAAACCAGCCTACAACGCCGTCATTGGAAGTACCGTGAGTTTCCGCTGCCGCGTTTAGGCTTAGCTGGTTAAAAGAGGCGCTCAGGTAATAATCGCGGACGCTGTTGCTGGTTGTGCTGAATACCAGCGATGAAAAACTAGCGGCAGTATAGGTTCCTGAGCGGTCCGAAAAACTGGCAAGCAATACAAGCGTGGGTTGCGTGCCGATATTCTGCCCTTCAGGAGAGGCGCGGTGAATTGTCGGATATGTTGGAATCTGCGCCGGCCGAAGGTGTTTTTGCAGGCTGGCAGGCGCGGCCAGATTCGCCGGGACTTGCTTTCCCCCGATTATCGCCGGCTCCAACTGTCCTTCAGTAGAGAGGCGGGCAAATACCCACCAACCCGAAGGCGCTTGGAGGATAGCGTACCCTTCCAGCGTCTCGTATCCGTTCGCCCATTCATCGCCCCATTTACGCGCGAAAAAGCTGACACCGTCCGGCTGTTCCAGCGTCTCAATGTTCGGAGCGGCTGGACCAGCCGAGACCCGCTCAATAGATACCGCGGCAATTATCCCAGCCAGTAAAAGACTGGACAATACCCAAAAAATGAACCTTTTCATTTGGTCACCTCCGAAGCTGCCGATTTGTCAAGGAACGTCGAAAATCTGAGCTAAGCTTTGCTCTTGGAGATCACAAACCACCTGAAAGTCAAGGGGATTGCGGGTATATCGTATGACGTAATATCTTTAATCACAGACAAGCGCAGAATGCGGTACGCACACGAGACATCACAAAATCCTCATGATGTCTCACCAATCTATACATTTAGTATATAAGAAATTTAATAAAAATCAATACAATCTGAATTAGCCTGTGTGCGCAAGTCTCAGTGTTGACATGCTATGAACTGCCAGGCTCTGTTATTAGCTGTGATGTTGTTGGTTCGCCGGTCTTTATTCCACCACCGCAGTTCGGAATCCCGAAGCTAAACTGCCCGTTCCACGTCCCGACCTGCCTCCTCGATGGCCTTCCATTGCTATTTGGAAGGAGGCCGTCGGGGAGCAGCCAATCTATTGGCAGTTTGCTAGAGGCCGCCTCGCGAGTGAGCAGCCGCGGCTGCAATGCATGTGGCACCCGCATTTTGTTTGAGCGAATGGTTTCATAACCGCAATTTTTGCCCGCTGTTTACATATAAACCTCCTGAGTGATCACATGCCATATCGGTCTGCTGGCATGGACATGCCACTGACCCGGCAGCCGGCTGACCCCTGCGCTTATCTGCCTGTCAGTAGTTCATCAATTTGAACGGCCAGCGGCAGCTGCACGCCGCCCTTGAGCGTCCATTCCATCAACACGCCGGGATCAATGCCAAAGGGCAGCAAAACGCTTCCGCCGGCTTTCGCCAGCAATTCCATGTACTTATGGATATTCACACATTGCGGGTCCGGTTTGCCGGCCAGTTCCCAGGCGCGCACATCCGGCTCGCCTTGCGTAAAAAGAAAACGCACGCGCTGCCCAGGGCGGATTTGCATGCCTGCGCTTTCCAACTGCCGCGCCGCGCGCACGGACGCGGTCGTGCTTTTATAGGCATCCAGAGCATAGCTGACCTTTCCGTTGACTACCAGCAAATCCAACGGCACACGGCCTGCTTTGAGGGCTTCCAACGCGTCCTGGTACACACGGAGCGCTGATCTGAGCGCGTCGGGCAAGTCCGCGCGGGTTTTGGCTTGCCCAAGGCAGGTAATCATGTCCATTTGCACCTGCCCGATCCAGCGGGGGGTATCCCTGCGGCGGGCTTCCAGACCGCGCACCTTGATTTCGCCGCTTTGAAATATGCCAAAGTAACGGTTCGCGATTGGGACGCGCGCGTCTGTTTTGGAGGGCAAGAACGCCACCCAACGCAAGACGCCGTCCAGCGCGATTGCCAGCCCGGTCCGGTCGACAATCTTGCGCATGACTTCCTCAAAGTGTTCGGGTTTGCTGCAGCCTTTCTTCTTCAGCCAGAGCGCGTCCACATACATCTGCAGCACTTCGAAGCCTTCCTCCTCCGCCACCTCTTTGGCGCGCAAAAGCACTTCGCGTCCGCCTTTGGTGACCGCCTCATGCGCTTCGATGCGTCCGTAACGGGCGTTTTTGTAGCCAAGAAAGCCAAAACAAACCACCAGCAGCCATTTGAGCGCGGATGAACGCGCTTTGAGTGTCTTTGCCATGGGGTGATCGGGTGGGTAAGAGCGTGTTTTTGTCTTCAGCGCCACGCGTTTTTCGTAAATGGGTTTGAGCGTGAGCGGAACCACGCCCAATTCTTCGCTGGCGGGCGTCAGCACATCCGGCAAGGGAACTTCGGGTGAAATATTGCCGCGGATGATGACCGCGGGATACATGGACACAAAGTCAACTTCCCCCACATCGCTGTGCAGCCCCAGTTTTGGCTGGTAAATCATCCCGCCGCGGTCCGCCTGAATGAGCTGCATACCGCTCTTGAATTCTTCCACCTGGCGTTTCTGGTAGGGCACCAGAATGTCTTTTTCCAGCGCCGTGATGACCTGCATGGCGGAAATGCCCTGACCGGGCGAGACCCGCGCGGCTTTCTCAATGGGCAGGGTGGTCACGCGCGCCATTTCCAGCGTACCCGCCAGGCTGTAATCTGACCACATCATGGCGGATTTGCGGTCAATATGGCAGCGTCCGAACAGGTGCGCTTCTTCCGGGCGGTAGATAATGTGCCCGTAGGAAAAGTAAGTGATTTCTTTCTGCCAACGCACCGGTCGGCTGGCGTTCCGGTTGAGCGCCAGGGGAATCTCATTCTCTTCCATCTGTTTGAGCAGGAAGGGCAGCAGCCAACTGTCTCCCCAGTCGGTGACGAGAATGTCCGGGTCGTAGTCCAGCAGCGCGGCGTTCAGAATGGATAAAAACGCGCCGTCCGGGTTAAGCGGCAGGGTTTGGCAAAAGCGGTCTGAACGCAGGTTAAGCGCGCGCACCGTTCCGTGCGCGGGGTCCGCGTCCGGCGCCAGCTCCATCACGCGCAGGGGCGGCAAAGCGGGCATCAAATCCCAACGGCTGTTGAGCACCTGGATGGATTGGATGCGATTCTGAGCGTCGGCGCTAAGCTCACACAGCGCCAGCGGGAACGCCCCATAGCGGCTGATATAACGCGTGCTGATGGTCACATCCGCGTCGTACCAGGTCAGCTCCTGAAATTCCTCTTCCAACTGACGGAATAATGCGACCTGGCGCGCCGGCGTGTCCACGTCAACCCGCAGCACTTCCACGGGTTCCGCGACAAACACGTCCTGCTTTAGCTGACGCTCAAGCGCGCTGACGCAGCTTTCTTTGCGCAGCCGGTGCCACAGCCGGCGCAGTTCCGCGCGCGGCCCGGCGGCATAAAACGCCACCGGGAATGCCTGCGTGAAACACTGCCGGCAGTCATCCGTTTCTGAGATGAACCACAACGTCAAACCCTCCTGCTGATTCAGGTACAGGTCGAGCAGCCAGCCGCGGAATGTCTGGCCGCTCACGGCGCCTCCTCAAACGCGGTGTACGCGCGCGGTTCGGCCGCTTCCTCCGTCAGTTCCGCGGCGGGTGGAGTTTCCGGCGTCAAAACCGCCAGCGTCTCGTTGAGCAGCGCGAGAAAGCGCGCTTCTTTGCCGCTGTCCAACTTTACGCTGGGGTCCGCCCCTTCCGGGACAACTTCTTTTTGGAGCGATTTCAGCTGTTTGTAGACTTCCAACAGGATAGCAATCAGGTACATGTCCAGCGGGTACAGGTTGGACGCGTACGAAGCTTCTGCCAGGTGCAGGCGGGAAAGCACCAGCAGTTCATCCAGCAGCAGCTGATCCTCTTTGCGCAGCGCGCGCTGAAAGCGTTTGAGGGCGGCTTCTTCCTGCTGCCAGGTTTGGGTAATGGAAGCAATTGTGCGGCCCATAGGATCCTCCCTAAAACAGCGCCGGCTGCTGCCCAAAACCGGCCGGCAAGGGTGCGGGTTCCTCCCAGGCGGCGTTGGCGCTGGCGCGCAGCGCTTCCATCAGGCATTCACGCGCCGCGGAGATGGGCGGAATGGGGCGCAGGCTTACCACCACCGGCGCGGACTGACTAAGACGCTTCAGGCAGGCGATGCCGCGGGTAAGCAGGCGCTGGCAGTCCTTCAGCTTCACGTCCTCATCCAGAAAGGTTGCCAATAGGTCCAGAACAAGCAGTGGTTCGCGCGGCGGGGCGGCGGAAACAGCTTCCAGCACCGCCAAAACCTGGTAGCAGGTAAAGGCGCGCGAAAGGCGGATTCGGTTCATCACGCCGACCGGGTCGTTTGTGTAGGGCCGGACAGCCCGGGCAACCGCGTACATGTTGGAGCGATTGCCGCAGTCCAGCAGGGTCACAGGCTGCTTCAGAGCCAGAGCCGCGACCAGCTCCAGCATTTTCCCGGACATCGCGCTGCAGCCAATCACCAGCAGCAATTGGGGTGGGAGGGGTAGTGAAAAAGGGACTAACGCGGAATCTGTTCTCATGCCTTTATTATATAGAATATTTGTTCTATGTCAAGAGATTATTAGAACGCGTGTGCTAATTCTACGCTGTTTCGGGCAGCACGAGAAGGGCAGGGTGGGTATAATTGGACACTGAAATTCTTTGCAAATGAGGAATAATGACAACTATAAAAGGCAGTGAAAGCGGCGCGACCGCGCGTAATCGTATGAGTAAGTCCATCGTTTTGGCGATCCGGCTGCTGATGCGGCAGAACGCGCCGGACGCGTCCAGCCGGGATTTGGCGGCTTATGTGGTTCTGGCGCTGGAAAAAATCAGCGAATCGGTCGAAACAAGCGCGGCTGCCTGGGAAAAGCGCGACTATTGGCTCAAGGCGGACCGCTTTCGCCAGGAGTGGGCCTGGTGCGAACCCGGCGCGGACGCCTTGGCCAAGGCACTGCGCGCGGATGACTGGATGAGCGCGGCGCGGCAGTTGGCTGTGATTGGGCAGCGCCTCAGCTCGGTGGAAGTGAGCGAGAATAATCGCCTGGGCGAGCCGTGGATAGGCGCCTGGGAAACTTTTCAGCGCCGGTGACCCGTAAGCACGGGCATGCGTTAAGTCTTCCAAAGGCGGCAGGGGAGCGGTGAATTCTGATGTTTTAATTATTGGTTATGATAAGTATCATTATCGTTACCAATGATAAAAAGTGTATTATAATAGGTTCAAATTTTGTGGTGGAATAAGCATTATGTACGAGGCGGTTAAATATGGATTCTGAAGAACCTGAAACTTCATTGGATGTATCTACACGTTCAAATGGAAAGTCTCAGCTGTCCATAGTTGATTGGATATTTTTATGGATTCTATTACTGATATTATCACTATCTATTTTAGCGCGTGGAAATCCTTACTATTTTGAACCTGGTAGAGATAGCGGATTTTTTATGTTTGCAGGCAAAGAATTATTACGCGGCAAAACGCTTTATACACAAATTTGGGACTCTAAAGGTCCGATGATCTTCTTCATTAACGCCCTGGGTTTATGGTTAGGCTCAGGTTCGCGTTGGGGATTATGGTTTCTTGAACTTTTTTTTCTTATTATTGTCCTTGGATTAGCATATTCGATATTGAATAAGCACTGGGATCACAGAGCTGCATTATTAGGTACCGTTGCAGGTGCATTTTCACTTAAACAAATATTTGGAGTTGGAAATACTGTTGAGGAGTATTCACTACTCTGCTCGTTTGTTGCTTTGTTTTTTTATCTTCAAGGTTTAAAGAAAAAGGATCATCGACCTGAGGATTTAATAATTGGTGGATCACTGATGGCCAGCTTCCATCTTAGAGCTAATAATATTGGGGTTGAAATTATAATAATTTTACTAATAATATATTTTACCTGGAAAGAAAAGGGGTTTCTAACGAGCTTAACAAGGATTGGATGGATAATTCTTGGAACGATATTTATTAACCTCCCAATCCTCCTCTACTTTTATTTACGCGGAACCCTTTACAGGATGGTAGAGGCTTCAATTTTTTACAACTTTTTTTATTCCCAAGAATATCGTTCGAGTTCATTAATCTATCATGTCATCAACGATAGTTTCCTTATGGGCATTAAATATTTCAAAGGTTGGTCTTATGTATTTGGACTTGGATATACTGCCTGTATATTCTACGCAATAAAGGGTGCCAGAGAACATAAGTCTGACCCCCTAACGATTCTAACCTTGATGTTATTACCACTTGAAGTGGCCTTGAGCGCTATTTCTGGGAGGGGATATCAACATTATTTTATTAATTGGATTCCTGCAATTGTTTTATCTTATGGATTTTTTTTCGAATTTGCAAAAGAGTATTTACTTTCAAAAGACTTAATACGGTTACTAAATACTAAAGCTAAACTATGCGCAACATGCTTTGTTTTGGTGTTTACAATCACCTCACAATGGGGTAATCTTCTTCTTCCTGTAAAGGTGTTATACAAATCAATAATAAATCCAGGCCTACAAATGGAATATAAATCACGCACAGCATCTTACATTGAGGAAAACACAAATGTTGACGACAAAGTACTTGTTATTGGTGGACAAGCTGGAATCAACTTGATGAGTGACCGTGCCTCAATGGATGGATCTCTATTCTATCCCCTAATTAATAACTCATCAATTGGTATGAAATTGCAAAAAGAATACCTTGAGAATCTTAAAACGCAGAAACCAGTGATGATTATTGATGGATTTGCCATTTACCCTTGGATCTTGCCAGCAGTAAATCCAGAGTACCGTGCTCAGCAAGAAATAGCAACTTCTTTAGCACAAAACACCAATGAAACGCTTAACTATATTTGGGAAAATTATTATTTAGTACATGAAGTTGAAGATTATTCAATATATCGAATTAAGAAGTAGATTCTATATAAAAAAGACAAAACTACGCGCAATGTTGGTTGATAAGAAATGGTAATTTTATGAGTGAAAGAATTGCAGTTCAAGACTCCATTGAGAATTATATTTCCTCTGTCCGCCTTTCCCGCAGCGCGAACACTGCCCGCACCTATGCGAACGCGATGAACCTGTTCGGTCAGGTACTAACCGGGCACGCACTGGACCCTGAAACAATGCCCATCGCGAACCTGACAGAAGAACCGGTCATCTGGGTTATCCGCGCGTTAAAAGATATGGCCCCCTCCACCGAACAATGTTATCTGACTGCTGTGATTGGTTTTTACGAGTTCCTGGCAGGAGAAAACCTGGCTGCCGTCAATCTGCCGCGCATCAGGCTGCTCATTAAACAGCGCGCGCGCAAGCCGGGCATCCGCCTCCCCCAATTCCCGAAATCCGCGATAGAAACCGTCTTGGATTACGCCGCCGGATTGCATTTGTTTGAAACAAAAGACCCGACCCAACACCTAATTAATATGCGCGACCGGGCCTTTCTGCTTACCCTCGCAGATACTGGCTTACGCGTGCACGAAGCCTGCAACTTACGCCGCGGCGATATTGATTGGGACGAATATCGGGCGGTTATCATCGGCAAAGGCAATCGGGAAGCTGTCCTGCGCTTTTCCCGGCGCAGTTTGCAGGCACTCAAGGATTACCTGCGTCTGCGCGCTGAATTGGACGGCGGCAGCGGCAAAGCCCTGGCTGCCTTGCCGGTCTTCGCCCGGCACGATAAGGGCAGCGGCAAAAAGGTAAAACCCATTTCCACCACCACCGGGCGGCAAATTGTGAACCAGCGCGTCAGGGAAGCCGTCGGACCCGAAGCTGTAGGCTCAATTACCCCGCATTCCTTCCGCCATTATTTTGTCACCACCGTCCTGCTCGTCTCTGGCAACCTGAAGCTGGCACAAGAGCTTGCCCGCCACCAAAATATCGCGGTCACGCAGCGCTACAGCCATTTGAGCGACGCGGAACTGGATAAGAAGTACCTGGAAATCTTTGGCTAGGCCACTCAGTGGTAATATAATTGCCGACAAATGTATATGGAGTTTGGCAATTGAAGCCTATGAGTGATTACCGGATTTCTTCTCACCCTATCCTAACGATTAAGCCGGAACCAAACCTTTCTTTTTATTGGAATAACCAGGAATTATCAGCGCACACCGACGAGATGATTTCCACAGCGCTTTTTGCCAATGGAATTCATGTTTTCGGTCATCATCCCAAAGATAACTCTCCGCAAGGTATCTTCTGCGCCAATGGGCAGTGTTCGCAGTGCATGGTTATCGCGGACGGGCTCCCGGTAAAAGCTTGCATGACCCCGGTCAGGGCTGGGATGCGCGTCTTTCCCGCCGATGGTCTCCCCGAACTGCCGGACCTGCCCTCAGGCAAGTTACAAACAGCGCCAATCCCCCGGGTGAATGTGGAAGTCTTGATAATTGGCGGGGGTCCTGCCGGTCTCTCCGCCGCGCAGGAACTGGGAAAGGCTGGCGTTTCAGCTCTTCTGGTGGATGACAAAGACAAGCTGGGCGGCAAGCTGGTTCTGCAGACTCACCGTTTCTTTGGTTCTTCCGAAGCTGTTTATGCCGGAACCCGCGGTATTGATATCGCGAAAAAGTTGGAAGCACAGGCGCGCGCTTTCCCCAGCATCGAAATCTGGGAAAACAGCACTGCCCTGGCGATTTTTGAGGACCACAGCCTTGGAATCCTGCGTGAGGGCAGGCAATATGTCCTGGTGCAGCCGCAGGTGCTTCTGGTCGCAGCGGGCGCGCGGGAACGCAGCCTGGCTTTCCCCGGCAATACCCTGCCCGGAGTCTACGGCGCGGGCGCGTTCCAGACCCTGGTCAATCGCGACCTGGTCCGCCCATGTGAGAACTTATTCATCGTCGGCGGTGGAAACGTGGGGCTCATCGCGGGATATCATGCCATTCAAGCCGGCATCCATGTGGCTGGTCTGGTGGAAGCCGCCCCGGCTTGTGGGGGTTATCGGGTCCACCTGGACAAGCTCGTACGTTCCGGCGTGCCGGTGCTTACCTCGCATACCGTCCTGGAGGCAATTGGCGAACAGCGTGTAGAGCGAATTCGGATCGCCCGGGTTGATCAGGACTTCAAGCCGACACTCTCAACGGTGCGTGAGTATGCCTGCGATACCATCCTGATCGCGGTCGGGCTTGATCCGGTCAATGAATTCCTGCGCAAGGCAGAAGAAGTCGGTCTGCCGGTTTATGCCGCTGGCGACGCGCAAGAGATCGCCGAGGCGTCTGCCGCAATCTTTTCAGGGCGGATTGCTGGCGCCCAAATCGCGGAACGGCTTGGTAAAACTCTCGCGCCAATCCCGGCTGAGTGGACCAGGCTGGAAAAAATCTTAAAATCCAAACCGGGTAACCTGCGCGAAGAAAGCTTTCCTTCAGGAACAGCCGGCGTTTTTCCCGTGCTGCACTGCAACCAGGAAATCCCTTGCGATCCATGCACAACCATTTGCCCCAAGGATTTAATTCACCTTAGCGGGGAAGATATCCGTTCGCTGCCGCAATTCCTGCCCCAGGAAAATGAAGCCTGTATTGGCTGTTTGCGCTGCGTTTCGGTATGCCCCGGGTTGGCAATAACCCTGGTCGATTTCCGCAAGCGAGCGGGGACAGCTTTGGTTTCCCTGCCCTACGAACAGGAAGCGGCGCGGCTCAAGCCCGGCAGTATGGTTATGGTAACGGATACAAACGGCACCGTGCTGACCTCACTGCCAGTGAAGACGATTCGTAAGCTGCCTGGCTTTTCCGGAACGCATATCGTCAGCGTGGAAGCTCCCGCCGAAATCGCGCCGCGCATCGCGGGTTTGCGCCTGATCCCATCTTCTGAACCCAAGGCGATATATGATGAGACCGGTGAGTTTACGCCGGAGATGGCGGACGAAGCCTATGTATGCCGCTGTGAAAGGGTGAGCGCCGGTGAAATCCGCAATCTCATTCGGGCTGGGGTCCGGGACCTCAACCAAATTAAAGCGCTTTTACGGGTCAGCATGGGCGCTTGCGGAGGAAAAACCTGTTTGAACATGGTCAAACGCATGTATCAGCAGGAAGGCATCCCCCTCACGGAAGTGACTGAACCGCCAATCCGTCCTGTTTTTGTGGAGATGCCGATTTCCCTGCTTGCCAATCTCTCTGGCAGCGCCGACGGAGGTGAAGCATGAGCCCCCTGCCCGTGTATGACGTCATTATCGCCGGCGCTGGCTCGATTGGCACCCCAACCGCGTTTTACCTCGCGCGGGCTGGTTTGCGCGTTCTGGTGCTGGAAGCGCTTCCCAGCGTCGGACAGGCATCCAATAAACACGCGATTGGCGGGATTCGCGCCACCCACTCCGATGCATCAAAAATATATCTATGCGCAGAAACCATCCGGGTCTTATCCACCTGGCAGGAGGTTTATGGCGATGATATCGAATGGCGCGCTGGCGGATACTGTTTTGTCGCGTATGAGCCGGCGATTAAACAAACGCTGCAGGATTTGTTGGCTTACCAGAAAAGTTATGGTCTGAACATAGATTGGCAGGATGCGCAGGGTATCCAAAAGATTATCCCGGATATTCAACCGGAAGGGCTCCTGGGAGGCACTTTCTCGCCCGATGATGGGTCTGCCTCTCCCATGAAAACCTGTTTCGCTTTTTACGCGCATGCTGTGGCAGCCGGCGCAGATTTTCATTTTAATGAGCCAATTCTTTCAGCCAGCGTTATTAATGGCGCGGTGCAGTCCGTCAGCACCGCCCGGGGAAGCTATGCCTGCAAATACCTGATTAACGCGGCAGGGTCCTGGGCTTCTGAAATTTCACAGCTCGTGGGCGTGCCGCTGCCAGTCACCCCTGAAGCGCACGAAGCCGGCATCACCGAACCAGTTCAACCCATGTTTTCTCCAATGATTGTGGACATCCGCCCGAGAGAAGGCTCCAGCAACTTCTATTTTTACCAGCATCCAACCGGCAAAATAATTTTCTGCCTCACCCCCAGCCCGCAGATTCTTGGTCAGCTCAGCACAGATACCAGTGAGTTCTTACCGCTGGCTTCTCAGAGGTTAATAGAATTGATGCCCAAACTGAGGAATTTACGCGTTCGGAGAACCTGGCGCGGCACTTACCCGATTACGCCGGATGGCTTGCCAATCCTCGGGGGCACTGAGGCATTAGACGGGTACTTGCTTGCGGCCGGGGTTTGCGGGCAAGGCTACATGCTTGGCGTGGGCGTCGGCATGCTTCTGACGCATCTGATTGAAGGACGGCTGAATCCCTTTGAAGAGGAATGTCTGCGAGCGCTGCGGCTGGATAGATCCTATGCAAGCGCTGAAAAGCTAAAATAACAAACCGATTTTGTGGCATACTTAATCCATCATCATGGATTTAGAAAAAGTCTTTCATAAATTTCCTGCTTCCTACACAACGGCTGATATTGACCTGATCAAGTCGGCTTATTTACTGGCGGAGTCTGCTCATGGGGAGCAAACCCGGGCGTCTGGGGCGCCTTACATCACGCATTGCGTGGGCGTGGCTAATATCCTGCTGGATATTGAGGTAGCCCCCAGCCTGGTGGTTGCCGGTTTGCTGCATGATGTCGTGCTTGACACTCCGGTCACGCTGGAGCAAATCCGCTCCACATTCGGCGAATCCATTGCGAAGTTTGTGGAGGATCTCACCAGGATTACCAGTTTGCCGCAAGTTACCCGGGCAGACCAACATCCGGAAGAAATTACCAGCCCGCAAACCACCGAACCGCTCAGCGACAGCCGAAAAAACGAATATGTCATGGAAACCCTGCGGAAAATGCTGCTCGCAATTGGCAGCGACTTCCGGGTCATCGTGGTGAAGCTTGCTGACCGCTTGCACAATATGCGAACGCTGAAAGACATGCCTCCCGATAAGCAGAAACGCATCGCGGAAGACACCCTCGAAATTTACGCACCGCTGGCAAACCGTCTGGGTATCTGGCAAATTAAATGGGAATTGGAAGACCTGGCTTTTCGCTACGTCAATCCGGACGAATACAATAAAATCGCGGAAAAGCTTGCTACGCAGCGGCAGAAACGTCAGGATGAAATCAATGCCATTATCAAGGGCTTGACCGCGCTGCTGGAAAAATCCGAGGTAAAAGCGATTATTTCAGGCCGACCCAAGCACATTTTCTCCATCTACAGGAAAATGCAGCGAAAAGACGGCAATTTTGATGCAATTCGGGATCTGCGGGCTGTCCGCATCCTCGTGGATGATGTTGAATCCTGTTACAAAGTGCTGGGGATTGTTCATATGCAGTTTACGCCAATTCCCGGCGAGTTTGATGATTACATCGCGGCAAAAAAACCGAACAATTACCAATCGCTGCATACGACGGTGGTATACCGGGACGGCAAACCGTTGGAGATTCAAATCCGGACTCATGAAATGCACCGAAACGCGGAATATGGCGTGGCGGCGCATTGGCGATACAAAGAAAAATCCGCGCTGATAAGTGATGATTATGAACAGAAAGTCAGTCTGATTCGCAACCTGCTTTCGTGGAGCCAGGAAGTGGAAGATAACACAGACGCGCTTGACGGCTTACCCGCGGATGTGTTCAGGGACAGAGTTTATGTCATCACCCCCAGAGGGGATGTTGTTGATTTGCCCTACGGCTCGACCCCGATTGATTTTGCCTATCAGGTGCATACGACTGTCGGGCACCGCTGCCGCGGCGCGAAGGTCAATGGAAAGCTGGTGACCCTCGATTATCAGCTGCAAACAGGCGATAAAATCGAAATCCTGACGGCAAACCGGGGCGGGCCAAGCCGGGATTGGCTCAATCCGAACCTTGGGTTGGTTAAAAATGCCCGAACCCGTTCCAAAATCAAACAGTGGTTTAAGCAGCAGGATCGCGAGCAAAACCTGGAGCACGGAAAAGTCCTGATTGAAAAGGAATTCAAGCGGCTGGGAATAGGCCAACTTAACCTGGAAGACTTCCTGGACGATTTTCATGTTCGGACGGTGGATGACCTGTACGTTGGCATCGGTTGCGGCGATATACCAATCGGCAGATTGGTGAACCGCATCGCCGAGACCCTGCACCCACCGGAGCTGGAAACCCTTGAGATTGTACCAGCGCTCCCAAGCAGAGCTAAACCTGGGGATGCGGTTACCGTGATGGGGTTGAAGGGGCTGGCAACCACCATGGCGCGCTGCTGCCGCCCTATGCCCGGCGATGAAATTATCGGCTATATCACCCGCGGACGTGGAGCAACCATTCACCGCTCTGATTGTCCGAATGTGCTGCGCGTGACGGAGACAGACCGCTTGGTCAAAGTCGATTGGGGAACCGAAGAAAAGACATATCCCATCCCGCTGCAGATTAAAGCCTACGAGCGGCAAGGTTTGATATCGGATATTTCGGCGATTATTTCCAGTGAGCCGGTTCGCTTGATTAACCTTTCCCTGAATAATCGTCAGAATCTGGTAATTATCAACCTGATATTGGAAATCAGCGGCATCAGCCAGTTGAGCCGGCTTTTGGCGCGTTTGGAAAACCTTCCTAACGTAATTCAGGCAATCCGGGTCCGTCCAGGTTGACAATTCCTCTGCTTTACGGTTGTGAAAGTATAAGGTAAAATGCCTTCCGAAAATAGCTTTCCCTTATAAGGAGAAATTAATGCCAAAAATTCGCTGCCATTATCTTGATTGTCTCTTTCTGGATGAGAGGTATTGTTCTGCCGCAGCCATCGAGCTGAACCCTGACACTGGTTGTCAGACCTATACTCCGGATGAGGAAACAGAACTCGGAAATTGGGAAGAAGAAGAAGAATTGGACGAATGGGAAGCCATGGGGACGCCTGAGGAAATCAAAGACGATTGGGACGATGATGACGACGATGACGATCTCGATGACGACCAGGATTCTTATTGAGTTTGAATTTGATTTATAACTGCTGTTTGGTTAAAGTTAGTTAGCTTACCAGATCTTTAAAACTACGAAAGCGAAGTCCTATGGATATCTATCGACCTATGATCGCGTTGAATGTTTACCTGCTGCCCGAGTTCCGTCATGATATCCTCCGGACGGTGGTTTCGGGGGTGTCAGATCTGCCTGAAGAGCTCCGCCACGCTGTCATCGCGACCATCCGTGATGAAGTAAAAGTCAGCGGTTTTCGTAATCCATTCAGCGCGCCGCACAGCGTTCTGGTTCGTCGAATGGAAACCGTTTTCCTGAAGCAGTCCCGTTTCGTCAAGGTGATTCTGAAAGCCTGGGCAGGATTGCATCAGGACCTTGAGCCCGCTGTCAGCCCGGTGATCCGCGCGCTCTCATTCCAGAAAAATGACCAGCTGCCTGAGTATCCGGATCCGGAAAAAGCATTCCTGACGGGTTGGCCCGAAAATTTGACGTATGAAAAATTAACCGAACTCATTCGCGCCCAGGATCAAAAAATCACCGCTGGCACTGATGACCTGGCGCTTATGACAGTCTGGCTCTCCGGCTGCCTGCCCGATCCAACCCCGGCTGGCGAAAATATCTGAGCGGTAAATTATTGGGAGTGAAAATGGAAGAAAAACATTCTGGTTCCACCACGATTGCGCCAACTGTACTGAATACTATCGCCCGCCTCACGTCCCTGGCAACCCCAGGTGTAACAGCCATGGCGCCAGTGTTTCCATCCGCTGGCAGAGCAAGCCACACCGATGCTGACGGGGTCAAGATTGTTGTGAAAGATTCCATCATTTATGTGGATGTGTACCTCGTCGTCGATGGCGCTGAAAACGTGCGCGTGGTTGCCGAGGCTGTCCAACAAAGAGTGACCAGGGCTATTTCAGAAATGGTTGGCATGGAAGTTGCTGCAGTCAATGTGCATGTTACCAATATCGAACTTGAAGCTTAGGCGTTTATGAAATCCCGCACCAAGGCACGCGTCGCAGCCTTGCAAACCCTGTATGAAATGGACCTGACAGACCATCTGCTGGGCAGTGTCCTTGCGGAACGGGCTGTGGACAATGACCTTGATGAAACCCAATATGATTTCGCGCAGGCGATTGCTCAGGGCGTCTTTGAAAATCGCGAACGTTTGGACCAGCTGATCGCGGCGCACGCGCCGGAATGGCCTTTGGACCAGGTCGCCGTGATTGACCGGAATATCCTGCGGATTGCCCTCTGGGAAGTCGCATTTTTCCGAAAGACTCCTCTGAAAGTTGGTATCAACGAAGCCGTCGAGCTGGCGAAATCCTTCGGTACAGACAGCTCCCCGCGTTTCATCAACGGGGTGTTGGGCAGTCTTGCAGAAAATATTGACGCGCTTCGCAAATCAATCCCAGGATAGAGGTGGCTTATGAGGCAGAAAACGTGCAAAAAGCTAATCATTTTTCTCCTCATTATGACCGGATTAATCCTGAGCGGTGGATGCGCGTTGAATATTTCTCCAAAAGGAGCGGCCACGCGTCCGCCTGAACAGGTTTTTCCCTCCAAAATCCAGGCTCCGGAAATGGTGCCGGTTGAATTTAATGCTGAACTTCGCCAAAGCTATTCTCCTGAGACGACCCTTGCCCTGAATGTGTTGGATGAGGTCAGCGGGTTGGATTACAACATCTCGCAATATGAGTTGACCCGGGTTTCAGAAAACAAATACAGCGGAACACTTTTCCTGCCTCTGGGCGCTGTCATCAAGTATCGTTACCAAAGCACCTTCCCGATTGACCAGCCCGAAGCCGCCGCAGACGGGAGCAGCGTGGCTTATCGCGTTGCGGTTATTTCCCGCAACCTTCAGATAAACGACAGCATATCCGGCTGGCCGGAGCTGCCTTACACCGGGACAACAGGGAAACTCAGCGGTATTGTCGCAGATCAACAAACCCAAAAGCCTTTGGCGGATTGCCTGGTGGCTCTCTCGGGTTACCTGACCTTTACCGATATGACCGGGCGCTTTTTCTTTGAACATGTCCCGGAGGGAATCCATAGCCTGACCGTGGTTTCCATTGATGGGAAATATCAGGCTTTCCAACAGCGGGCGAATGTGCTTTCAGGTCTCTCGACGCCGGCTGTCATCGCTCTGAATCCCCTGCCGGAAGTGACCGTCAAATTCATTGTCAGCTTGCCCGATGAAGCCCTCGGCGCGCCGGTTCGAATTGCCGGCAACCTTTCTCAACTTGGAAATGTTTATGCCGACCTGGCGGCGGGTGAAAGTACATTGGCGGCGCGCATGCCGCTTCTCACCAGGATGGACGACGGGCGTTACACAATATCACTCAAACTGAACGCCGGAAGTGACCTTGTCTATAAATATACGCTCGGAGATGGACTGGTTAACGCGGAGCGGGATAAACAGCAGAAACTCGTCTTACGGCGGTTTATCGTCCCAAATAAGGACGTTACGGTTGTAGACAAAGTCATCACCTGGAAGCCCGAAGCCGCGAATCCGGTGAGCATCCAGGTCAGCGTGCCGGAGAATACGCCGTCAGGTGATTCGATTTCCATCCAATTTGGGCGGGATGATGTATGGCGTCAGCCTGTTCCGATGTGGCCGGTCAGCAAAAACGCGTGGATGTTCCTGCTTTTTGAAACAGCCAAAAACGAAGACGGCATGCAATATCGGATATGCAGGAATGACCAGTGTGAGTTGGCTTATGATGAGGCCAGCTTCTCTTCTCCGGTTCCGGTTGGGCAGGCGCCGGAAAACCTCCACAGCGTTGCCAGCTGGCACTTATGGAAAAACGCTGCCGCTCCCTCCCTGCCTTCCGCCGCGCAACCAGAGAATGGACAATTGTTAGGCGTGGAGTTTACCCCGGCTTATCAACCATCCGACCTCAACAGATATCGGGATGTTTTCAAGGAACTGAAAGCGCTTGGGGTAAATTGGGTCATCTTTTCGCCTTCCTGGCAGGTGACTGATTTGGACGGCCTCCCCTATCTGGACCCAAACCCAACCGGCGGGATGATGATTATGGATTTGCTGCAATTAATCCAGCTGGCTCAAGAGCAGGGTCTTACCGTGGCTTTATACCCGAAATTGAACTTCTCACCCGACACGACAGGATGGTGGAAATCCACCCTGCGAAATGCGCTTTGGTGGCAGCAGTGGTATCAGGAATACGATCATTTTGTGATGAACTACGCGCAATTAGCCGCGAATTCCAAGGTAGACCAATTTATTCTGGGCGGCGCGGACGTTGGTCCCAGCTTGCCCGGCGCGCTGCTCACTACCGCGACAAATTCCGGAACGCCAAAAACAGCTGAAAAAATCTGGACTGAACTCATCCGAAAAGTTAATACTTACTATCAGGGCAAAGTCCTATGGGCGCTTCCAGTTCAGGACCAGGCTTTTTCGACCTATTCCTTTTTTAGTGAAATTGACGGAATTTACGCGCAAATTCAATTCCCTGCTGAAAACTATGCGTATTATGACCGCGATACGGCTTCAGGTTTTATCCAGACAAATTTGGCAGCGTTTCGCGATCAGGTCGATTTACCCATTTACGTCGGCTTAAATGCCCCCTCTGCCTCTCCCGAGAGTTTCAGCTGCAAGGCGGCGGATTGTTTACGCAGCCCCCGGGCTGGCAGCTGCCCCGAACAGCAAATGGATTTGGAACGGCAGAACTATTTTTACTATTCTTATTGGCCGGTGCTACGAAACAGCAGCTGGATTTCCGGCACGGCAACCCGCGGTTTTTACCCGGTTGTCATGCTGCAGGATTGCTCATCTTCTGTTTACGGGAAACCCGCGTTCGAGACAATTCTTCGATAACAAAAAAGGAAAAAATAGTGGAATCAAATGGATTAATTTCAGAGCTTGCGAAACTGGGCCTCAAACAGCCGGGCAGCGTGCGTTATAACCTCTCCCGGGCCGAAGCGATTGAAGAGGCGGTAAAAAATGACGAAGGCGTCTTTTCAGCCAGCGGCGCGTTCGTGGTGAACACCTCCCCCTACACTGGCAGGTCTCCCAACGATAAATACCTCGTGCACAATGGGGACCCGGATCTTTGGTTTGCCTCCGGGACGCGGGAAATAGATGTTGGAGCCTATCGCAGCTTAAAAGCCAGGTTGTTGGCTCACCTCGAAAAGCGCAACCTCTACGTCCGGGATGTAATTGCCGGTGCCGACCCGGCCCAAAAAGCGCGCCTGCGCGTGATAAACGACCTGGCCTGGCAGAATCTGGCTGCCGCCAATATGTTTATCCAGGCTGACGAAGCCGTGCCTTTCACTGACCCCGACCTTACGGTCATTGCCGCGACCAGTTTCGCGGGAGACCCACAGGCGGATGGCTTGCGCTCGCCCGCTTTCGTGATTATGAATTTTGAGGAAAAAACCGTCCTGATTGGGAATACATCCTATGCGGGCGAGATAAAAAAATCTGTTTTCACCTATATGAATTACATTCTGCCAAAACGCAGTGTGCTCTCGCTGCATTGTTCCGCGAATAAGAGCGTCCAAGGAGAAACAGCCCTCTTCTTTGGCCTCAGCGGCACAGGCAAGACCACCCTGTCTTCGGACCCTGAGCGCGCTTTGATTGGGGATGACGAACACGGTTGGGGCGAGGAGGGCATCTTTAATTTTGAGGGCGGCTGCTACGCAAAAACCATCCGCATTAACCCTGAATTTGAGCCGCTGGTGTGGTCCGCGATTAATCGCTTTGGCTGCCTGATAGAAAACGTGCCGCTCGACGCGCATCGCGTTCCGGACTTCGACAGCAGCGAGATAACAGAAAACACCCGGGCTGCGTATCCTTTGTATTTCATTCCGAATTATGAGCCGTCCGGCGTGGGCGGGCACCCCAGGCATATTTTCTTTCTGACGGCGGACGCGTTTGGCGTTCTTCCGCCGCTTGCCCGCCTGACTACCGACCAGGCTATGTATTACTTCCTGAGCGGCTACACCTCCAAACTGGCGGGAACCGAACGCGGGCTGGGAGAGAAGCCAGAAGCGACCTTCTCCACCTGCTTTGGCGCGCCTTTTTTGCCTCTAAAACCTGCTATTTACGCCAATTTACTCGCGAAAAAGCTTGAAAAACACCACACGCAGGTCTGGCTGCTCAATACCGGTTGGTCTGGCGGCGGTTTTGGGGTCGGGAAGCGCATCGCTCTGCCGCTCACCCGGGCAATGATCAGCGCGGTGCTCAAGGGCGACCTGAACGACACGCCCACCCATCTTCACCCTATCTTCCGGGTAGCAATTCCCAACGCGGTTGCCGGGGTGCCCCAGAATGTGCTCAACCCAGAACAGTCCTGGGCAGACCAGGACGCCTATAAGCACGAGGCGCTGGCATTGGCCGCCAAATTTGCTGAGAATTTCACGAAATACAAAGCTTCGGTGCCGGAAAGCGTCGCGGCATCCGGGCCAGTGCAACCATGAAATCGTTGAACAAAGGAGACCACATGGATAAGTTCATCATTCGCGGGGGAATACCACTCTCGGGCACAATGCGCCCTTCCGGAAATAAAAATTCTGCCCTGCCGCTGATGGCTTCCTGTCTTTTGACCGAAGAACCAGTCATATTGCACAACCTGCCCGATATTACGGACACGCGCACCATGCGCCGTTTATTGGAAAGCCTGGGTGTAAAAATCAGGCAGCTTGGCGAAAGCTCCTCATACGAACTGCATGCCAAAGAAGTGCATCCCTCGGACCTCGACCCGGATATTTGCCGGCAGATTCGGGCATCCATCCTCCTGGCGGGACCTATGGTTGCCCGGACCGGCGGGCTGATGCTCCCGCCCCCTGGCGGCGATGTAATCGGCCGGCGCCGCGTGGATACGCACATCCTCGCCCTAAACAAACTGGGCGCTGAGTTTTCTTTCAACGGCTCTTTCAAATTCACCGCGGAAAAGCTTAAAGGCGCGGACATCCTCCTGGATGAAGCCAGTGTTACCGCCACAGAAAACGCGATTATGGCAGCCGCCCGGGCCGAAGGGCGCACCGTCTTGCGCAACGCGGCTTCCGAACCGCATATTCAGGAACTCTGTCATTTCCTTAACCTTCTCGGCGCGGATATTAAGAATATTGGCTCCAACACCCTTGTCATCGACGGGGTAAAAGAACTTGGCGGCGGCGAATTTACCGTTGGGCCGGATTATCTGGAAGTCATCAGTTTTGTTGGCGCGGCAGTCGTAACTCACGGCGATATCCGGATTAAGGATGCGGGTGTGGAGCACCTGGGCATGATTAAACTGGTTTTGCGCCGGCTGGGTGTGGATTTTGACTTCGTCGGCGATGATGTTCTGGTGGGCGCGAACCAACGCCTCGTGATTGATCCGGACCTCGGAAATGCCATCCCGGAAATCAGCGTCATGCCCTGGCCTGCCTTCCCGACGGACTTGATGAGCATCGCGATTGTGATTGCCACCCAGTCAACCGGCAGTATCTTATTCCACGACTGGATGTATCCCAGCCGGATGTTCTTCACGGATAAACTCGTGTCGATGGGCGCCCAGATTGTCCTGTGTGATCCGCATCGTTGTATCGTTCAGGGCCCTACCCGTTTGAATGGTGAGAAATTGGACAGCCCAGATATCCGCGCAGGCATCGCGCTGGTGTTGGCGGCGCTCTCCGCTAACGGTACGTCAACTATACGCAACATCACGCAAATTGAAAGAGGTTACGAGCGGATTGATCA
>JAKQFH010000024.1 GCA_029556265.1 Chloroflexota bacterium | reverse complement strand
CTGGTAATCAAACACAATCAATTTGTTGGCGCAGATTATGCGGTGTTTGGCAACCTTCAGCTTGGTTCCAGTCGTGTCTGGCTCGACCCTAACTGGTTTGGTCGCGTTGAAGGACCAAGACATTATCCTTATACTGAACCAGGCTCCGGGAAGCTGGCATGGAATTACTTCTGCATCCCCTGGTGCACAAACCCGGGATGTACTGAGACGGGCGGTCCTGTTACCAACATCACCCAGCATAAGGGATATGCAACCATCCAGGCTGCGATTGACGATGCCAACGCCAATGACACCATCACGGTCGCGGCTGGCACGTATGCAGAAAATGTGGATGTAACGAAAGCTGTAACCCTGTTTGGTCCTAACGCGGGCGTTCCAGGGAACGGCACGAGAGCGGCTGAAGCGGTTATTCAGGGCAAATCTGACAGCTGGGTGAGCTTACACGTGGAACCTGATGTTCCCGGTGTAACGATAGACGGCTTCACCTTTGACGGCGCGAATCTAACGCCTGACGGTTATTCCGTTGGTGTTGCGGGTGATTCAAGCAACCTGAAAGTTAGAAACAACGTCTTCATCAACCATAATGATATTGCCATCATGACCTCCGGTGTTTACTGGAGTGGTTCTGCATGGATGTATGACAAATGGCTGACAGACGTTGAGATCAAAGACAACCTGATTAACAACACCACCCTGAGCACATCTCCCTACAACTTTGGCATTTATTTCCAAAGTTCACTGGGGACTGTATCCGGTAATGTTGTGACCAACCAGCGTAACGGTATCCAGGTCCAACCTTACTGGAACACTCCTGGCGGTGGCGTTGTCAGCGGTAACGTTTTCAAGACATATCGGAGTGGTATTTACTTCAACTACACTCAAAATGCTACAGCCGACTGGAGCTTTACCAATAACAATGTTGAAGGAATTGCTTATCCGACTGGGCTTACTCCTGAACGTTTCAATGCTATTCGTGTTGAGACGATGAGCCTTGGTAACGTTGACTTTAAAAACAACTCAATATTACTGGGCACATCTGACGCGACCGAGAAATTCCAGTATTTCGAAAACAACGTAACAGGTGGAACGCGTGATGCCACTCACAACTGGTGGGGTTCAGCATGCGGACCGACTGCGTTTAGTGGTACGGCAGCAAATTGGCCCTGGTGGGCGGACGAGGCAATGACAATCGAAATCGGACCTATGCCAGTCGGAGATTTTACCGTCACGCCTAGCATGCCCATTTCTTCAATCAACGCTTCAATCGCCTGCGCGCAGCCAAATTCGACCATTACCTTTAAAGGTGGCGATTACGGCGGCACCATAATCGTTCCGGCTGGCAGTGGAAAGCTGACGCTCAAGCTCGAGAATGGCGTACAAATTAAGCCAAACTCCCCCTGCTTCACGATTAACGCCAGCAACACTATCATCACCACCGAAAGCCTCAGCGGCGCCAAATGCGTGCCCACCAACGGTGCGAACGGCATTGACGTGGCGGCGAACCTGGATAACATCACCATCAAGGGCATCCAGTTTGACGGCACCGGCGAAACCACCGGCAGCGGCATCTACTTCGCCGGCGCAGTGAAAGACATCGTCCTGGTGGACAATTTCATCCACAACCTCGGCGGCGACGGGATTAAATTCGCCGGGGACGTTTCGGAGATTGTCAACATCCAGGGCAATATGTTCAAGAACAACGCGGGCTACGGGATTAATAACCTCGGGGCAAACGACGTCGGCGCGGAATACAACTCCTGGGGCGACGTGGCTGGCCCGAAGGGAACCAACGGAGACGACGTCAGCACGAAGGTGATTTACGAACCCTTCACCCACGCGGACCTCTACCTGGTCTCTTCCGGAACTCCCTGGGCGAACCAGGTGGTCAAGGGGCAGGACATCACCTACACCGTGATGGCGCACCTGGTCAATGTGAACGCGGCGGACTTTGTGCTCACCTACCCGGCCGAACTGACCTACGTCAGCGACACGGTCAGCAGTACTCTGGGAACAGCCTCGGTTGTCCATAACGCGACGGCGCGCACTCTGCAGTTCATTGGCTACAACACTGCCAACGTAACTGGCGACCTGCCGCTCTTCAGCGTCACCTTCACCGGCGCGACAGCTGGCGCGAACAAGCCGCTCAGCTTCTCCTACGCGGCGACCAGCGGCTTTGGCATGGCGGGCTACGAGTCTTCCAGCAATGTCTACGTGAACGCAATGGCAGACAGCGCGGTGACCATCATCGACCTGCCGACCATCAGCTCGCCTGACATCCAGGGCTACTACCTGACCGGCGAACAGCGCGAATTCCACGTGACAGCGGATAACCCCAGCGCTGGCGGGAATTACGCCCATGTGATCTTCCAGTTCAACATTACCGCAAACGCGGGTGATCTGAGCGTGGAATACTGGACCGGCTCCGCCTGGGCGCCGTTACCGCTCACCTGCTCCGGCGGGGTCTGCAGCGGCTACTACGGGCCAAGCGGGGGCTTCCCGATGCCTAACCCATACAACGCCACCTCGCTCTTCCGCGTTACAGCGGCAAAGCCCGGCAGCTATCCGGTTGAAATTAAACTGTTCGACCTGGATCCCGACCCGGACACCGTGCTGGCGACCTACGCCAATACGGCTTACGTCTATGACAAACCGACTGTCACCGTCGCGACGACTGACCAATACTTGATTGTGGGCGAGCCCGGCGCGTTCACGGTGAAGATTAACAACCCGACAACCGGCCGCAACTATGACGACTCGGTGGTATTCGACATCCTGATCCCAAGTCATGTGGTGAGCGACTTCAGCGCGTTGAGCTGCAGCATTACAACCCCGGTGCCATTCACCTGGAACTTGCTGCCCTTGCTTGTGTCTGACGGCGCGGGCGGCGTGAAAGCCCGCATCGCCGGCTTGGACGGCTACTTTGAAGTCCCACCGACTGGTGTGGATATTGTCCTGAACTGTTCCGTCACGGTGACTACTCCTGGCGTCTACAGCGCGTCGGGCAATATGATTGACGTGGTGGATAAGGTCACGCCAGTGGAGCGAATTGTGAGCGACAGTGTTTCCATGAGCACAAACGCTTATAGCAAACCCGTCATCACCGCCGACTTCCCAGCCGGACCATACGCCGCGGGCGTGCCCGTGACCCTGCCGGTTTCAATCACCAATCCTGACGGCATCCCAGCACCCTTTGAACTGGTGTTCGATTTACCCGCGGGAACCGTGATTAATTACGGTGGAACGGATTACATTTGCGGGGCAACCTGCCCGCCAATCCCGGTGACTTTACCGCTTACATCAGAAGACTTCGTGATTACCTTTACCGAAGCCTGGACCGGGACAGTAGGTATCAGCTTGTACGACAGCGATTGGACGCCTGCTGACCGTCTGCTGGCAGATCTGACCCAGCCCGGTGTAGTCGTGAACGGCAACTTCGACATTACCGGCACCTTCAGTATGCAGGGCAACTCCAGCCGCGCGGGCATTCCTGTCACCCTCACCTGGGGCGGAACGCTCGTGCCTTATGCACCCAGCGCTTTAACCTCGAACCTGGTTAGCGGCAACTTCAGCCTGAATGTACTTTATGGCGGCTATTACACCATCACCACTTTGCAGCCGCGCTACCTGAACGTCATCCCGAGCAATGGCAGGGGATTCACCGTCACAGGGCCGTACGACATTCCGGCGCTCATTCTTCGGGGCGGCAACGCTTATTGGAGATCTTCTTTGACGGAGCTGGATAATATTATCGACACGAGCGACGCGTCACTTGTCGGTGCCCAATATGGCGGGCCTGGCTCGGGTGACAGCCTCGGCAACCACGGCGACTGCAATTTTGACGGCATCGTCAATATTCAGGACCTGGCGTTGGTTGGTGGCAACTGGAATCTGACCTCTGCCGCGGCTTATACGATCGCGACACCGTAAACCTGAACTATTCCTTGCAGGTCGGGCGAAAGCCCGACCTGCAAGGGCCTTTCGCCAATCGGAAAGAGCGAAACATCCGCTTATGAATGAGATGTCATTCACAATTTATTTGAGGGGTGAGATATGAGCAAAAAAAAGCTTACGGCAGTCTTAATCGGACTGCTTTTAACCTTGTTTTCGTCGATATCCGCAGCAAGCGCTCAAACTGGCGCCCATATTTCTGTGCTGCCCGGTCAAACAACGGTGGACCTCTCCATTGGCAGTACCGCACTTGTTCAAATCTATGTGGATGACGTAGAGGACCTGAACGCTTTTGAAATCAAATTGGAGTACGACAAGAATGTTCTCACGCTTACGTCCTGGTCGCACGGCGGCATCCTGAAAAACCTGTTTAACGTCATCCCGCCGGTGAACAATCCGGGGTTTCTCCAAATTGCTGTGACTCAGCTCGCCACGCCAGGTTACACCGGTGACGGCGTCTTGTTGAACCTGAATTTTAAGGCAATTGCCGAAGGAAGTACTCCCATCACGATAACCAAGGCAGATTTGGCGCGTTCGACCGGGCCCTTGCTGAGCCGTACCATCCACAACGGCGTCTTCAACGCGGTGCGCAAATTCACCGTCAGCGGGAACATCAGCGTGGAACACAACACTTTGCGGGCTGGAATTCCGGTCGCCCTGGTGGGCGGCCCGGTTTTCCATGCCGGCCCATACAGCGGGATAACGGGAGGGCAGGCGGGAAATAACTTCAGCATCCCCCAGGTCTGGCGGGATACCTACACCCTCACCACCGCCCAACCGCGCTGCCTGAACCTGACTGAAGCGCTTGGCAAGAGCTTTGGGATGACATCCGGGAACACGACGCTCGCGCCGCTGGCGCTGGTGCGCGGAAACGCTGCCTGGACGGACAACGAAATTAACGCTGGCGACGTCAGCGTGGTCGGCACATATTGGGGTAAAACCCCCGCGGACCTTTTGCCGGGCGAGAGCCTGGACGGGGACGTGAACTTTGACGGCGTCGTGGACCTGCGCGACCTGGCGATTGTGGCGGGCAATTTCGGCCTCACCTCCGCTTTGGTTTACGCGGGCTGGACGCCCTGAGGAAGGAAGGCGGAGGGCGGTTTTCCCCTCCGTGAAATGATTGTATGCGAATGAAAAGATTGTTCAGACAAACGCTGTTCTCGCTGCTGCTGGCGGTGGTTCTTACCAGCGCACTTTTTGGCGGCGCGAGCGCGCAGGCTGGCTTCGCGCTCAGCATCAACCTGCCCCGGACGGAAACCGCGGTGGGTGGGCAGGCAGCTGTGTCTGTCGTGGTGAGCGACGCGGTGAACCTGAACGCGTTTGATATCGAACTGACCTACGACCCGCAGGTTCTGACTTTGACGAATTGGGGCTTTGGCAGCTTCTTAACCCAACTGGCGCAAGTTGTCCTGGAAAATGAACCCGGGCGCTTTCACCTGGTGGCCACCCAGCTGGCGCAGCCCGGCAAGACTGGCAGCGGAGCTTTGATTGAATTGCGCTTCACCGGCCTGAAACCCGGCGAAAGCGCGCTCACGCTGACCAAAGGCGAACTGGCCGAGCCGCAGGGCGCGCTCAGCTACCCCAGCCTGAATGGCGGCGTTGTGCGTGTAGAAGCTTCGGCAACGGCAGCCCCGACCGCAACGCGCACGCCCAACCCGACGCCCACTGCCACCTTAGCGGGCGGGAGAACCTACCCAACCGGCGCCGCGCCAACGAATACGCCGGGCCCGGGCGGAGGTTTGCCAATCCTGACGCAAGCCCCGGAACCGACCAAGCGCCCCGATGAGGGAATGCCAACCTGGGCGGTAACCGAGCCGTTGGCAGGCACCTTGACTCTGGAACAGCCGACAGAGCCGTTCGCGCCAGGGGCGGAAAAGACCCGCCAGGCCGGGCATTACGCCACCCTGATGGCACAGGTGGCGCAGATGACCGCGGTCAGTGCTGGTTTGAATGCGCCAAAAGCACGCCCGGGCGGCACTTCGCCCGCTGCTCTGGTGACCGGGGTGGTGATTGCCGCTGGTGTGCTTGTTATTGCGTTAATTATTGCGCTGCTTATCCGGCGAAAAAAACAGAAACAAGAAGGAATTCATGGAAATTAATCGTTTTTGGATGAAAGCAATCGTATTGAGTATGTTTGTGGTATTGGCGGCTGGGTTGGCAAGCCCCGCTTTTGGTCAATCCGGCGGCGCGCAGGTGGGGGTATTTCAAAAAATCACAGGCAAACCAGACGCGCGCCTTGAAATCCCCATTGAGATAAAAAATGTTGAAAATTGCTACGCGTTTGACATTGAACTGCGCTACGACCCGCAGGTGTTGAGCGTGGAGGACGCGGACCCGATGCGAGACGGCGTGCAGCCGGCGCTGGGAACTTTTTTGGACGCCGGCATGGTGTTGTATAACACCGTTGACACCCAAAATGGCATCATCCGCTTTGTGATGTCCCAGATGAACCCCAGCGAGCCGAAATCCGGCAGCGGGGTTTTGCTTGTGTTGTATATGAAAGGGCTTAAAGAAGGCGAGAGCGCGCTCGAAATGACCCGGGCGGACCTCTCAACGCGCGAAGGACAGTTGATACCAACGGAAATGATTTCGGGCAGTGTGCAAATCAGCGCGAACGCTGTCCAAAGCGCTGCGACGGCAATCCCGGTGCAAGACCCCACGGCAATCATGATGATTCCAACGCTTGCGCCGACCAGCACGCCCACAACCGTCCCCACGGAAGCGCCGGCAGCCCCTGCCAGCACCCTGGCGCCAAAAGCCACAGAGGTAATTCAACCCCCGCGGTCCGCGGGTGAACAGGAAAGCGAAGCGAAGGTTCAGAAACCGGGGTTCCCGGCTTATGCCTGGGTTCTCCTTGGTTTATTTGTTGCTGCTGGCGGCGCAGGTTTGGTCGCGCGGCTCGGGAAAAAATCAAAAATTTCGAAAGATGAGGAGGAAAAATGAGAATTAATCGAAAGCTTGGATGGCTCGGCATATTGACGATAGTAGTTATTTTGGCTGCGGGGATATTTTCCGGCAGCGCTTTGGCTCAGGCTGGAACAAGTCTGAGCGTCAACCCCACGCCAGCGGAGGCACGCACCTGCAGCACCAGCACGGTGGCTGTGCGGGTGGCGGATGTGACGGATTTGACCGCCTTTCATCTGGAACTGAGCTTTGACCCAAGCAAAATTGAGGTTACAGCGGTGGCGCCGGGCAGTTTTCTGATTGGCACAGGTGAAACCTACCTGCCGGAACCTACCAACGCGGTTAACAATACAACCGGAACGGTGGTGTGGGGGCTGGCAAAGCAAGGCAGCGGCGGCAATCCGAACCCGGTGAGCGGAAGCGGAGATATCCTGGTGTTAACCATCAAGGCAAAACTGCCAAATGAGACCAGCGCGCTGACGATTGACGGAGCCAAAAGCATGCTCGTTGACTGGCCCGAAGCGCAGGCAATTCCTTTCACCGATACGGACGGGGTTATCAATACCCGGTCGTGCGCGCCGACAGATATCGCTTTGAGTGACGCAAGCATCGCGGAGAACCAACCCATAAACACCGTGATCGGGACCCTGAGCGCGACCGACCCCGACGCGGGGGATACGAGCTTCACGTACACCTTTGCCGACCTGGTGGGGCACCCGGATGCTCAGTATTTTAATATCTCCGGCAGCAGCTTGCGGGCGAACATTCCCTTTGATTATGAAACCAAATCCAGCTACTCCATTCGCATCAAAGTTACCGATCCCTGGGGCGAAAGCTACGAAGAAAACTTCATCATCAGCGTGACGGATATTAATGATGCTCCGGTTCTGGCTCACATCGGGAACAAGACTGTCGATGAACTTACGACGCTGAGCTTCACTGCCGCGGCAACAGACCAAGACTTGCCCGCGCAAACCCTCACGTTCAGCCTGGCGGACGGAGCTTCAGGCGCGGTACCAACAGGCGCGAGTATCAACGCGGCTACCGGCGCCTTTACCTGGACCCCAACCGAAGCCCAGGGACCCGGCGTATACACCTTTGACGTGTGCGTCAGCGACGGCGCTCTTTCGGACTGTGAAACCATCACGGTCACAGTTAATGAGGTCAACGTCGCGCCTGTATTGAGCCCGATTGGAAACTTCGATATTGAGGAACTGGTGCCCTTTACCTTTACAGCTTCTGCGACCGACGCGGATATTCCTGCTCAGACGCTCACGTATAGTTTGGAGGACGGCACAGCGGGTCTTGTACCAGCGGGCGCAAGTATCAACCCGGGCACTGGCGTCTTTACCTGGACGCCGACCGAAGCGCAGGGCCCAGGCGTATATACCTTTGACGTTTGCGTCAGTGACGGCGCGCTTCAGGATTGCGAGACAATCACTATCACAGTCTACGAAGACTTGCAGGTAACCGATCTCGATTTGCACAACGCGATCACACCCACTGGACCTTGGGCGGCAGTGCCCGGAAGCTATGCCAGCGGATTTGTCATGCAGTTGGACCCGGCGGTTGAGTATTACTACCTGGACACCAACAACATCACCAGCAATCGCCCGCTGGCAAACGGACTTTATCCGTTCTTTATCAGCAGTCACCCGGCAGATTTCTTTGATTACTGGGCGGCAAGAGGTGTTGTTTCCGGAGCGACTGGTTGGCAAGGTCAGATGTGGCAGATTATTAACGGCAACGCTCCCTTCTTCTATCTCAAGGTGGAAGGGACAAACTACACTTTGCTGGACGGATTGCAGTACGCGATGGGCAACACCAGCGCCGTGCTGCGCGTTAACGGCAGCTATCTGCTGGGAGATTATCGCTTCAGCGGTGTGGTGAAAGACGCGTTCGGCTTCAGCGAAACAGTGGACGTGGATATTCGTTTTATTGGTCTGCTGGAGTTGACGGACGCGCAGCTGCAATACTCGCTGGATCAAATCACCTGGACTGATCTTTCCGGCAGTTTTGGAGCGGGTTACAGCATGCTCCTAGACACCGCCCAGGAGTTCTATTATCTCAACGCGCCATCCGTGACGGTTAATCGACCTTTGGCGGAAGGGCTGCACCCCTTCTTTGTGAAAAGTTACCCGGCTGACTTTTTTGCATATTGGGCAGGCAAGGGAGTTGTATCCGGAGCAACAGGCTGGCAAGGCGTGATGTGGAATATCATCAATGGCAACGCGCCCATCTTCTATCTGAAGGTTAGCGCCGGTCCAGTCTACCAGCTGGTTGACGGCCTGAATTACCAGTACGCGGGCGCGGTCACTTACCTGCGTATCAACGGGTCTTATCTGCCGGGCGAATATAGCTACAGCGGAACAGTCACGGATATCTATGGTTACACAGATGATGCTGAGGTTGATATTCTCTTCAACGACATTCCGGTGGCGCAAGCCCAGAGCGTCAGTACTGCTGAAGATACAGCGGTCAGCATCAATTTGGGCGCGGTAGACCTGTACCCTGGAACGCTCACCTGGGAAATCGTCAGCTCACCAGCGCATGGAATCCTGAGCGGCACCGCGCCAAACATGACCTACACGCCGGATGCCGATTACCACGGGACGGATAGTTTCACCTTCCGCGTGAACGACGGCACAAGCAATAGTAATACAGCAACGGTGAGCATCACGATTACCGCTGTAAATGACGCGCCGGTACTTGACCCCATTGGGGATAAAAGCGTGGATGAAGGCGTTGAACTGAGCTTCACGGCAACCGCATCTGACGTGGACGGCGACACGCTTACCTTCAGCCTGGTTGGCGCTCCTTCCGGAGCCGCGATTGACCCGGCGACCGGCGTCTTTACCTGGACTCCCACCGAGGCGCAAGGCCCTGGCGAATACACCTTCACCGTCAAGGTCTGCGACAACGGCACGCCTGTTTTATGTGACGAAGAAGAAATCAAGGTCACCGTCAACGAGGTTAACGTCGCGCCTGTGCTTGGTGCGATTGGCGATAAGACAGTTGATGAACTGACCTTGCTCAGCTTCACCGCGACGGCCACGGATGCTGACATTCCAGTCAATACCCTGACTTTCAGCCTGGATGGCGCTCCTTCCGGAGCCGCGATTGACCCGGTCACCGGGGTCTTCACCTGGACGCCCACCGAAGCCCAGGGCCCCGGCGAATACACCTTCACCGTCAAGGTCTGCGACAACGGCACGCCTGGGTTATGTGACGAAGAAGAAATCAAGGTCACCATCAATGAGGTCAACGTCGCGCCTGTCGCAGTCGATGACGCCTACAGCACCTTGAAAAACCAGGTATTAAATGTTGGCGCTCCGGGCGTGCTTGGAAACGACAGCGACGCCGACATACCGGCCAATACTCTAACAGCTGTTTTGGTGACGGATATTCCAAGTGGAGAAGGCACTCTGGTACTTGCGGCGTCAGGCGCGTTCAGCTATACACCACCTGTTGGCTTTACCGGGCAGACTAGCTTCTACTATAAAGTATTTGACGGAGCCTTATACTCCGGAACAGCAAAAGTTACCATTACCGTGACAGATTCCAACCTGGCACCGACCGACATTCTTTTGACAGACCAGACTATTCTTGAAAACCTGCCGGTAGGGTCTGTGGTGGCCTATCTAAGCGCGCTCGACCCGAACGCGGGAGACACTTTCACATTCAGCCTGGTAAGCGGAACGGGCGATACGGACAATGCCTCTTTCAGCATATCAGGAAACAAACTGCTCTCCGCGGTGGTTTTTGACTATGAAACCAAAGACAGCTACAGCATCCGTATTCGTGTGACGGACCAGGGCGGCTTGTGGTACGAGAAAAGCTTTATCATTAGTATTCTGGATGTGAATGATGCTCCAATCGCTAATGATCAGACTGTTTCGACGCCCGAGGACACCCCGTTGGCAATCACATTAACTGGTTCGGATCAGGATGGGGACCCCCTGACCTACGCGGTCATCGCTCACCCAACCCACGGCGTTCTGACCGGTACCGCACCGAACCTGACCTACACGCCAGCTGCTGATTACCATGGAACTGACAGCTTCACCTTCCAGGCAAGCGACTACGCCCTGGTAAGCAATATTGCCACAATTACGATTAATGTCACGCCGGTAAACGATGCGCCAGTGCTTGGAGCGATTGGTAATAAGAGCGTTCCTGAGCTCACCCTGCTCACCTTTACAGCCGCGGCGACTGACGTGGACGGCGACACGCTTACGTTCAGCCTGGTTGGCGCTCCTTCCGGAGCCGCGATTGACCCGGCGACCGGCGTCTTCACCTGGACTCCCACCGAAGCCCAGGGCCCCGGCGAATACACTTTCACCGTCAAGGTCTGCGACAACGGCACGCCGGTATTGTGTGACGAAGAAGAGATTAAGGTCACCGTCAGTGAGGTCAACGTCGCGCCTGTGCTTGGTGCGATTGGCGATAAGACAGTTGATGAACTGACCTTGCTCAGCTTCACCGCGACGGCCACAGATGCCGACATTCCAGATAACACCCTGACCTTCAGCCTGGTTGGCGCTCCTGCCGGAGCCGCGATTGACCCGGCGACCGGCGCCTTCACCTGGACGCCCACCGAAGCCCAGGGCCCCGGCGAATACACCTTCACCGTCAAGGTCTGCGACAACGGCACGCCTGGGTTATGTGACGAAGAAGAGATTAAGGTCACCGTCAACGAGGTCAACGTCGCGCCTGTGCTTGGCGCGATTGGCGATAAGACGGTTAATGAACTGACCCTGCTCAGCTTCACCGCGACGGCCACGGATGCCGACGTTCCCGCCAACACCCTGACCTTCAGCCTGGTTGGCGCCCCTGCCGGAGCCGCGATTGACCCGGCTACCGGCGTCTTCACCTGGACGCCGACCGAAGCGCAGGGCCCCGGCGAATACACCTTCACCGTCAAGGTCTGCGACAACGGCACGCCTGTATTATGTGACCAAGAAGAGATTAAGGTCACTGTTTTTGAAGTAAATACCGCTCCGACCGCGCGGGATCAGTCCGTTACCACGCCGGAGGACACCCCGATTGACATCTCACTGGATGTGAGTGATCCTGAAAATGACCCATTAACCACAACCATCATCACCGGACCATCTCATGGGCAGGTAAGTGTGAACGGCATTGTGGTGACGTATACCCCGGATCTGAACTACTACGGCGCGGACAGCTTTACGTATAAAGTCAACGACGGCCTGGAAGATTCGAACATCGCCACCGTAAGCATTACAGTCACACCGGTAAACGACCCGCCTGTTGCTTATGGGATGACGGTAGAAACTCCGGAGAACTTCCCGGTCAATTTTGAACTGCTCGCGACCGACCCTGAGGGAGATATTGGAACCTTTATCATTGTTACAACTCCGGCTCACGGCACGCTTGATTGCGACGGACGTTACTGTACATACACTCCGGACCCTAACTGGAACGGCGAAGACGGCTTTTACTTTAAGGTAAACGATGGCGAGTTGGATTCCAACGAGGCATTCGTCAAGATTATCGTCCACCAGGGACCGAGAATCTACATTCCCATTTTGTTCAAGTAAGAAAGGTTAGCCAGGGGCTGCTCAAAAGAAGAGCAGCCCCAATTTTTGTTAACAAAGTACATGTTCATTTCCTTTCTATTGAATGATGTTAAAAAATTCCGTGGAGGTAAGACAATAATTAGTTTATTTTCTTTACGCAAACAAACCCGGGTTTGTAACGTTAGCGATTGCGGCTTTGTCATTCAGATGAATGGATATCAATCCACTCTCTCTGACGGAAGAAATAATGAACAGAAACGCTGCCGTACAGAACCAATCATTTAGATAAGGTAACAAAAGTTTCGCATATATCATAAAGGGTATGGTTCAAAATCATTCGCATTGTTCTATCAGTCCAAAAGATCGAAGGTGAAAGAACCCTGTCAGAACAAATTGTTCGGTTTCTCTCGATAAACTGCAGGAACCCGAGAATAATTAGAACCACTTCTGACCAAATTTCAGCGAATTTTGACGGACTCAATGGTGAAATTTGAGTATGTTTAGTTTTCAGCGTATAGAGACGCTTCAGAGGATAGACAACTCTTAAAAAGGACTGGCATCCACACAAGCGAGGGCCGGTAAGCAATTTGGGTTTGTGCGCAGCGACTGTCCTATGCTAGGCAGGCTTTGCGCCTAGCGTGGTTGAGCGCATAGTTTTTGTGATCGCGATGAACTGCTTGGAAACCAGAGATGGTTCGCATTTTTTTAGGTAACACAAGTCCAGGCGGGTTATAACTGTTGGCTCAATACCCACGATGGCCGCTTTTGACTGCGCCGTGTATTCAGCCAACTTACGCATCAGCAGCGCAACACCCATGCCATTAATCACCATTTCCAATAAGTTTTCAAGCCTGTGGTCTGTAAAAACAATATGGGGTTCGAAACCACTTGCCTGGCATAACTGAACGCTCAGGCGATGCAGCATTGTATTCTCGGGGATTAGCACAAAACTCTCATGACAAAGCTTATCAAGCGAAATTACTTTCTGATTTGCCAGGGGGTGGTTGATTGGCAGGAGGGCTACCAGTTCGTCTTCGGTTATTGACAAATGCGAGAAATCAGCAGCAGGCTCTCCATAGGTCCGGATAAATGCCAAATCGCATTTTTTTTGCCTGAGAAGGTCTTCCAATTCTTCAGAGCCAGCCTGAATTACATTAATGGTTGCCTGGGGGTTCATTTTCTTAAAAGACACCAGCAGCTCGGTGATGTTATATTGCGCCAGAGCTGGGATGGAGCCGATAGTCAGCGTTTGCTGGCTCTCATTTTTGGCTTCCCGAACCAGTTCGGTGAGGCGCTCATTCAGATCCGTAATTTCCCGGGCATACGGAAGCAGCATTTCGCCATGTTTGGTAATGGAGACCTTCCGGGTGGTTCTGTCAAACAACTTTAATCCGAGTTCAAGCTCCAGGCGCTGGATATGTTTGGTAAGCGTTGCTTGAGAACAAAACAGGATTGCCGCGGCTTCCAAAAAATTCTGGGTTTCCGCGACGACCAGGAAATCCTTCAGGTATCTGATTTCCACAGATTTTCCTTTCGACGGATATATTCTAAATCAGAATATATTATAACGCAGAAACCATCACCGCAATGCAAAAATGAATAATCTTCTTTAACTTGGTGACTAAGTTCCAGGAGTGAAACTCACGATAATCCCCAATTTTGTTTCAATGAGTCCATCAACGACCATGGAAAACAATAATTTCCATATAGGAATAAATCCAAACAAAAAATGAATTGCTCTTATAGAAATAAACCGTATGATTATGTAAACTCATCTGATTAAATCTCGGCATTTAATTAATTATTCGGTTCGTGAAATTTTAAATCATTACCCTCACGCGGAGGTAGTTCAGAAAATGGAAAACTCAGTTTTTTCATCCCGGAAACTAGATGACAATACCTGGATAATTTTTGGTGAGGGCTGCACATCATATCTCGTTGTTGGAAACAAAATGGGCTTGATGGTGGACAGCGGTTTCGCGACAGAGAATATACAAAAATACGCGCAGACGCTTACCGACAAGCCGGTGAACCATGTTATCAACACGCATGGGCATTTTGACCATACCGGCGGCAACGGCTGGTTTCAACATGCCTACATGAGCGCGAAGGCGCTCGAAATTGCCAAGATCCCATATCCAAGCCTTGACCCGTCAAAATATCGCACCGATTATGTCGTCACCGTGGTTGGGGATGGTGATGTCATCGATTTAGGCGGCCGCCGTCTGGAGGTGCTGGAAATTCCAGCGCACGCACCCAGCAGCATCGCCCTCTTGGACCGAAGCGAGAAAATTCTTTTCTCCGGCGATGAAGTGGCAGACCTGGTGGTTTTGGTTTGGATGCAAGATGAACCCCAGCCGTACGTAGAGCAGCACGCGCTCAACATGGAAAAATTGCTCAGGCAGAGGGACGGGTTTGAGCGTATCTGTTGGGGGCATGCCGTGGGTTTCCTGGAAGGCGACCTTGTAAAGCGCTATCTTGAACATGATGAACTGATTATGGCAGGCAAAGAAACCGAACCATGGGTACCGTTGCCTGGCGGTCCGGCAGATTTCTTTATGCCCCAACCAGAATTCAAACGTAAGTCCGGATATCTTGACACTCAACTCGTTTTTGACTTGCGATATATCAAGTTTTAATGGAAATTACGGAGGTTTAACTTAAATCAGAAGAGATACCAAGCGAAACTAATTAGCTATACCTGGCAGCACCATTGAATATTAATTGATAAGGCTCAAAAGGAGAAAGAATATGAAACGCAAATTGATGTTAGTTATCCTCGCCCTTGCTCTGCTAACTTCAGTATTGTCAGGCTGCGCGAAGGAAGTTGAAGCGCCAACGGAGAAGCCGGCCGCCCCAGCCGAGACCGAAGCCCCGGTTGTGACTGAAGCCCCCGCGGAAACTGAAGCACCGATGGAAGAACCTGCTTTGCCCGCGGAAGTCGACATCGCGATTGGCGCGGATCCGGCCGACCTATCTCCATTTGTTGGGATGAGTATGGGCCGGATTGCAGTCCTGAAAACTATTTATGAGTACCTTATAGAAGTGGACTCGATGGGCGGCAAAGCGGTTCCGATGATCGCGAAAAGTTGGGAAAAGACCGGCGACAAACTGTACAAAGTTACCATTTTTGATAACGTTTTCGACAGCGCCGGAAATCATATCACCGCGGCGGATGTTGCCTGGTCTTACAATACCGCCAAAGAATTAGGAAACCTGCGTCCCTTGGGCGATATTGTTTCGTTTACCGCGGTGGACGATTTGATTTTGGATTTGGAAGTTAAAGCTAATTTCGGACCAGGCGGCCTCGAAAAGGTCCTTGCCGAGTGCCCGATTGTAAGCCAGGCTGCCTACGAATCCAGCGCAGATAGTTTTGCTACCAAACCGATTACTACCGGCGCATATGTGTTGACCGAATATGTGCCTGGTTCAAGCCTGACGTTTGAACGCCGCGCGGATTATTGGCAGACTGACCCAGAGTTCCGCACTTTATTCAGCCAGGCTAACGTTGAGAAAATTGTCTTCAAGGTGATTACTGAGGCTGCTCAAAACGCGATTGCGCTGGAAACTGCGAACGTGGATATCGCTGCCGGCGTAACACAGGATGACCTTCCGAATTTCTTGAATAACCCGGCCTTCACCACATTCAATTTCCTCGATAACCTGACCCAGAACTTACAATTCAATGGTTCCGATGGACACGCACTGACTAACAAGGAACTTCGTCAGGCTATCGCTTACGCGATTGATACTTCAGCCATGTGCGAAGCCGTTGCGCCTGGCGCTTGCACGCCCGCGCATACGATCGGGAACCCCAATTTTGGCGGCTACCTGAAGAAATGGGAATCCGAACCCTACTACGAATTTGATCTTGCCAAAGCCAAAGAGCTGTTCGCTGCTTCCGGTCATGCCGCGGGCGAGCTGACCTTCAAACTGCTGGCTCAAAACGACGCTCGCTCCGGCTTAATGGCCCAGATCATTCAGGCCCAGTTGGCCGAACTTGGCATCGCTGTTGAAATAAACCAGGTTGAGTCTGCTGTGTACAATCAGATTCAATATGATCCAACAGCATATGACCTGCTGCTCGCGATGTCTGCCGGTGGCGATTTCATCTTCAGCCCATGGCAGCTCGTGTATGACCAGAATCGCTACAACGGAACAACCTCGAACTTCTTCAAGGATGATGAATTGCAAGCGCTGCTGGTCACGGTGAGTTCGCTGGACGGCTTCAATGAAGCCAATGTGGACGCTTTCCAGCAGTATCAGAAGGAACAACTCTATGCCTATGGTATGCTTTCCTTCAACAGCATTATCGTGGCAGACTCTGGTGTTCTGAAGGTTGTGCGGGATACGCGCGGTCAGGTTATTCCCGGCGCATGTGAATATGCCGTGGATTTTAATAAGTAATTCAGCCGGCTAATCACTGACGTGACCGGACTGTAAGTGTCACAAATGCGCGGCACTGCTGGAAAATACTCGAATCGTATCGAAAGCAGTGCCGCAATTTATGCTGACATGGGACACAACGAACGCAATGAATACCCAGATGATAATGGGATAATCGAAACAATATGAGCGGCTGACAAATCGAAAGGGCATGTTTGATGGGACGATATATCCTTAAACGATTAATTTGGATGATACCGGTTGTGTTGGGCGTCACCATTCTGGTGTTCTCGATTATGTACCTGATCCCAGGCGACCCGGCCAAAATGATGCTAAGTCCGGAAGCCACACCTGAAGAAATTGCCGCAAAAAGAGAAGATCTGGGATTAAATGACCCATATTTTGTGCGCCTGGGAAAGTTCCTGGGTGGAATAATATTTCGGTTCGATTTTGGGGATTCCTGGGTCTACAATCAACCCGTTACCAAAGAACTTATCAGCCGCTTTCCGCGCACTCTGACGATAGCCGCGATTTGTATCGGTCTGCAAATATTAATTGGCATTCCGTTGGGGATTATTGCCGCGGTCAATCAGAACGGGCTGGGGGACCGAATTTCCATGTTTATTGCGTTGTTTGGCATATCCCTGCCCAATTTTTGGATTGCGTTAATGTTGATACTTCTCTTCTCAGTAAAATTAGGCTGGCTGCCACCTTTTGGGATTGGGAGCATCAAGTATTACATTCTTCCCTGCATCGCAAATGCCTTTCCGGGGATTGCGACCCAAGCCAGGCAAACCCGTTCAAGCATGCTGGAAGTGATTCGTTCTGATTACATTACAACAGCCCGCGCCAAGGGTATGTCTGAGACGCAAATCCTGCTCAAGCACGCACTGCCAAACGCCCTGCTGCCAGTCATCACGATTATCGGAAATGGGATGGGAATGCTGCTTGCGGGCACGGTTGTGATTGAATCCATATTTTCCATCCCGGGGATTGGGATGTATCTGGTGGGCGGGATAAATTCGCGTGATTACAATATCGTCCAAAGTTCCGTGATATTTTTAGCCCTCGCCTTTACATTTATTATGCTTTTGGTAGACCTTGCGTATGCCTTAATTGACCCGCGAATCAAAGCGCAATTTGCCCGCAAACACAAAAGGAGCCATCATGCTTAATCCTTCCGGAATGGCTGCAACTCCTGGCACGATAAAAAAACAAAACCAATTTTCTGTGGTCTTACGGCGGCTTTCAAAAAATTCCTCCGCTATGATCGGATTAATTGTCGTAATAATCTTGGTTCTCATGGCGATTTTTGCGCCCCTGATCGCGCCCTATCCTTACGATAAGCAAAACTTACTGAACACGCGCAAACCACCGTCCGCCGAGCATATCATGGGTACTGATGAGCTTGGAAGGGATATTTTCAGCCGCATTGTTTACGGCAGCCGTTATTCGCTCAGCATTGGCTTTCTGGCTGTGTTGTTCAGCAATCTGATTGGGATGACATTGGGCGCGCTAGCCGGATATTTCGGGGGAATAACAGATGATATCATCATGCGTCTTATCGACATCATTCAATCCATCCCTGGAATACTGTTGGCGATAGCGATTTCGGTCGTTTTGGGTCCGGGTTTTATCAATACGCTTATCGCGCTCGGGTTTGGAGCTATCACAATGGCATGCCGCCTTATGCGGGCCTCGGTACTGGGGATTCGACATCAGGAATTTCTGGAAGCAGCTGTTTCCAATAACGCGAGTACCTTCCGGATTATTACCAGACACGTCGTTCCGAACAGCTTTGCGCCGGTCCTGGTGGGCGCGACGATGAGCATCGGGAATGTGATTATGTCCGCGGCAATGCTCAGTTTTATCGGTCTGGGCATTCAACCACCGACGCCAGAGTGGGGCGCGATGATTTCAGGCGGTCGGGCGCTCATTCGCTCTTGTCCGTGGATGGTAACTTTCCCTGGAATTTTCATCATGCTGACTGTCCTCGCATTTAATATGCTCGGAGACGGTTTGCGCGACGCGCTTGATCCGAAGCTGAAAAAATAGGGTTAGTGGAGCAGCATATGACCGCGAACTTGAATTCTTTTCTTGAAATAAAAGACCTGGTAGTGGAATATACTTCTGAGGGCTCAGTTATCCATGCTGTAAACGGTGTTTCTTTTTCCCTCGAACGCGGGAAAACTTTCGGACTGGTTGGAGAGACGGGCGCAGGCAAGACCTCAATCGCGAAGGCGATCCTTAGAATCCTTCCGGATCCACCCGCGAAAATAAAAAACGGACAGATTTTCCTGGAAGGGGAAGACCTGCTGAAGATTGACGAAAAAAACATGCGGAAAATTCGCGGTCGTAAGATATCGATGATATTTCAAGATCCAATGACCGCCCTGAATCCAATTATGAAGGTCGGTAAGCAAATTGAAGAAGTGATAAAACTTCACAACACCATCTCAAGTAAGCAAGCCAGGGAAGAAGCCGGGAAGATGCTGGAATTGGTCGGGATTCCCGGGGAGAGGTTTAACGATTACCCTCACCAATTTTCCGGAGGGATGAAGCAGCGTGTCATCATCGCGATGGCACTGGCATGCAACCCGGAGCTTCTGCTGGCTGATGAACCTACCACCGCCCTGGATGTGACTATCCAGGCGCAGGTGTTGGAAATGATTAACAAGCTGAAGCAGGAACTGGGAACATCAATGATTATGATTTCCCACAACCTCGGAGTGGTGGCTGACATATGTGATGACCTCGCCGTTGTTTACGCGGGTGAGGTGGTAGAAATGGGAAGCAAAGCCGCAATCTTTGACCGCGCGGCGCACCCGTACACCACCGGTCTCTTTGCCGCTGTCCCGACGCTGGAAGAGGAAAAAGACAGGCTGGCACCAATTTCCGGCTTACCTCCCGATCCGTCCAATTTACCTCTTGGTTGTCATTTCTATCCTCGCTGCCCAATCGCGGGTGAAGAATGCAAGCTTGGGAAGATTCCATTGATAGAGATAGAAGCTGGTCATTTTTGCCGGTGTATAAAAATCGCCGCGATGGAGAGCTGATATGTCCGCGTTAGTAGAAGTAAAAAACCTGAAAAAATACTTTGAAGTACCGCGCGGGATGCTGCACGCTGTGGATGATGTCAGTTTTAAGATTGAATCCGGGCAGACCATGGGAATAGTAGGTGAGTCCGGATGTGGTAAGTCCACATTGGGCAGGGTAATTATTCACCTGTTGGACAGCACGGACGGTCAGATATTCTTTGAGGGCAAGGACATCACCCGGGCAAGCCGAAGGCAGCTGCGTAAATTACGCGAGGATATGAAGATTATTTTTCAGGATCCCTACGCCTCCTTAAACCCCCGCTTTACGGTTGAACAAACTATCATGGAGCCGCTGCTTATCTCTGGCAAGTTCTCCCACAAGGCAAGCAGCGAGGAAGCCGAACGTCTGATGGATATGGTTGGTATTGATCAAAGGCTGCGCTTGGCTTATCCCCATGAACTGGATGGGGGCAGAAGACAGAGGGTCGGAATTGCGCGGGCGCTCGCGCTGAACCCGAAGTTTATTGTCTGCGACGAACCAGTCTCCGCGCTGGATGTCTCCATTCAGGCCCAGGTATTAAACTTGCTACAGGACTTGCAAGACCAGCATCAGTTAACCTACATGTTCGTGACACATGACCTATCGGTGGTGCGCCATATTTCCGACGATATCTGTGTAATGTACCTTGGGGTTCTGGTAGAAACCTGTGAGTCTAAGGAGCTATTCCGTCACCCCTTGCACCCATACACTCAGGCCTTGATTTCCGCAGTTCCTACTATTGACATTCACCATAAAAGAGAAAGGGTTATTTTGCAAGGTGAAATATCCTCGCCGATTAACCCGAAACCTGGTTGTCGGTTCCGAAAACGCTGTATCTACAAGGCTCCTGAATGCTATCAGGCTCAGGAGCTGGTAGAAATACTTCCGCAGCACTTTGTGGCCTGCTGCAGAGCAAAAGAAATCAACCATCTGTAAGAAAACAAAGAAGTCACAAACACCTCGGAGGCGTGATTAATGGCTGTGGATAGCATTGACGCAAGCTTATGCAACGGCTGCGGGATTTGCGTTCTCAGCTGCCCGGCGGATGTCTTGCGCATGGATAAAACCTTGAAAAAGGCTGTCATTCAATACCCGGAAGACTGCGTGGTTTGCTGTTGGTGTGTTGCTGAATGTCCGAAGGACGCGATAAGCCTATCCCCAACCCGGCATGTCCGGGTGTTGACAAGTTGGGGTTGAGCATGGAGACTATCCCGGCTTGTAAACGGCTGGTCTGTGATGTTCTGGTCGTAGGCGGTGGGATTGCCGGCTGTTTCGCGGCAATAAAAGCCCGCGCGAAAGGCGCGGAGGTGCTGCTGATCGATAAGGGATATGTTGGGAAATCCGGTCAATCACCTTATGCTAACAGTTACATGGTCTTCAATCCGGAATGGGGGCACAACCTGGGAGCCTGGATGAGCTTGATTAACCGGACCAGTGAGTATGTAAATAATCGCGCCTGGACGGAGCTGACCATTACCAAATCCTATGAAAGCTATCAGGATTTGCTTCGCTGGGGCGTAAAATTTAAACTTGCGCCGGACGGAAAAGTGCTGCGCCAAACAGGGCCAACGGGCGTAACAGAACAAATCCGCTTTGATGACATGAAGCACGGGGATTACATGCAAACCCTCAGGAGGCAAGCCATAAAGACTGGCGTAAAGATTTTGGACCGCGTTATGCTTATCGAACTGTTCAAATCTGACGGCCGGGTTGCGGGAGGCATGGCATTTTCTGTGGATGACCCCGTTCTGTATGTTTTAATTGCAGGCGCGACAGTGCTTTGCGTGGGTTCCTGCGGGTATAAACCGGCCGCTTACCCGCCAATTGTCCAACTTACCGGGGATGGGGAAGCGATGGCATACCGCGCCGGGGCATCTATCCTCGGGAAAGAATTTGTGGACACGCACATTAGCCGCAAAGACATTCCGATTGGAATCCCAAATATGTTGGGCCGAAAACAACCGGTGCCGGACTCTTTGCGCGGTTTGGACGGCCCGCAACGGGGCAGAATGTTACGCAACGCCGAGGGCAGCCCCATTCCGCCGCGGCCGAATGGCGCTTCGCAATACACATTTACCTATCTGGAAACGGAGTTTGAGGCGCATGCGGGTCGGGCGCCAATCTTCACGGATGCTCCGGATGGAGAGCAGGAGATGATCGGAGGAGCTTGCCTGGGAATGTCTTTGCGAAAGGCGGACGGACTTTGGCCGGAGGATATGCAGGGGCGCTCATCGGTGCCGGGTCTGTTCGCGGCAGGTGACGCCCTCGGCACCATGCAGAATGGCAGTGCCTACGCCCTGACCGGGTCCGCGCTCGCCAACGGAGCGGTGACCGGAACCCTGGCTGGTGAAGCGGCAGCGGATGAGGCGCTGCAAATGGGGAAGGTGAGTATTCCTGATAATGAAATTGAGCGGGCGAGACGCTTTGTGCTGGAACCGCTGGAACGAAAAGGCGGCTTCAGCCCGCAATGGGTCACGCAATTGCTGCAAAATACTCTTATGCCGTATTTTATTCTGTATATCAAACGGGCGGACCGCATGGAAGCGGCTCTCACCATGTTGATGTACTATCAGGAGCAGCTCGCGCCGAAACTCTTTGCCCGGGATTTACACCAATTGCGGCTTGTCCACGAGACCCGCAGTATGCTGCTGAGCGCTGAGATGCGGTTGCGATCAGGTTTATTTCGGACAGAAAGCCGCGGAAATCATTACAGGGAAGATTTCCCACGCCGGCTGGACCCTGAATGGCTGGCATGGACGAAAATATGGCCAAATAACGGTGTTATGGAGTTGGTTAAAGTTCCAATTCCAACAGCCTGGCACCCAAATTTGGATGAGCCTTATTCTGAACGCTATCCATATCGCTTTCCTGGGGAGGATGCCAACGAAGTGTAAAACCAGCGGTCCAGGTCCTGACAATCAAAATCGGGAGTAATCATTACTCCCGATTTTTGGGCAACTGCGCGCAGCAGTTGCCATCGATTGCGTTGTTTTCAGGAGGGGCTGCTGACCGGTCACTTCATCAAACGGAATCCGTCCACCTGAAAAGGCGCGGAGCAAAGTCATGCAGGCATTTCCTCCAGGTTTGCCATTCGTGGGAGGTTCCGGGGAATTCCACAAACACAGAATGGATGCCGTGGGAAGCCAACATGGCCAGGTCTTTCTGTGCCGCGTAATAGATTCCTTCTTCCGCTGTTCCCGCTCCCCACCAGAATAATTTCAGCTTTTCATTCAATTCTTCCGGATGTCGAAATACACCGCCAAAGGAATGTTCAATATTGAATTCCGCCTCTGACATCGGTCTGCGGCTAAAGACCCCAAGCGCGGAAAAGTAATCCAGATTTTGGAGTCCGATATATAAGGTCTGGACACTGCCCATGGAAAGCCCAGCCATTGCGCGATGTTCACGGTCAGGAATGGTGCGGTAACTGCTGTCAACCATGGGAATTAACTCCCGGATGGTCACATCAATAATTTCCTGCGGGGGTGGGGTAGAGGGGATGTGCACTGTCATCCCGGGAATCGGCGCCTGACCCCAATCCATGACGACAATCATTGGTACAGCTTTGTTTTCGGCGATCAAGTTATCCAAGATAAAATTGGCGCGTCCCTGTTCCACCCAGCCTGTTTCATCTTCCCCGCCGCCGTGGCGCAGAATAAATACCGGATATCTTTTTTCCGGAAAAGCGTCATATTCCGCCGGGAAATAAATGAAAGCCCTCCGCCACATATTCGTTATTTTTGAGTAATACCATTTGTGTCTGACTTCGCCGTGCGGAACGTCTTTGATGTCATAGAAATCCACTCCGAGCTCAGGGATGTCTACGCCGCAAGCCTGCATAACTGAGCTGCCATAGGTTTTGGACGTGGTGTCGTTTACGCGAACTCCATCCACGACCAGCCAGTAGGTATGCAAACCAGGCACGGCCGGCGGGGTGCGAACACTCCAGATGCCGTCATCGTCTTTTACCAAATCGTAAATCCCGCTTCCCAAGCCGTTGTACCCATTGTTTTCTGGCTGCCCATTCAGCGGCTCAATCTGAACGCAGTGAGCCAACGGAGCTTTCAGTCTAAAAGTGACGCTGCCGTCCGGATTCACCACTGGCGGATACTTTTCCACGCGCATATGCGCCTGTTTATTCATATCAGAAGGTTCTTGCATATTTCTCTCCTTTTCAAGCAACTAGCGCGCTTTTTTTTACGCGAGCTCAATAACTTCGGTGTACCAACCATCGATGTGACTGAGGAAACGATGACGCAGCCTTGGGTTTATCCGCGCAAGGAGTTGATTCATCGCCTGAGCATAAACCTTGTTGTTCACTTCAATGACATCCAGCCCCAACGCCTGGCAGGCATAGGCAATCGCATCGATATAATCCTTCCGTCTGAAGCTGATTTGATCAGCTTGCTCTTTTTCAACCTCGAAGTCTTCATCTTTGGGGTTGAAATACCTGACGTACAAGGCGAAACCCTTTTCGACATCAGAGCCTTCCAGTTCCTGCAGAGCAGCGCTTTGGTCCATCCATTTCAAGCGTTTTTCCGCGACGGTATCGCTCATAATTTCGAAGGCTTTTTCCATGCCATAGTGTTTACCAATACTCAGGACCAAGCGGTACATATCAACTTCATAATCGTGCATAACTGCCCGCGCATCCTCAACGACCGTACGCGCGTAGGTGTTCGCCTGGGTTTCAATATTTCGCAGAACTTCATCCCTGCCTCTGGCTTTTGCTTTATCCCATTCTCGTCCAGTCACAGAATTCTCCATAATTTCATTTTTCAATCAGCCTTACAAATGGGGAACAGTCTCCAAGTTTATGAACGGATCGGGAAGGGTCCATCAGGAGACTGTTCCTTTCAAAGGAGTAAACTCAGATCTAATCAGGCAAATATATTGGTAGCTCCTGCCTCGGCAACGCGTTTTCTCGCTTTTTCCACGTTGTCGGGGAAAATGCCAATATCCTTGAGACGGCGCAGGTAGTGACCAGCATGAGCGCTGACAAATGTGGTTGGGCCGCCGTCGGAGCTTTGCAGGAAATCCTGTGTGAAGGCGATGATGTCACCTGTGGCAGTTGTGCGGGGGAGTTCTATCAGGTCTTTTCCGGTGGCGCTGCGAACAGCATTGAAACCTGCCAGGTAACCGGTATTGATGCAGGGTTGGATATCCACGATGTGGGCTTTGCTGCCAGCTGTAAAGTAGTTTTCCAACGGAGGAACACGCAAAGTGTTTTCGCAGAATACAAGGTCATGCCCGAGTGACCATAAATTCATCCCGCCAACGGGACCGGCTGGAACAACATTCTCGAATCCAGGCACTTTCCGGAGTTTCTCCAACGGGATCGGGCTTGGGCCAGCGCCTCCAGCAAAGATACCGCGGTCCAACAAGCGAAAACGGCCGGTATCCGGCGAGACTCTCCAGCTGGTTTCCGCATCGGCAGGGCGTCCTTCGCCGTCATTACCGTCTTGTCCGCGGGTCGCCCAGCTCCATTCCGGGTCTGTGTCCCAATCCACCTCACCTCTGAAGGGAACAAAAATTTGATGGCTGAATGCCAGGGCGTCCTTCCACTCCTGAGAGAGGGATTCTTTGTAAAGGTAAATTCCGTTGTACTTCACGCCAGGGGTGCCGTCTTTCTGGCGCATGCTCCAGGTCTTGGCGCCGGCTTTCCCGGCCAGGTTGACGCGGTCTCCGAAGGTGGGGCACTGCATCCAGGGGCACATTGTGCAGCCGCCGACGTTCTTTGTGCAGTCTTTCACGCCGCCGGCTGAACCGGTTGTATCAATAAACGCGCCCCCCTCAATCCACGCGTCTTTATAGCGGTCAATTTTCACTTTAACCCTGGTGATCCGCTGCCCTTCTTTTTCAAGATCAACAGCCCGACAGCGCCAGATAATTTCCACGCCCCATTTTTCCAGGAGACGCCGCAAAGCAGGTTCAGCTGTCATCACGTTATAAATCCAGGAATGCTTGGTCATCTCTTCGGAGCCAGGCAGGCTGTGCCAGGGGTAATGCGATGCCCGGTAGTTGTCCATATTGTCCAGACTGACTTCATCCAGGACCTCATTTACTTCAGGGGCTCCCATCTCCAGAATTTCAAGGTGGAGAGGGTACCTGCCGCCCACATCCATACTGCCGGCAATTCGCCCGATACCCAGCAGCTGGTCTTGCTTCTCGAGCAAAACAACCTCAGCGCCAGCTTTGCGAGCGCCAATGGCTGCAGCAATTCCTGCGCTTCCTCCGCCAATTACGACAACTTTAGTCATGATTCATTCTCCTTTTCTCTACACAACCGGGGCTTATTAACGAAAAATTCAGAAAAATATCAAATTACCTAGTAACAAAATTATAGGTGGAGGGAGACGGGAAAGCAATTCATTTTTTCTCTGGATAATTTCCAAACAGGAATAAATGAAAGGTGACTGTGAAAAACGCGCGGCTGTTTGAGAGGAGTATCGGAAATCAGCGGGTTAATGAAAACCTGACTACAAATTGGAATACAGACCACAGGGTTGAGCGGAAAATGTCAGTATTGGTTAATTAAAGCCACAGGAATCAGGCGGATGTGCCTGATTCCTGTGTTGACTGACGTCTTACCCTAAATGGAAATCACCGTGTCGGTTCAGATTTGGCCCCTCAACCCAAGGGAGTCAGTTGAACAGGTGATTCGATGGATTCCAATAACTGGTTCAGCGCTTTCACCGCGTCATCATCCAGCAGAATCCCAGATTGCATGCTTTCCACCTCTTTGTTGTGCTCAATTTCACCAGGGAGGTAGATATCGGACGCCGCTCCGGCCTTTTTCATCCCCTTTAATCTGCTAATGTAGGCGTCCATTTCAAATTTGTAGTCTTCCAGAGGCATGAATTTGGAGATGTCGATCGCGGCCAACGACGCGCCAACCCCGGTCGGGCCGTCCAGGTCATGGAAGCTCTTGACATCCGGGGCGTGCTTGGCGCCAGCCACCATCCCCGAAAGAATGTCTACTGCCAACGCGATAGCTGAGCCCTTTGGGCCGCCCATCGGCAAAAGTGTGCCCTTCAGCGCCTCATTCGGGTCGGTAGTCGGGTTGCCGTGTTCATCCAACGCCCAATCGCCCGGGATTTCCAACCCCCGCCTGGCGGACTGGCGTATCTTCCCGCGGGCTACCACGCTGGTAGCCATATCCGCAGAAAAAAGCAGGTCCCGTCCGGTATACATGGCTATCGCTATCGGGTTTGTCCCGGTGAAGGCTTCAACGCCGCCGAATGGTGCCATGGAAGGCGCGGCATTGCTGCTCATCAAAGCTATCATCCCCTCCCGGGCTATCATCTCAGTGTAATACGCCAGAGAGCCAACGCTGTTGGTATTGCGAATGAGTACCAAACTCACGCCAAACTGCTTCGCGCGGGCAATCGCTTCATCGGCAGCAAATTTACCCGCAACCGGCCCCAAGCCGTCGCCACCATCGACAACAGCCACCGCGGCAGTGTCAACCACAAGTGCGGCTTTGGTAGGGAGGGTTAATTGACCGGCTCGGACCCGTTTGAAGATCGGGTTGATCAGATAGGAGCCGTGGGTTGTTATCCCACGGGCGTCTGCTTTGCAAAAAGTTTCCGCGACGAAAGCGGCGCCCTCGGGGCTTTCTCCCGCCGCGATCAGGAGCGCAACAGAGGCTTTGAATAAATCTTCCCGTTTGACTTTCATGTGTTTACCTGCCGTAAACTAATCCCCGGCTGTCCTCATTTTCTATCACAAAGAAGCCGGGGTTGATTATTTACCAACTGCTGTACCCGAAGCTGACACACCTACTAATTCCCTAAAATCGCATCAAGCTTTTGCTGCGATATCTTCTGAATCTCAGCGTGCAAACTGTTCCCGTGAGAATCCATGGTTACCACCACCGGGAAGTCTTCAACTTGAATGACCCACAACGCTTCAGGAACGCCGAATTCCAATTTATAGACCCCGAGCACCTTCTTCACCGACTCCGCTATCAAGGAGGCAGCGCCGCCAATGGCGTGGAAATAAACCGCCGGGATTTTGGCGCAGGCTGTCAAAGTCTTCGCGCCCATGCCGCCTTTCCCGATGACTCCTTTCATATGGAAATGTTCCATCACCGCGCCCTGGTAGGCTTCCTCGCGGATGCTGGTGGTGGGCCCGGCAGCCACGAAACGGTAGTTTTTATCTTGCAGCCCGCTGACTACCGGACCGCAGTGGTAAATGACGCCATCCCGATGCAGCTGTTTCAGTTCAGTATGAATCCGTTCGTCTTCGGCAGATACAGGAACAGTCCTGGCGATGAAGCTGTCCATAAACCACTTGTGTACCGTATCGCGCCCGGTAACAATGGTGCCGCTGAGGAGAACCGAATCCCCAATTTTCAGGTCGCGTATGGCTTCATCAGAGATTGGCACGCAAATTCGTTTGAATTCTTTTCCGCTCATGCGTATTTCACCTCAGTCCCTTCAATTGTCATGGTCCGGTGGCGATAAGCCCAACACATATAGGAAATCGTCACAAAGAAAGAAGCCGGTAAACGGTGCGACGCGCGGATTTTGGTGCCAAGCACGGTGGATTTGCCGCCAAAACCCATTGGGCCGATTCCCAGGGTGTTGGCTTCTTCCGTGATACGCTGCTCCAATGCCGCCAGTTCCGGGTCCGGGTTTTCAGTATGCAGACCAGCTAACAAGGCTTCCTTGGAGACGAGGTAACCGCTGCCGCGGTCCCCGCCAATGGCAACACCCAAGAAACCCGGCGCGCAGCCTTGTCCTTGTGCCTGATAGACCGCGTCGAGCACAACTTTGCGCACGCCTTCCAGGTCGCGGTCAGCGCCGAGACCGACGTCGGGCAAAGAATATTGCCTGCCGACGTTCTCACAACCGCCGCCTTTTAGCATCAGGTCAACAATCAATTCATCTCCCGGAATTTCCTGGAGGTGAATGGTTGGAAAATTATCATCGCCAAGGTTGTTGCCGGTGTTCTTCCCATGCAGGGAATCCACCGCGTTCGGGCGCAAATAGGAGCGCTTGGTAGCCTCGGCAATAGCTGCCCGGATTTGGGTTTTCAGCGCGCCCGGCTCCCAGCTTTGTCCGTATTTGACAAAGAACAGCGGAGTTCCAGTATCCTGGCAAATTGGCGTTTGGTTCCGACGGCTCATTTCCACGTTTTCGAGAATTGACACCATGGCAGCCTGTGCCGCGGAGCCCTCGGTTTCGACGGCGCGGGCCTTGTCGAGCGCCTCCTGAATGGATTTGGGCAAGTCTGTCGAAGTGATCCTTACGAGTTCGACAAGTTCTGATGTGATATCGCGCACGGTACGCCTCTATCTGGACTTATTAACAAGGCGTTCTTCGAGATGCGCTTTATACGCCTCAAGGTCAATCGCAATCCGCGCGACGCCGCTGTCCATCGCGGCTTTGGCAACGGCAGGGGCTTCGTACAGACAAACGCGTTTGTCCAGAGGTTTGGGGACGATGTAGTCGGGTCCGAATTCAAGATGGTCAAGTCCGTACGCATCCAAGACATCCTGGGGAACAGGCTGTTTGGCTAATTCCGCCAAGGCGTACGAAGCTGCCAGTTTCATTTCTTCATTAATCGCGCTGGCGCGCACGTCCAAAGCGCCGCGGAAGATGAACGGAAAGCCGAGCACGTTATTTATCTGGTTGGGATAATCGGAACGCCCGGTACCCATGATGCAATCCGGACGGGCCTGTTTGGCGAGTTCGTATTTAATCTCCGGGTTAGGGTTCGACATTGCAAAGATGATTGGGTTCTTTTCCATGCGCTTGACCATTTCCTGGCTCACGATATCGGCGGCTGACAGACCGAAGAATACGTCCGCGCCTTCCATGACCTCTCCGAGCGATGCGGGACCGTCGCCGTTTTCGAATGCCACCTTGTAAGGGTTCATGGATTCGGTGCGTCCCTTGTAAATCAAGCCTTTGGTATCGACCATATAAATATTCTCGCGAGGAAGGCCGAGATGAATCAGGTGATTCGCGCAGGACATGCCTGCGGAGCCCGCCCCGGCAAAAACTATTTTTATATCCGTAATCTTCCGATTGGTCAGCTCCAGCGCGTTCAACAGAGCCGCGCCGGTGATAATCGCGGTGCCGTGCTGGTCATCGTGAAAAACAGGAATATCCAGGAGTTCCTTCAGTTTGGTCTCAATGTAAAAACATTCGGGCGCTTTGATATCTTCCAGGTTGATGCCGCCAAAGCTGGGAGCTATCGCCCGGGTGACCTCAATGACGACATCAGGGTCATGGGAATCTACTTCAATATCGAACACGTCAACGTCCGCGAAGGCTTTAAACAAAACGCCTTTGCCTTCCATGACCGGTTTGGAGGCCAGCGGGCCGCGGTCTCCAAGACCAAGGATGGCGGTGCCATTAGAGACGACCGCTACCAGATTGCCTTTGGAGGTGTATTGATAGGCAAGCAGTGGGTCTTTCTCAATTTCCAAAACCGGGTACGCAACGCCAGGCGTGTAGGCAAGACCTAAATCATATTGCGTTGCCAAGGGTTTGGTAGGCACTACGGCTATCTTGCCAGGGACCCCGTTCAAATGATGATATTCAAGAGCAGCTTCTTTTGTGATTGCAGTCATCTTTCTTCCTTTTTTTACTTCAATATTAAAAAATGAACCGAACAAGCCTTAAAGGTCTGGTTCTTCCGCAAAATAAATCGCACCTACGGGGCAGTTTACCTCACAAGTGCCGCATTCCACACAAATTTCCGGGTCAATATGGGATTGGGTTTCATCCTCGGTGATGGCATCGCTGGGGCAGCCAGCCACGCAGGCTCCACAGAGGATACATGCATTGGTAACGATATAGGGCATTTTAGCTGTTCCTTCCGATAAATGGTCTACCCCATATACATTCTTGTGGGGTCGATTTGTTCACGAATCAAGCGCAGTTGTTCCCGGGTGGGCGGCTCGGTGAAGGGGATGGATCCGCTTATTTCCGGCTTAAAACCCATTGTGCCGAGAACATCCTCGAGCGAGTTCCTCGGGTGGATGGAGAGGAGCTGCATACGCTTTGTTTCGGGGTGAAAACCAAAAATCGCTTTGTCCGTGATAACACGTTCCGGCCCTCCGCGCATGTTCAAGTCTGCGCGAGCGCTGCCGCCGCTGATATAACCCGGACTGGTGATGAAGGAAATGGTTTCCTTCAGCTTTCGGGCTTCGTGCCTGATGATGATGACAGTTTTATTGGCGCAAGAGGCGATATCATTCGCGCCGCCGCTGCCAACCATGTGCCGGAATTTCCCACGCGGGTCGCCAACCAGGGTGGTATTGAGGTTGCCGTATTGGTCAACTTCCAAACCGCCCAAAAAACCGACATCCACACGCCCTTTATGCAAAACCATACCCAGGATATCCACGAAACTGCTGAGCACCTTGGCCCGGTACCAGACGCGCGGGTCTGCCAGACCCACGCCGCTGTCGACAGGTTCCGGGTCCACAACACCCAGTTCAAAGAGAATGGTCATGTTGGGGGCATGCGTTTGCTTTGCAAGGAAGGACGCAACCACCGGCAAGCCCAAACCCACAGCCACAACCTGACCGTCCTTAAGTTCGCGGGAGCCGGCGACTGCCATTAATTCTGAGGGTGAATAATCAGTTGTCATCTTAATATCCTCGCTCCGGATCCGCGTCGATTTTTTTGATAAGCTCATCCCCGCCAACTTTGGCAAGGTACGCCGCGTGATCCGGCACTCCATAGACGTAGCTATCCAGATAGGCGCGCATCCCTTCCGGGCTCTGCGCCGCCTCTGCGTACAGACGGATATGATCCGCGTCGTAATCATACGCCTGGAAGAGAGAACACGGGTGCGCGGCGTACGGAACGTGCACGACATGCGAGACAAGAAAACCAGGGATTACGTTGCGGTCGGGGTGTTTGCGGATTTCTTCGGTGGAGATGATTTTCTGCGCCAGCACGATAGTACGCTTGCTTGCCCGGGCTTGTTCGAGGTTATCCCAGCGCGGGCCGTCAATTTGCGCGTTGCCCTCCGCGTCTGCGGCGGAAACGATTGCGATGGCGACGTCCGGCAGGAGGGGTTTTAGCGCCAGCCAGTCATCGCCTGTGAAAGGATCCTGGATGGTCGCGACATCGTCCGGATGATGTTCTTTAAGATTTGCGAGCAGGTCAGAGCCCTGCAATGAGCGAATCGGGATAAATGGAAGCCCGAGAGAGCCAGCCAGGTAACGGAAGGTAACTGAAAGGCTGCTGTACTCCTCGGCAGCCAGTGTGCCGGTTTCAATGCCGCGGTTGACGGCGCTAAGTCTTCCAAAACGGTCCAACGAGCCGCCGCCATAAATAAGGCGGTCAGCCATACCAGCGCCCACCAGGATATCCGCGTCCATAGCGCCGACGCATTGGGAGAGCGTCAGGTGGTTGATGCCCTGCCGGATGACTTCATGCGTGAACGCCATCGCGCAGCGCGCGATGGCGAAGCCTGGCAGCGCCACATGCGCGCCGGGTTGAATGGACGCGACCGCTTCGTGTAGGGAACTGAGTTTGTTCATCTTACACGACCGAGGCAGGGCGGTCGAAAACAATCAGCAGAAGCTGGCAGACGCCGTTTTCGCATTTGATTTCGGCAAGCTCAACCTGACGGTCTAGTTTGTCTTCGATGCCCATAATGATGAGATTGGCAGGAACGCAGGTGAATGGTTCGATACCATATTCCAGCATGCGTTCTTCAACTGGTAAATGGAGACAGCCTTGTACCGACACGCGCAGGGTAAGGTCTTCTTGCTCGAAGCTGACGCTTCCAATCACATTCATTTCCTTCAAGACCTCGCCGACCGCGCTAATTATCGCGGGGATTTCGGAGCTGCGGATGCGGGATTTGCAGTCAGACTCGTAGATTTCCCGTCCGACTTCCATCATGCGAAAGCGGCACCCACGTCCGCGTTCATCCCAAAAGGCTTTTTCCAGGTCGAAAACCAAATCGTTCAAATATTCGTGAGATATGCCTTTATCGCTCATGTTACTCCTTATAGTAGGGAATTCCGAATGATTCGTCAAACACAAGGTCTTTGATGGGCATGCGTGGACGCGGGCGATGCGGGCGGGTTGGATGCCCGATGGATATCAGGCTGATCGCTTTATATTCGTCGGGGATATTCAGCAGCTTGCGCAGCCGGTTTTCATCACGGACGTCGATGCAAGGAGCGATGACCCAACAAGCGCCTAAACCAAGGGCGGTTACCATCAGTAAGATGTTTTCAATCGCCGCGGAGGTGTCGAAAGGGAGATCCCAGACATCTTTGCGCCCGATGACGATAATGTTGACCGGAGCGGTGGCGGCAAACATAGAAACCGCGCCCGAAGTTAACTTCTCGTAAGCAGCTTTCTTTTTAGCTTCGTCTTCCAAGCTTGCGAAGCGCTGCTGCATCTTCTTGGTCATAAATTCCGCGGTAAATCTTCTCCCGCTCCCGCCGCCGGAAATATCTCCTAACTTCTTGCGGGTAGCTTCATCTTTAACCACAATAAAACGCCAGGGCTGCGCGTTTTCACCTGAGGGGGCCAAACGCGCGGCCTCCAAAATCAAGGCGAGGTCCTCATCCGAAACCGGCTCAGGTGAATAATCCCGGATACTGCGCCGATCCTGGATGGTTTTTAAGGTGGCTTCTGCTAAAGTGTAAGTTTCAGACATTTGCTCTCCTTTTTTTGGAATTTTACTGATTGGGTGAGGTTAGGTGACGCATGTCGCTAGTGCTGTTTCATTTTGGTAAGGCATGAGACAAGTCTCATCTGATAAAACACTATTTTATAGAATGATACTATTATGGCATGGATGCCCGTTTATGTCAATAGAATTCGGCAGATAGCGCTGGCTAAAAACAGGCGGTTTTCGTTTGATGGTCTTGACACTCATTTGGTTTTATGTTAATATCCAAACAATGAAACCCAGTTTTATAGAATGGTACAAGAATTATTTCCCTGACTAACCTAAAAAAGGAGAAATTTATGGCTGACTTACCATTTGTCAAAGCATCCGATGTGGAAGGAGAATATCGGGAACCGCCGCGAAGGTCAAAGCTGCTTCTCGCCCCAAAGTTCGGCGGCGTGATTAATGTTTCCATGGGAATGAATATCACAGAGGTAGGCAGCATGATTCCGGATCACGTGCATACCGAGTCTGAAGAAGTCCTTTTCCTGATCAGCGGGCGTGCAAAACTGGTTATTGAAGGCGAGGGCGAGTGGGAAATTGGCCCGGAGACTGCTTTTTATTCACCAATCGGAAAAAAACACCGTGTCGAAAACATTGGTGATGAACCATTGAAATTGGTATGGGTATATTGCCCGCCGCTTCCAAGTCACATGCAATAATTAATATTTAAGAAACGGAGATTAAGAGATGTTTGAAGAGACCAGAAAGTATGTAAAAAGCCTTGGGCTTCCGGAAGGCGACTTGTTCGATATGCCATCTTCCACACTGCGTTTCCCTGACGGCGCAGCGTTCCGCATCGAAGTCCCTACTGTAAACACGGCAGAATCCGTTGCCGCGCTGTTGGAAACTGCCACAAAAAACGGCATCATCGTCAATCGCGTTACCGAAACTTACGGTATGTTCCGTCACACCAAGGAAGAAATCAAGGAATATTGCCGCCTGTGTCACGACTACGGCTGCGAACTGCTGCTCTCTGTTGGTCCCCGTGCCACTTACGATACCGGCGCGACCGTACTTTCCTCTCAGGGTGTTCGCATCAGCTACCGTTTACGCGGTATGGAACAGGTGCTGCGCGCGATTGAAGATATCAAGCGCGGATATGAATACGGCTGCCGTGGTTTCCTGATCTACGATGAGGGCATGCTCTGGCTGGCAAACCAAATGCGCCGCGACGGCGCTCTGCCCGCGGATATCCGATTCAAGTGCTCTGCCCATCTGGGTCAGTGTAACCCCTGCTCGTTCAAACTTCTCGAAAGTCTGGGCGCCGATTCGATTAACCCTGTGCGCGACCTCCAGATTCCGATGATTGCCGCGCTGCGCGCCGCTGTTAAGGTTCCGCTGGATGTGCATACCGACAATCCCCCTGCCTCCGGCGGTTTCATCCGCGTGTACGAAGCACCGGAAATTGTTCGCGTGGCTGCCCCTGTGCACTGCAAGACCGGCAACTCAGTGGTTTCCGCGCACGGTTCACTGACCTCTGCCGCCGACGGCAGAAAGATGGCAGATCAGGCTTCCATCGTTGTTGAGATGCTGAACAGGTACTATCCAGAACTGACCCAATCCGGTAAGAACTCGCCCGATATGTGCATCCCGGCGGTCTAAGAAAGGATTTGATTATGGGAGAATGGGTTTTTCCACCGGATGGTGGCAGAATGGAAAAAGCTGAGGGTCTCTATCTGCAGACCATGAACATGACGCAGATACGGGATCGACTAAAGACGAATGACTTGATAATCATTCCCGTTGGCAGTACGGAATGCCATGGAGCTGGGCAACCTCTGGGTGAGGATACCTTCCTGGTGACTCGCATGGCGGAACAGGTCGCCTTGAAAACAGGCTGCACCATTGCGGAACCTGTCTGGTATGGATCCCATCCTTTCAATCACCTGGGTATGCCCGGTACCGTTGTTGTGCCGGAAGATGCGTTTTTGGCAAACCTGCGGGCTATTATCGCCGGCTTGTGGAACATGGGTTTTCGCAAGCAAATCTTTCTGAATGGGCATGGGCAGGAGGAAGTCATTCCGCTTGCCCTGCAGCAATTCGGAAAAAAGTACCAGGTGCCCGCGGTTCTCATTTCCCTGCATTGGCCGACCGTGATCCATGATTACCTCAAGGACAAAGCGCACGGCGGCCCCTTCGAGACGCCTTTCCAGCATGCTGACGAGGCAGAAGGATCTTACTCCCTGGCGCTTTTCCCGGAATTCATGGATATGAGCCTGGTTGTGGATACCAAGCCGGAAGGCTTTCTGCCGCCCGGACACGTGGACAAAGGCGGAGAGGTGTATCACGCCCCCATAAAGGGACATGAGCATGTTGGTTTGGGCGGCGCGGAAGTGCTTGTTTACCCTGAAGGCGTCATCGGACGGCCAACTCTTGCGGACGCGGAAAAAGCAAAACCCGGCTTGAACGCGCTCTTGGATTACATGGTGCGCCTCATCGGGGATATCATGACCAAATTCCCGGCTGGGGAACTGCCCCCCGCTGAAAAAGTCACCATGCGGCCCAAGGAGCAAATAGACGCGCTCCTGAAAGGTCCGCTAAACGGCGGCACGCACATATATACCGTAGCGTACCCCCCGTAAATCGATAAGCTCTGCTGAGGAATTTTATGCAAATACTCCGTGTAAACATGAATACGTTGCAGGTTCACTTTGAACCTGCAACGCTGCCTTATGAACGGCTGGGCGGCCGGGCCTTGATAGCCAGAGTATTGCTCGAAGAAGTTCCGGGCATGTGCGACCCCTTAGGCCGGGAAAACAAACTCGTCATTGCGCCGGGATTGTTAGCTGGCTCAGGCGTTTCCGCCTGCGGGCGCCTCTCCATCGGAGCGAAAAGCCCGCTCACTGGCGGCGTCAAGGAAGCAAATTCCGGTGGCACCGCGGGAGACGTGCTGGGTCGTCATGGTATTCGGGCGATAATTGTTGAAGATCTGCCAAGCGACGACAAGCTTTACTTGCTGCTCGTGAGGAAGGGTCTTCAGGCAGAATTGCTTCCAGCGGATGACTTGAGGGGAAAAGGCAATTATGCCACATCAACGTTGCTGCAGGAACGCTACGGGGGAGATTATTCCGTCATCTCCATCGGTCCTTCTGGCGAGCAGATGCTGCGCGGCGCTGGCGTTGCGGTAACTGGCATTAATGACCAACGCTGCAATATGTCTGCGCGAGGCGGCATTGGCGCCGTGATGGGCAGCAAGCACCTGAAAGCGATTGTGATCGAAAAAGAAGAAAACCGCAGAGCTCTGGCAGTTCCAGAACTGGTCCGCAACGCGAATAAGGATTTTGTTCTCGAGATAACTAAAAGCCCCAAATTAGGCAAACAAGGCTCGCAGCATCTTTACGGTACTGCTTCGATTGTCGCAGCGGTTAATGAAATGGGCGCGCTTCCAACACGCAACTTCAGTAATGGGCGCTTCGAAGATTCGGAATCCCTGCGCGGCGAGACCCTGCGTAAAACAATCCTGGAAAGAGGCGGCCAGGTTGGCGTGAATTGCATGCCCGGCTGCGCCATAGCCTGTCGGAATGTTTATGTGGATGAGAACGGCACGCCAATAGTTGCCACGCTGCAGTATGAGACCATCGCGCTGCTTGGTTCCAACCTTGGGCTAGGCAAACTCGATGATGTTGCCAGGTTGAATTACATCTGCAATGACCTGGGACTGGATACCATCGAGACTGGCGCTGCTCTCGGCGTAGCTATCGAAGCTGGCTTCGCGCGGTTTGGCGATTACGCCAGCATTGCCGCGCTCCTCAATCAGGTGTCGGAAGGCACGGAATTGGGTCAAGCTATCGGAAATGGCGCCGTGGCGACAGGTATAGCCGTTGGAAACATCAGAGTTCCGGCCGCGCTTGGCCAGGCAATGCCGGGTTACGACCCACGCGCGCTAAAAGGCAATGGCGTCACCTATGCCACTTCCCCTCAGGGCGCGGACCATACCGCGGGCAACGCGTTTGGAGCCAGGAATGAAGTAAACCCGCTTGGAACCCAGGGGCAGAAGGAGCTGAGTTTCAAGCTCCAGATAATCTCCGCCATGTTGGACAGCACTGGGCTTTGTTTGTTCGTCCGTCCCCCTATCATTTCCAAACCGCAGCTTTGCGTGGATATGATTAACGGCGTATACGGCTGGGGTTGGACCGTGGAGGACTATAACCAGTTTAATCGGGACGTGCTCAGGATGGAGTTGGAGTTCAACCGGCGCGCTGGCATCAATTCCCAAGATTACCGGCTTCCGGAGTATATGAAAACGGAACCATTGCCTCCTCACCAGGCGGTCTTTGATGTGCCTGATGAGGACCTGGACCAGGTGTTCTCGGCACTTGAAGACTGGCATGATTGAGGTTGAATTGTTTGGTCAATTGGCGGCGAATGGGAGCATGCTAAGTGTAATAGACTTGGCGCTCCCAACGACGGCCTTGCGACTGGCAGTTCATTTGAAGATTAATCAGGAATTGGTTGGAATTATTACGATCGACGGTAAGCAAAGCCAATGGACTGATAAAATTTATAATGGCAGCCGGGTGTGTTACTTTCCCTACCTTGCTGGCGGATAGTCCATTAATCACCCGGGTCAGCAAAACTTTACCAGGTGATGCATCTGATTTCAGCAAAGTGAATGGATGCGGGACTTGAAAAAAGAAATAGATTTAAGAAAAACAAAGTGGCAATTCGAGGAGAAGATACCCAGTGTAGCATAAACAATAATTGAGCCGCCCACCACTGAAAGTAGATGGCATACAAAAGGAGAGTTATGCTATTACAAGTCGAGAAGCTAAACAAAGCCTTTGGGGGTCTTAAAGCAGTAAATAATGTGGATTTTTCAATCCAGACCGGCGAAATCGTCGGCCTGATTGGACCGAATGGCTCCGGAAAAACCACCACCCTGAACTTGCTCACCGGTTTTCTAAAACCAGACAGCGGTTCAATCCTGTTTGATGGCAAAGAAATTGCTGGAACCGCTCGCAGCAGCATGTGCGGGAACGGAATCGCGCGTACTTTTCAGCTGATCAAACCCTTCCTAAACCTTACCGCTGTACAAAATGTGATGATAGGCAGAGCCTTTGGCAAAGAAGCCACGATGAACCTGAAACTGGCGGAAGAAGACTCGCTGACAATGCTTGAAAAAGTTGGTTTGCGGAGCAAAGCAACTATGTTGGCAAAAGATATGACTTTGATGCAGCGCAAACGTCTGGAGTTGGCGCGCGCGCTGGCAGCAAAGCCTAAACTCCTGCTGCTCGACGAGTTAATGGCGGGGTTGAACCACGCTGAAGCAGACGAGGCGATGGACACCATCAGGGAAATCAGAGCTTCTGGTATTACTATCCTTATTGTTGAGCATATCGTGAAGGCTATCATGGGGCTTTCGGATCGCATTATCGTCTTGAACATGGGCGAGAAAGTGGCCGAGGGCACTGCCCAGCAAATCATGTATGATCCGCGCGTAATCGATGTTTACCTGGGGAAGAGCCATGCTTAAACTAACTGAGATTGATACCTACTACGGAGATTTGCAGGCTTTATGGGGCATTTCCCTTGAAGTCAAGGAAGGGGAAATGGTTTCCCTGATTGGTCCGAACGGGGCGGGGAAAACGACGACATTGCAATCCATCACCGGATTGCTCAGGCCGGCTCGGGGAAATATCTCATTCGACGGCCACGATTTGTTGAAAGTTCCACCCGACAAAATTGTGGATTTGGGTATATCCATGGTAATGGAAGGCGGGCGGGTTTTTGCAGGTATGTCCGTGATGGAAAACCTTGAATTGGGCGCCTACGGCGCGCGCGCGCGGAAAGACCGCGCTGAAACCATCGAGCATGTTTTTGAAACGTTTCCACGCCTCAAAGAACGGCTAACGCAGCGTGCCGGCACCCTGAGCGGTGGAGAAAGGCAGATGCTCGCCATCGGACGCGCGATGATGTCGAAACCGAAGCTATTGATGTTGGATGAGCCCTCCTTTGGTCTGGCGCCGATTTTGGTCGACGCGATATTTGAGATGGTAAAAGGCATCAACAAGCAGGGTGTCACTATCCTGCTGGTGGAACAGAACGTCCGCGCGGCTTTGGAGCTGGCAGACAGAGCTTATGTAATTGAAAACGGCAGAATCGTCGGTGAGGGTTCCGGCGAAGCCCTGCTTTCCTTTGAATCAGTGCGCAGCGCTTATCTAGGCTAACGAGAGGACACTATGCTTCAACCACTGGCACAAAACATAGTTTATGGAATACTCATAGGTGCGCTTTACGGATTGGCTGCGGTTGGCCTCTCATTAGTCTTTGGGGTTTCCAAATTCCTGAACGTTTCGCACGGCGAACTGCTCATGCTGGGCGGGTACGCCGGTTTCTGGATTTTCAAACTTCTCAAGATCGACCCCTTTCTTTCCATACCTCTCACAATCATTTTCCTTTTGCTGATCGGTTTCATTTTATACCGCCTGATCTTCTCTCGATTGATCAAGCTGGAAACGGAAAAGAAAATTCAAAATTCCCTCCTGGTTGGCTTCGGTCTCTCAACGATTCTGCAAAATGTCGCCCTGCGCTTGTGGACCGCGGATGATCGCTCCATTACCACCGCGTACTCAGGGCTTTCTTTTGAATTGGCAGGCGTACGTTTCCCCGCAGTCAGGCTCATTAGCCTGGCAATTTCAGTTGTGGCGCTAATCTCCCTGCAAATCTTCCTGAAAAAGACCTATACCGGCAAAGCTATCCGCGCCACCGTCGAGGATTGGCAGTCTGCTTCGTTGATGGGAATCAACATTCATCGCGTCTACCTGCTCGCGTTTGTGATTGGCTGCGCTCTGGCGGGAGTAGCCGGGACACTGGTCAGCATTTGTTACTCCGTTGATCCATCCATGGGGCTGAACTGGACGCTCAAGAGCATGGTAGTGATGGTTTTGGGCGGACTGGGCAGCATGATTGGTACTTTCGTGGGCGGCATCATCCTGGGCGTAACAGAATCGGCGACAGCTTTCTTTATCGGAGGCAATTACCGATTGATTGCGGGTTTACTGCTTTTCCTGATCATACTTATTTTCCGTCCGCAAGGGCTGTTTGGAACGAAGGAGGGTGACAGATGAAGAAGAACCTCTCTCTGGTCATCGCCCTGATTTTTACCGCTGCCCTGGCTATGGTCCCACT
>JAKQFH010000011.1 GCA_029556265.1 Chloroflexota bacterium | reverse complement strand
TGCGGATGAGCTTGCGCTGGCAGACATAGTATGGGGGAAGTTAGACGATATAGTCATTGCCAAAGAGGTTGCCGGAGAGGAGCTTCCGCCTATCACGGAATACCCGCTGGCATCTGTTCCCGAAGGGCGGATGGACGCGCTTGGGATGATGGAGATTGTAACGCACCCGATTGACAGCGTGGTCAGCGCAATCTTTGATGAGTTCCAAACAAGGCTTGGCGAACAGCAGGAATACAAGTTCCAGCTACCAGATGAACTCGCGAAGTCGCCGGAGGTCTTGGGACTGATGAAGCGCTGGGAAAAGGATGTCCAGATACGGACAGCAACCGCCATTGATTACGGCAAGGCGATGATGGACAATGCCCTGCTGGACTACACGGAGCGCACTGGCGCGGATGACTTGCTGGACTTTGTGTTTCCGTATCACTTCTGGACAACCCGCTCTATCGGTGAGTGGGCTAAGCGCTGCGTATCCGAACCGTCATTGGCAATAACTTATACAAAGTATAGACAACTTCTTCAGCGTAACGGATTGAAACTCCCGTCACGCTTTGCTGGTAAGCACCGCTTCTACACCCCCTGGCTGCCTGATTATATGGGGGACGCGATGTTCATTGACCCGATGGCAAAGATGCTCCCGCTGGTATCGCTCATACAGCCAATCGCGAATATTGCTGATTTGAGCGGAGACATACAAGACCAGATTATCAGCCGTATCAACGCGATGGTAAGGTCAAAGCTAATCTCAGAAGAGGCTGGCTTGCAAGCTATCAAGGCTGGGAGCGGCAAAATTTGGAACTCCGCTGCGGCAGAGGTAATAGCTACAAACTCTGACATTATAGACCCACTGTCGGCAATGTCGTGGTCTATGATGCCCGCGCCCTGGTTCACAATCCCATACTACTTTGCCACAGACCAGAAGGAGAAAATAACCAGCTTCCCGATGACCAGGCAGGGGCGTGCGTTGGCGGCGCAGGGTGAGTCGGTTGGCGGCGCTTTTGGTGGTATCCTGACGGCGATAGGAAAGATAGTCGCAGCGCCAGAGGACACGCTCAGAAAGATTGCTGGAATGTCCCCCTATGACCTGGTAGGCGATTACTACATTGAGTTCTGGCTGTCCAATATGGCAACCGAAGAGGGCTACGACACGGACGCGATTATCCGCGCGATGATAGAGAAGCAGGGGGAGCTGTGGGACGAAGCGAAGGCGCGGGCGGATGAGTACTTATCCTACCGGATGCCTGGTTCGTCATTTATCAGTGGTGTTGCCAGCGGAAATCCAAACGGAATTGCGGCTGGATTGATGCTTACGCTGTTCCCTGCTGGGCTGTATCCAGAGGGTGAAATGAAACAGCGCGGGCT
>JAKQFH010000083.1 GCA_029556265.1 Chloroflexota bacterium | reverse complement strand
AAGATCGCTTTCCTTCGCCCGCTTCTCACGCTCCAGATCCGGGTCGTATCCAAACTGCTGAACCAGCGTATCGCCGCTCACGCCTAATTGCTTCAGGGCTAAAGCCGCGTTCGTTTCCGCAACTTTGTCTTTAGGCAGCAGCTCCTGCCAGCGCAGTTCCGTCATGTTCTCGTCCCCAAACCCGCCAATTGCCAGCAGCCGCCGGTTCAGCTCCACCAACATTTCACCGTAGGTCATGCGCTTCGCTTCGGTCTTCTCCAACAGCGGTTGGTACAGAATCTCCAACGCCACGCCGCTCAAAGTCCCAATGCTCTCCACCCTGCCCGTTGCCACTTCCGGCACCCGCGCCAGCTCATGGATGAACTGCCGCAGCTCCTTGTGCATCGCGATGCTCGAAGCCAAATCACTCTGCATCTCAAGGTTCTGAATCGTTGCCGTCTCCCCTGGCAGCACGATCATATTGTCCGGATTCACTTTTATTTGTGCCGCGCTCACGCCCCGCGCCCAGGTCTTCGGGTGCGCGTGGTAGCGCAGAATCTTCAGAATGTTCGAGACGGTGTACGACTCCTTCCCGATTACTTCCAGCAGGTCGTCCTCAATGTCGCTCACCCCCCAAAACGCGTTCGGCGCGATCAGGTTCTGGCAGTGCAGCATCGGCGCAAAGCGATACGGCCATACCTGCGTGTTCACCGTCTGCCACGTCGCCCCGCCCACATCCCCAATTTCGTCCGTGATGAGCCACTGCAGTCCCTCCTGCGCCATCACCTGCCGCACGGATATGATTTTGTCCGTGTTCGGGTCCGTCGTCTGGTAGCGGATGGTGTAACGCAGCACCGTATCCACGTCCATCGGGTCCAGCGCAACGCTCACCGTCTCCGGATCCACCACAACCAGCTTCGGGTCGCGCCCCGGCTGCAGGTGTATCTTCAAGAACGCCGTCCCGTAAATGCCGCCGTTCGTAGCCAGCTTCTGCAAAAGGCTCATTTTCCGGTTAGCCTTCCAAACTCCGTCCAGCCACTCCTCCGCCGGCGTCTGAGCGCCTTCCACCAGCTCAAAGCCCACGTCCTTTCCGAACAAAAACGCCACGCCCTTGTCCACCACCATCCGCGCGTAATTCAAGCGCACGGAATCGTCAAACCCGCCGCTGTCCGTCTTCAGCGGCTTCCCCCCGCCGGAAACGTACGCTTCCCGGCGGCGTTGGAAACTCTCCAACCGGTCAGATTCATTCTCGCGCAAAAGCTTCGAAAGCGCCTGCAATATGTAATTGTCTGTCATGGTCACCGCCTATTTGTAAAGTCCTGGTAAATATTCAACACGCTTTTCGTGCAATCCGCTCCACGCAATAGCCAGGCTCATCACGCAGTCATCGTGCATTCCATCCGGCGCGGAGTACGTGAACGAACCCGACGGCGCGCGCTTGCTCTCAAAAGATAATAGCTCCCCAATAAGCACAGGGTTGTTTAAGACTAAAATTGACCCATTTTCAAGGGCTGACTGTAAACTCTGTATAATCGCTTGCTTTGTCGCGCTCGTGGTCGTAAATGGCACAATATTCAGTCCACGCGTTGCCAGCTCATCAATCACCGGTCTGCCAATGCTATTGGTCTCAACCACCATCGAAGTAAGGTGATAGCGGTGGTAGACCGATTCCAGCCGGTCAATTAGCACTGGATAATCAACGCGGTTGAATCGGTCGAGATAAACCATCTCTTTTGATTCAGCATCCAGTACAGATACAACAGTAAAATCAACCGAAGCCGCAACGTCAACCCCTGCAATGTACTGCTTGCCTTCCTCATACTCTTTTGGTTCTAAAACAGCAGCCTCTTGTACCCGCCTGAATACGCCACCGGCGTCATCAATAAATTCTGCCAAGTATTCCTGCCTGAATATCATCTCAGGCAAATCCCGCTTAGCCGCCTCAATTTCTTCCTTAGCAATAAACGGATTGCTGGAAGTCGGAAATGTCCA
>JAKQFH010000081.1 GCA_029556265.1 Chloroflexota bacterium | reverse complement strand
AGTACATCCCTTATTGGTAGAAATGAGAACTTTATCTCCGGTTTTCCAATAGTTAGCTTCTCCGGTTATGTCCGTGTCTATGCTCAATTCCGTTTGACCAGCAGCTTCGTTGGCAGAAAACCTGACCCATTTATGGGATGGTTCTGTGCCGTAGATGGTACAGGTCAGTCCGGTCGTGGCTTTTCCGGTAACACTCCAACCCGCCCCGCCTGGGATGGTGTGCTTCACGGCAAAGGGAATTGGATTGGCGGACGTGCCGACATTCCAAGTTCCTGTTCCGGTTATTGCTGCCGCGCCCGCTTTTAGGAACAGCTTATACGGACCGCCGCTCAACGCGTGGTTGAGTGTGCCCGTGATGGTAATTTTCACGCCGGTCGTGAAGGCTGAATGATCTGCGTCAAAGGTAACTGTATGCCCGCTCGCGATGACGACATCATCCCCATCAATAGGCACGCCTGTATCCCACGTTCCGGCAGATGACCAGTTGCCGCTGCCTACACTTGTTCTCGTTGCCATTATGCCGTCCTCCGATATCCTACGATGCGGAACAGTTTATGATAACGCGCGTTCAGGGCTTGTGAGTTGCCGTACCAGGGGTCGTGCAAGTAGTACAGCCCACCCTCGCGCTTGTAGATGCGCACCCAGTGCTGGTTGAATGTTCCGCCTGGAATAAAGTCCACCATCCCCAGCGCGTCCCTGCCGTCGTTCAGGATATTATTCAGGTAACTTTCAAAGCCCGTGCCGTAGCTGAAGCTCTTATCCTCTGATTTGACAATTTGTGGATAAAGAATGTGCGGGAAGCCCCAATACATCAGGTTGGGATACTGATACCCGCCCTGCCTGCTTGCTTTATCGTTGTATGTTCCAGGCGTTTCGGGGAAGCCAAGCCTGGTGAGCAGGGCTGCGGTTGCCGTAACAAGGCAGCCTTCGTTTTTCATCTTGATGATGGACGCTCCCATATAATCTTCACCCCAGCGCGGGTCGCGTTGGGAATAGAATATGTTCTCCCCTTCACCTGGCGGCGTTTCGCCAACGCGCTGCAGCCATTCCGCGGACGACCAGCCGTTTGGCTCAATCCTGCGCCAATCGCCAAGTTCCTGGTAAACATCCACTTCTTCGCCGGA
>JAKQFH010000064.1 GCA_029556265.1 Chloroflexota bacterium | reverse complement strand
GGCTTCAACCGCGGGCACTTAGCCCAGGGCAGCGTAGAGCAGCAGAAAGCGGAGTTGGCACGTAAAACTGTCAACGGGCGCATTGGCAAGCCGCACGAGATCGCCAGTGTGATTTACTTCTTGGCTGATAACACCCAATCTGGCTATATAACCGGTCAGTCAGTGGTGGTGGATGGCGGCGCTTCAGCACGCCTGAGCACCGAGTAGGCATGATGAGTGCGAAAAATCAGCCTCAACGTGATTCGAGCTTGATGAATTTTGCGCGCCAAGCTTATGACGGCCTGCGCCGGCTGCCGGAGCTGCCCTCGGCGTATTTGCACCCTTGGCGGCGGGAGTCCAACCGTAAATTAGCAGCACTCAAAGACTCTCATAAGGGTGAGCGTTGTTTTCTGATTGGCAACGGACCGAGCCTGCGCCAAACGGATCTAACCCTCCTCAAGGATGAATTCACTTTTGGCTTTAACCGCATCTTTCTGGCGGCGGACGAGCTGCACTTCACGCCTTCGTGCCTCGTTTCTATCAACGATCTGGTAATCGAGCAAAGTGCCCAGGAATTCCGTGCGCTGCAGCTGCCCAAGTTCTTTTCCTGGCGTGCCAGGCGCTACTTAGGCATGGCAGAGGATATCACCTACCTCTACACCACCTATACCACGCCCAAGTTTGCCACCGACGTGCGCGGGAGGGTGTGGGAAGGCGCCACGGTAACATACGTGGCGCTGCAGCTGGCTTATCACCTGGGCTTTTCCACGGTTATCCTAGTGGGTGTTGATCATAGCTTTGTAACCCAGGGCAAACCCAACACCACGGTGCAATCCGAGGGCGACGACCCCAATCATTTTTCCAGTGCCTACTTTGGCAAGGGCTTCCGCTGGCAGCTGCCGGATCTCGAAACCTCGGAGTTAGCTTACCGGATGGCGCGGGAAGCTTACGCGCGCGCTGGCAGGCAGGTGCTGGATGCCACCATCGGTGGCAAGCTGACAGTTTTCCCCAAGGTCGAGTACAACAGCCTATTCCGTTAATTTAGTTTGCGCCTAATTTTTGTTCTCGCCGGTCTCCAGAGTGCGAAGCCTGCCCGTAGGGTACCGAGCGAGAGACCTGACCGTAGGTTTTCTCGTTCTCGCCGATCTCTGACCGAGCGAGGAAGTTGACCGTAGGTCTCCCTCTTTGAGACCTAAAGGTCAAATTTCTTTCATGGTCAGGAGACAACGAAAGAACACGAAATCCGTTCTCGCCGGTCACTAGAGTGTGAAGCCTGCCCGTAGGGCACGAGCGAGGAAGTTGACCATAGGTCTCCTTTTTTTGAGTTCTTAAGGCCAAGTGCCTGCAAGTACTCGAGCTTATTTTAAATTGATCCCCCATTTTGGCTATAATCAGGATAAAATGACTTTAGATTTCCATAACTTTCACTCAAGTGAGATGAAGATGGGCTTGAAGAGCAAAGTGCACACGTTTACCAAGATAAGCGCCGAAAAAGGCTTGGGCGATGCCCTGCTCACTGCGCGCTCGCGCCTCTTGCACCCCTTTTCCCCGGATGAACCCGCGCTGGTCCTGGGTGCCTTTGCGAAGCTCAATCAAACCGGCGTCATGCTGGACGTGGGCGCGCATCATGGCACCTCGCTGCTGCCCTTCGCCCGGGCCGGTTGGCAGGTTTATGCCTTTGAGCCCGACCCACAAAACCGCGCTCTTCTGGCGGCCAACACGGCAGTCCTGCCCAACGTGCATATCGACCCACGTGCCCTCTCCGACCAAGCCGAGCAGGGCGCAGCTTTCTTCCAGAGCAGCCAATCCAGCGGCGTGAGCTCCCTGAAGAGCTTTTTGCCCAGCCATCAGGCCAGCACGAGCGTGGACGTTACGACGCTAGCAAACTTCTTAGCCGAAGCCAGCTTGCCGGCGCAAGCAATTGACTTCCTTAAAGTGGATACCGAAGGCTACGACCTGATGGTGCTGCAGGGCTGGCCCTGGGCAGCAGGACAGCCGCGCCTGATTTTGTGCGAGTTCGATGATTTCAAGACTCTGCCCCTGGGCTATGATTTCCAAGCGCTGGCGCAATTCCTGGCCGGAAAAGGCTACTACCTGCTAGTTTCAGAATGGTACCCGATCGAGAAATATGGCGTGCAGCACAGCTGGCGGCGCTTCGCTGAGTACCCATGCCGGCTGAAGAGCCCGCGCGCTTGGGGCAACATCTTTGCCGTGCAGGAGCCGGCCCTTTACCAGGCTTTGGTGCAGGAATGTAAAGCCCAACATCCCTTTTAAAACAGATTTGAGCAAGCAAGGCAAGCTCAGCAAACCTTGTAGAAAGTTTTCCCAATATTATCAGGTAGAATCAGCGCTATGGATCTACCGCGCGTCTCCATCATCACGCCTTCGTATAACCAAGCCCAGTTCCTCGAGCAAACCATCCGTTCAGTGCTGGTCCAAGATTACCCGAACCTCGAATACTGGGTGATCGATGGCGGCTCAACGGATGGCAGCGTTGAAATCATCCAGAAATACGCCGGGCAG
>JAKQFH010000062.1 GCA_029556265.1 Chloroflexota bacterium | reverse complement strand
AAGTGAAAGAAGTCCTGCCCGATTGGAAACAAGATGTATTCAGGCCTGCCCGCCAATTGCGCTTTACTCAGTAAAGAGTGCACCGTCTCACGCCAGAGCTTCTCCGCGATTTTCAGGTCGTAGTCTGCGCCGGTCTCCTCGCGCCACGCCAGCTTGCCTAAGTGGAAATCCATAATCGGCAGTTCCAGCATGAAGTCACCCGCTTCGTGCCGGATGCTTTCCAGCTTCACGGGCGGCAGAGCTTTGAACACGTCCATAATCTGGTCGGATGTGAGCCTGCCGCCAAGCGGCTTGACCGTCAGCGTAACCGAATACTTCCGGTTCGTGTGCAGAACACCTTCGCCGTCCGCGTTTTTTATCGTCACATCCCAGGAACCGGTAACGAGCTTGCAGGTCACCACTTCCCAAAGCAGCGGGTCAAAGCCGCACTTTTTCATAATCGAGGTGGGCGAGGCGGCTTCTTCCGGCGTGAGGTACACATCGCGCTTGACGGTCTGGGATGCGTCCTTGTTGAATGTCGTTTCCTCTTGCGTGTAACTTTGCGCCTGAGCGGGTTCGCTTGACGCGCCCGCTCCAAGTTTTTCAAGGTGCAAGAGGTGCAGTTTGATTCCCGCGAGGTACTTTTTCGCGTTGCTATAGTCCAGTTCTTTTCCGTACAGCCGGCGCATTTTTTCCTGCGCGTTCCCGCCGTCGGTTGCAAGTACCTGCTGTTCGAATGAGTTCAACCTGTTATCGCTCCTGAACCGTGATCCACAGCGAGCGTTCGTCCGTTCTGCCCGCGCTGGTGGTGATAAGGCACTCCACGCGGTAGGTCGTTCCCACAGTTCCGCCCGAAATCCACGCGGTGACAATCCCACTCGCCGCCGTTGAGCTTTCCAGCGTCAGGCCTGTCGGGACCGTAACCGTGTGTGAAGTGATGCTTTCAGCAGGCGTGGTTGTCGCGTCAAGCCAATCGCTCCAATCCCAAGCATAGTCCAGGACGGCTTCGGGGTCTTTTGGAATTGCACTCATTTTACTTAATCTCCTCCAGTG
>JAKQFH010000045.1 GCA_029556265.1 Chloroflexota bacterium | reverse complement strand
CTTCCCGTCTCCGATGATATGGGCAGGGCGTCTGATGGTATTTTTACCACGCTGCGCAACGCCGCGCTCATCCAACAAACAGGCGGGGGCAACGGCTTCAACTTCTCGCGCATCCGACCTAAAGGCGCCATCGTAAAAACTTCTTCCGGACAGGCCACCGGTCCGGTAGGATTCCTGAAAGTGTACGATAATGCCTTTGGCGAGATTGCCCAGGGCGGCACGCGCCGCGGCGCGAACATGGGCATCCTACGCGTGGATCACCCGGACATTGTGGATTTTATCAGCTGCAAAACCAACGAAAACGCGATTACGAACTTCAACATTTCCATTGCCATCACCGACGCGTTTATGCGCGCCGTTGAAGCTGACGCGCTTTGGGAGCTGCGCTTTCCGGACGTGAGCGCGCCGGCGTATAAGTCTTTCTCTGGCACTTTGGAAGCCGCCGAACGCGCCGGACTGCCAATCCGCACCTATCACCAAATCCGCGCGCGCGAACTCTTTGAGAAATTTGTCGCTCAGGCTCATCATAACGGCGAACCCGGGGCCCTTTTCCTGGACGCCGCCAACCGCGACAATCCGGTCCCACACCTGTACAACCTGGAAGCAACCAACCCCTGCGGCGAACAATGGCTGGGACCATACGAGAACTGCTGCCTCGGCTCCATCAACCTCGCCTGCCATCTGGCGCCGGAAGGCAAAGTGGATTGGGAAAAACTGCGCGAAACCACCGTCCTCGCCACCCGCTTTTTAGACCATGTCGTGGATAAAAACGCGTATGTGCCGGCGGTGCCCGAACTGAAACAATCCGCGCTCAACGCCCGACGTATCGGCCTGGGCATCATGGGCCTGGCAGACCTGATGTACCACGCCGGCGTGCGGTACGGCTCGGAAGAATCGCTTGAATTTGCCGGGCAGGTAATGGAATTTATCCGCTATCATTGCATGCTCACCAGCATCGCGATGGCGCGCGAGCAGGCGCCGTTCCCTGCCATCACCGGCAGCATTTACGACCCCGCGGACTTGCGCTGGAAACCGCCCGAGCCGCTTTTCCCATACACCTGTGATTGGGGCAGACCGCCTGTGAATTGGCAACTGGTTGTGGACGGCATCCGGGAACACGGCATACGCAACGCCGCCCAGACAACCATCGCCCCCACCGGCACAATCGGCACGGTCGCCGGCTGCGAAGGCTACGGCTGTGAGCCTGTCTTCGCCCTGGCTTACGTCCGACACGTAAATGACCATGGCAAAGACCTTACCCTCAATTACGCCAGCCCGCTTTTTCAGGCGGCGCTCGACCGTTTGGACTTCAGCCCGGACCAGAAAGAGCAAATTATCAGCCAGGTGATTGAAGCTGGCAGCTGCCAGCATATCACGCTCCTTCCGGAAGAGCTGCGCAATGTGTTTGTTGTTTCCGCCGATATCAGCGCCCGCGAACATATCCGCTTGCAGGCAGCTTTACAGCGTTTCGTGGATAACAGCCTGAGCAAGACGATAAACTTCCCACCCGGCGCGACGGAACAGGAAGTCGCCGAGGCATTTATGGAAGCCTGGAAACTCGGCTGCAAGGGGATCACCGTCTACATCACCGGCTCCCGCGAGAAAGTCGTCCTGGAAACCAAGGCAACCATGCAAGCCAGGCAGCCGGCGGCGGAAGAAAACATCCCGGTTGCAGCCGAACAACCAGCTTTCTGGAAAGACACAAAGAAACCTCGCCCGCGCATCCTGAAAGGATACACTTACAGCATAGAAACCCCGCTCGGAAAAGCGTTCATCACCATCAACGAAAACGGCGGCGACCAACCCTTTGAGGTGTTTATCAACACCGCCAAAGCCGGCTCTGAAACTGCCGCGCATTCCGAAGCCCTCGGGCGGTTAATCTCCTATGTGTTGCGGATTACCTCAAGCATCGAACCCCGCGAACGCCTTAAAGTTGTGATGGAGCAGCTGGCAGGCATCGGCGGCGGGAAATCGCTTGGTTTTGGTCCAAATCGCGTGCGCTCACTGCCCGACGGCATCGCCAAAGCGCTGGACGAATACCTCTACCAGCAGCATTGGGAGAAAGAAGAAGACCCGGAACAGCTGCCTGGCCAGCCGCTTCCTTTTTTGGAAGAAAAAAAGGAGCATCGTCAAATCGGCGAGCTGTGCCCCGAATGCGGTCAGGCAACCCTGATTAACGAAGAAGGCTGCCGTAAATGCTATACTTGCGGTCACAGCGAATGCTAAGCTGCGGAGGATAATCGTTACGGGCACCTGGACTGAAGGCGTATGCGCCGCGCGCGGACACAAACTGGCTTTTCTCCGTACCGGCGGAGAGCTTCCTCCCTTGATTCTGCTTCATGGTTTTACTGAAGCCAACTCCAGTTGGTTCGAACTGGCGCGCTCCCTCGAAAAAGAATACGACCTGATCCTGCCGGACCTGCTTGGGCATGGGAATTCAGATCGTCTGACTGCCGGCGAAGGCGTTGACTTGCAGCAAGATTTGGCAGAGTTGATTGCCGGGCTCGGCTTACAAAAAACAGCCTTGCTGGGGCATTCCCTCGGCGCGCTGACCGCCGCGCAGTTCGCCGCGCGAAACCCCGGGCGGGTTGAGGCGTTAATCCTCGCGGATATCCCCTGGTTTGAACCCACATGCCTGCCCAACATCCCCCCGCAAGTTTATTACGCGGCAAGACCGGAAATTATCATCCGGCTGGCGAAAGGCGGACTCGCTTCGGCGCTTGAATACTGTGCCGAACACTTCCCGCGATGGAATGAAGCCGCCCGCGAAGCCTGGTCCGAATCCAAACTGCGCTTCGACCTGGGATGGTTCAAACGGCCCCCTCAACAATCAAGCGGATGGCGCGAAACCGCCAGCGCCTTCAGGTTTCCGACCTTGCTCATAAGCGGCGATAACCAGCTTGGCAGCCTGATTTCACCGGGTTTCGCCCTGAGAGCCCTCAAAGAGATACCCCATCTGGAATGGGCGCGCATCCCCAACGCGGGGCATTATTTGCATTATGACGCCCCGGAGGCGTTTCTGCTTAACGTCCAGACGTTTCTGCGCCTAAACTATAAAACCCAAAAAGGATAATATGAGCGCCAGTTACAACTCCAAGAAGTTCGTCCTTATGGCAGGCAATATTGGCAGCGGCAAGACCTCACTCACCCGTTTGCTTGGGGATAAGCTTGGCTGGCAAACAGCTTACGAATCGGTGGCTGACAACCCATACCTGGCTGACTTTTACGCGGATATGCGTCAATGGTCCTTTCACCTGCAGATTTACTTCCTCGGCAATCGCGCCGCGCAGCATCTGGAATTAGCCCATTCCCCGCGTTCAACCATCATCGACCGCAGTATCTATGAAGACGCGCGAATATTCGCTCGCGCGTTAAATGCCATGGGGAACCTGCCAGACAGGGAATACCATGCCTATTTGCGCTTGTACGACCTGATTGTGAACACCCTCCCCAAACCGGATTTGCTGATTTTCCTCAAAGCGCCGGTCAGCGTCCTGCTCAAACGTATCCGCATCCGTGCCCGTTCCATCGAAGACAGCATCGACCCGGCTTACCTGACCTTACTTGAGCAGTATTATGACGAATGGATGGAACGTTTCGACCTGTGCCCCGTCCTCACGATTGAAAGTGACGCCTTGGATTTCGTCAACAAGCCCGAACAACTGGAACTCGTCAGCCAACGCATGCTGGACCGGCTGGCAGGCACTGAAAGGCTTGTCCTGGATTAATAGTGTTTCCGGCAGGGTCGCGCCTTCCCGTTTACCAGCGTAAAGCAGCCCCTGGTTTCGGTAAAAATCCTCGAAGATTAATTATTTATTTCCCCAAAACCAAGCACAAAAATACTTGTAATTACAGGATGATATGGCTTGACAAGAGCAACCTCATATGATTAAATAGTTGCGTTCGCCGATTGGGTGCCCCCCTCACCCAGTCGGTGAACATTTTTAATCCTGCCATTCCAATTCATAATCGCCGATGCTGACCGTGTCGCCATCTTCAATCCCAGCCTGCCGCAGCGCTTTTTCCACCCCCAAACCGCTCATCAGACGCTGGAAACGGCGCACGGACCCGGGTTGATCCCAATAGGTCATGGCGGCCGCGCGTTCAATTATCTTACCGCGCACAACCCAAAGCTCCCCCTCTTTCTCAATTGAAAAGCCGCGGGGGTCTTCCTCGGCGCGGTAAACCGGCATTTCCGGTTCAATTTCCTCAAGCGGCGCGCGTTTCAAGGTGTCATGCGCTTTCCACAACACGATTTTCAGGTTCGTATGCGCCACCGCGGAAATTGGCAGTAATTCCAGGCCCTCCCGCGCAAATCTTTCGCGCAAGCTTTCAAACTTTTCCTCCACATCCGGCAAATCCATCTTGTTGAAGACCACGATTTGCGGCAGCCGCCCCAGGTGTTCATCAAACAGGCTCAGTTCCTGGTTGATGGTGAGAAAATCTTCATAAGGATCTTCCGAAAGCCCATCCAAAATATGAATCAAAACGCGCGTGCGCTGCAAATGCCGGAGGAAATCGTGCCCGAGCCCGATGCCTTCATGCGCGCCTTCCAATAAACCTGGAATATCCGCAATCACCAAACTGTTCTCTTCGTCCAACTCAACCACGCCGAGGTTCGGCTCAAGCGTCGTGAATGGATAATCCGCGATTTTCGGCTTCGCGTTGCTGGTTGCCGCCAAAAAAGACGACTTTCCCGCGTTAGGCATCCCAACCAATCCGACGTCAGCGATGAGTCTCAATTCCAGGCGGAGAACAAATTCCTCGCCTGGCTCCCCGCGTTCGGCGGTGAGCGGCATCTGATTGCGGGCTGAGGCAAAGTGCTGGTTGCCCCTGCCCCCGCGTCCGCCCTTGGCCACGATCAGCGTTTGACCGGGGTTAACCAGGTCTCCCAGCAATTGGGTGGTCTCATCGTTGTAGACTATCGTGCCTGGTGGAACCTGAATAATGCGATCCGGCGCGGATTTCCCAGACTGGTTGGAAGGTCCGCCGTTTTTCCCGTTTTCCGCGCTGAATATTTCATTGTGATGAAATCTGTTGAGTGTGTTCAAGGTCGGTACAACCTGAAGAATAACGCTTCCGCCTCTCCCTCCGTCACCGCCGTCAGGTCCGCCTCTGGGGCGGTATTTTTCGCGGTGCATGTGCACCATTCCATCGCCGCCTTTTCCGGATCGGACTGTGATAATCACCGAATCAATAAACATAAGCTTTCCCTCGCGAATGTCCTCGCCGCCCTTATTATAAGTCAGAGCCGAATAAAAGAGGGGTCAGGCAAACCTGACCCCTGCGACTGGTTCCAAGCGGGCTGTTTCCGGCTTACTTGCCAAATTTTGCCTTCAAAATATCGGTCAGGGTCGGTTTCCCGATTTCCTCCAACTCGTAACGCACGCGTTGGCTGGGTTTGTTCAGTTTCAAAACCCGCGTCAGGTCAATTGGTGTGCCGATGACAACGATATCAACATCAGCTTTCGCGATTGTCTTTTCCAGGTCCCGTATCATTTGCTCCCCATAGCCCATCGCCGGGAGAATCTTGCCGGTCTCCGGATACTTTCGGTAGGTCTCAAGGATACTGCCGACAGCGAAAGGACGCGGGTCTACAATCTCAGCCGCCCCGTAGCGCCGCGCGGCAACATAACCCGCCCCGTATGCCATTCCACCGTGGGTCAGGGTCGGTCCATCTTCCACCACCAGCACCCGCTTCCCGCGGATGGCTTCCGGGTCGTCCACAAAGATAGGGGACGCGCCTTCCACTACCACCGCGTTCGGGTTCAGACGGAACAAACTGTCGCGCACCGCGATCACGTTATCGGGGTTGGCGGTGTCGACTTTGTTGATTACAAACACGTCCGCCATCCGCACGTTTGTTTCCCCGGGGTAGTAGGCGAACTCGTGCCCAGGGCGGTGCGGGTCGGCAACCACAATCAATAAATCCGTGGCGTAGAACGGGAAATCGTTGTTTCCGCCGTCCCAGAGGATAACGTCCACTTCCTTCTCAGCTTCCCGCAGGATAGCTTCATAATCCACACCGGCGTAGACAATAACGCCCGCGTCAATGTGGGGTTCGTATTCCTCGCGCTCTTCAATGGTGCACTCGTGCTTGTCCAGGTCGGCATAAGTCGCGAAGCGCTGCACTTTTTGCTTCACCAGGTCTCCGTAGGGCATTGGATGGCGGATGGCGGCCACTTTATAGCCCATTCCGGTCATAATCGCCGCGACTTTCCGGGTAGTTTGGCTCTTGCCCGATCCAGTCCGCACGGCGCACACACCGATAACCGGTTTAATAGACTTAACCTGGGTAGCGGCAGTGCCCATCAGCCGGAAATCCGCGCCCAGCGCGTTCACTTCGGCTGCTTTGTGCATCACATAAGTATGCGGCACATCGCTGTAGGCGAAAACGACCTCATCCGCTTTCAGTTCCCGGATCAGCCTGGGCAGTTCCGCTTCGGGGTAGATATCAATACCGTTTGGGTATAAAACGCCGGCCAGCGCAGCCGGATATTTTCGGCCTTCGATATTTGGAATCTGAGTGGCGGTAAACGCCACAACTTCATACTTCTCATTATCCCTGAAAAAAGTGTTGAAGTTATGGAAATCCCTGCCGGCAGCTCCCATGATGATTGTGCGAATACGACTCATTGAATGTTCTCCTTAAGTGTTGATTTAATATTCAGACTTAATATTTTACATCACTTCTGGCGCGCGGATTCCCAACAAGCGCAATGTGTTCCCAAGGCACCAGCGCGCCGCTCTTACCAGCGCGAGCCTTGCCGCGCGCAATTCCGGTTCCGCGCCCAGAACGGGGCATTGGTTATAAAAAGCATTGAAACCTTTTGCCAGCTCATAGGCATAGTTTGCCAGCAAATTGGGCTTAAGTTCTTTTGCTGCCCGCTGAACTTCTTCGGGCAGGCGCGAAATCAACTCAACCAAATCCACTTCACTTACATGGTTCAGTTTGTCAAAATCAGGAGCGCTCTCAGGCTGCCCTTCCACTTTCCGCAGGATGCTGTTCGCGCGGACGTGAGCATATTGAATGTACGGCGCGGATTGCCCGTTAAAGTCCAGCGCGCTTTCCCAGTCGAAGGTCACCATCTTGGTGTTTTCCCTGGAAAGCATCGGATACTTGATGGCGCCCAGGGCCACGGCTTCGGCTATCGCCTGCATCCGGGCCGGTTCCAGTTCGGGGTTTTTTTCGCGTACCACATCCATCGCGCGCCGCGTTGCTTCCCGGATTAGATCGTCCAGCAGCACCACCGTGCCCTCGCGTGAAGACATGGTCACATTCCCGGGCAGGTTCACAATTTCGTATGCCAGGTGGTGGATTCTATCCGCCCAGGGATATCCCATCAGCTCAAGGATTTTCCGGAATTGTTTGATGTGCAGCGTCTGGCGCACGTCCACGACATAAATGGATTTTTCAAGATCGTACTCGTTGAATTTCATCACCGCCAGCGGGATATCCTTGGTCGCGTAAAGCGAGGTTCCGTCCGAACGCAGGATGATAACCACCCGATACTCTTCCCTGGTACCCAGGATTTCGTCCAGGTTAATCACGACTGGCAAATCGGGGCGTCCGTCTTCCGCCAGGCCGGATTTAATCAGTTGTTCCACGGCGGCTTTACCCGGTTCTTCCACTTCGCTCTCAAAATAGATGCGGTCAAAGTGTTCCCCCAACAGGGCGTAAACCTGCTGGAAACCTTCCAAAGACCAGTCGCGGGACTCTTTCCACAGCGCCAGGATGTGTGGGTCGCGCGCGTCCCAACGGGCAAAATACGCGCGCACTTCGGCTTCAAAGCCTTCCTCAAAGGCAAAGCGGCGGTCCGCTTCCGTAAAGAGGTCCCCCATCCAACGAGTTTTATCCTCGCCAGGCTGTTCTCCCGCGTGATATTTTTCGTAATTGCACAGCCACTTGATGACGTGCAGCCCGATATCCCCCAGGTAATTCGCGCGAATCACGCGCTGACCGCTGGCTTCCAGAATATTACAGGTGGAACCACCCAGGATAACGTTGCGCAAATGCCCGACGTGCAGGGGTTTGTGGGTGTTCGGGTTGGAATATTCCACCATCACTGGTCTGCCCTCGGGTTCCCGGCAGCCGTATTGACTGCCGGAAGCAAGCACGTTCTCAATTACCTTGCGGGAATAGTGACCTGAATCGTAATAGAGGTTCAGATAACCGCGAACCGCCTCCATACGGCTAAACCCGACAGGAAGGTCAAGGCTGTCTCTCAAGGCTTCTGCCAGCGCCTGGGCATGCTGCGGCACGGGCAGCGTCCGGGTGGAATCGGCTGCCGCCAGCGGGAAAAGCGGAGCCGCGATGCCCCATTCCCCGCTGAAAGGAATGCTGCGCCATTCCAGTTTGTCTGCCGGCAAAGAGCGTTCCTCGCAGAATTTGTTGAGGTAACCTTCTAAAAGCGCTTTTTCTTGTTCAAACATGCCTTCATCCTGTGCGTAGTTTTTTGGATTATATCATCCCGCTTCGCGGCTTAACACAAATACGGGAGCCTTTTGGCTCCCGTATCTTACGGAAATTTGAGCGCCTACTGAAGGGAATTGAGCTTCTTAACGAGGCGGGACTTGCGGCGGGCGGCGTTGTTTTTGTGAATTACGCCCATGCTGACTGCTTTATCCAGAGCTTTAATCGCGTTTTTCACTTCGGCTTGCGCGTCAGTTTCCACGCCGGTTTTGATAGCAGCCTGAGCCCTGCGGATATAGGTGCGCGCCGCTCCGCGGTAGACGCGGTTGCGCTTGCGCTGCGCCTGGTTCTGTTTATTCCGTTTAATTTGAGACTTAATATTAGCCAACTTCTTCCTCCGAACGATAATTCCAATTACACGAAAGTTTATTTTACAACAAATTCCAGAATTGTCCAGCCCAAACAAGCTGGTATTCCATCAATTATTGATAAATGACACCCGTCAACGCAATTCTACCCTAAAATATTCCGGGCTGGAAAATGGATATAGTTACATCAATAGCAGATTTTGCTCAAGGGTTCCAAGCGCCAGGCGGGTCTTTTTACATCATGCCCTTCCATCCCACACAGGGCGAAGCATCTCTGATCACGGCGCGATAAGGCAAACCGGCTATCAGGGATGCTTCGCCGCCACTTTCTGTTAGGTTGGGTCGCCCAACCTGTAATTACAACCACCGCTCGAAAGATTTTCGACTTCACCAACCGCTTCCCGTCCATCCCTCACGGGGCGAAGCATCTCCAATCACCTCGCGACAAGGCAAAATGATTATCAGGGATACTTTGGCTCCCCTTCTCGCACGGATTAACTCGTCAAAAACAGAAAGCCGCTAACCGCCAGCTTAACCAACGCGGCAATTTCAACCGAAGCCTGCCGCCCGAGCGGCCTGTTCAGCCGCCATTCCCCTCAATTGACTTTTGCTTCCCTTTCCGCTATCATAAAAATTGCTCAGGTCAGTCGGGTGTGCGCGCTGCCAGCTTTGGCGGTGAGGAAAGTCCGTACACCACAGAGCAGGAAGCCAGGTAACCCCTGGAGAGGCGCGAGCTTCTGGATCGGGCCACAGAAACATACCGCACGCGCGAGCGTGTCAGGGTGAAAAGGCGGTGTAAGAGACCACCGGCGCTGGCAGTAATGCCGGCGGCCAGGCAACCCCCTTCCGGTGCAAGGTCAAACAGGAGAAAAGCATCTCCGGATGCCAGCGCTGGCTCGGCGCTGTTGATCCCCGGGTAGACCGCTCGAGCAGCCTGGTGACAGGCTGTCAAGATAGATGCACATCCCCGACAGAATACGGCTTACAGACTGACCTGAGTGCTCCGTCGTATCGATCGGGAGATCAATTACTCCGCTACCTGCCGTGAAAATCAAAAACTGCCATCACGCCCTCTGCCTGTTCCCTCTCATCTGCGCTCTGCTGCTCAGCGCCTGCTCCACCCAACCGGATAATTTCGTAATCATCCTCATCCCCTCCTCTGGCGCGTTCCTGCCAGTCAACCAGGAAACTCAAATTATTTCCCAGGTTGCTGCCAGGCGCGGTTGGTCGCGGTTGGAGCTGTACGTGAACGGGGAACTGACCCGGGTAGACAGCGCCGCCGTGGATACAGCCCGCTCAGCAATCATCAAACAGCCCTGGGTCCCTACGGCGCAAGGCCCCGTGCTCATCACCGTGGTCGCGGTAAACGCGCGCGACCGCCGGATTGCCAGCGCGGAGGTAGCGGTGTTGGTCGGATCCCCCAGCCCCACCGCGCTGCCCCCAACGCCAACACCGGGCACCACGCCGCTGCCCAGCCCCACACCTTGCGAACCTCAGGCTGCCCTGCTGCAGGATGTCACCATTCCTCCCGGGACTGTGCTGCAAGCCGGGCAAACCTTTTCCAAAACCTGGCGCGTGCAGAATACTGGCGCCTGCCCCTGGAACGGCTATCAACTCGTTTTCATCCGCGGCAGTTTGCTGGGTGGGAAGAGCCCAACCCGCGTCAGGGAACTGGCGCCCGGAGAAGTTACAGATATTTCCGTGGAACTCAGCGCGCCCGGGTATCAAGGGGATTACGCCGGGGTTTGGCGTTTACAAACCGAAAAAGGCAGCTTGTTTGGGCCGGAATTCAGCTTCAGCATCCATATTCCACAGTCCA
>JAKQFH010000043.1 GCA_029556265.1 Chloroflexota bacterium | reverse complement strand
CCCGGGCATTAGCATAAAAAAGAAAAGAGGAAACATGTCACTTCCAATCAAAACCAAAACACCTGTTGTACTCCCCGAACTCCCTTTTGTTGAGACTGCACTGGACCCGGTCATTTCAGCGAACACCCTCAGCTTCCATCACGGCAAACACCACAAAGCGTATGTGGATAAGACGCTCAGCCTGATCGCAGGGACCGAATTGGAAGGCAAAAGCCTGGAAGAAATCGTGCTCTCGTCTTACCAGGATGGCAAAACCGCGCTGTTTAACAACGCCGCCCAGGTCTGGAATCACAATTTTTATTGGAAGAGCCTGGCACCCGCCGGATCTGTCGACCTGCCCGCCGAAGCCGCCGCCCTGATTAAAGACAGCTTTGAGAGCGTGGAAGCCTTCCGCAAGTTGTTTTCTGAGGCCGCGGTCGGGCAATTTGGCAGTGGTTGGGCTTGGTTGATTTGGGACGGAAGTAAGCTCAGCATTGACAAAACCAGCAACGCCCGGCTGCCCTGGGTGGAAGGTAAGAAACCCGTGCTGACAGTTGACGTTTGGGAGCATGCCTATTATCTGGATTATCAAAACCGCCGCCCGGCTTATGTGGATGCCGTCCTGGAAAAACTGATTAACTGGGAATTTATGCTCGCGAATATTAAAGAATAACCGGCAAGCCGCGGACGCGGCTCCCTCGAAGAACTCGAAAAAACGCGCGAAAGAAATTCGCGCGTTTTTTATTCCATTTTCGGGCTGGGATGAATGCTAAGCCTCGCTCTTTTCTGGCTTGGGGGTACCGAACCGAATTTCGGACCCGGAACCTGGCTGCCGCCATACGCGATTTGCGGCAGGAATGCGGAGGGGAGCCTGCCAGGGCATCCGGCAGCCCGTAGCAACTTGCTTGACGGTCTTTTAAATTTGATGATATTATGCAACCATGTATTTACGCGGAAGCAATCTCTCCCTCCGGAAGAAACGCCGGCGCGGCAACCCACTGCTCATCATCCTGCTGACGGCTGCCATCGCTTTTTTGGTCTATTTTAATGTGGTCGTTGCTCCAAACATCGCGCCGCCTTTTGTGCCGACCCCGACCGAAACCCGCGACCCGGTTTCTTTTGAGATTGAAGCGGACGGGCTGGCAATTGAAGGGAAGTTTTTGGCGGCGATTGAAACTTACCAGGCCGCGATTAATGCCAACCCTAAAAATATTGATAATTATTTGAAAATCGCCAGGCTGCAAATCTACTCCGGGAATTATTCCCAGGCACAGGTGAACGCCGAGAATTGCATTTTGCTGGACAAGAGTAACGCCGATGCTTTCGCGTTGTTGGGGTGGGCCAAGGGCTTGCAAAAGCACTACCTGGAAGGCGAAAGGGACGCGCAAAGCGCCATCGCGCTGGACCCGAACAACGCTATCGGGCACGCTATCTGGGCATACCTGCTCGCCCTGCGGGTGGAAGTCGGGGCAAATGAACTGAATACGGTCGACCTGGCAATTGAGGAATCCCGCACAGCCCTGGCATTGGACGCGAATCTGCTGGAGTCGCGTTGGGCGCGCGGTTATGTGCTTGAAATCACCAGCAACTACGCCGAAGCCGCGGAACAGTATGAGGTTGCGGTTCAATTGAACACCAACATCGCTCAGCTGCATTTGGCTTTGGGGCGCAACTATATGACCCTGGGCAGGTTGGATGAGGCGGTGTTCGAATTCACAAAGGCTTATTCGCTGAATCCTACTGACCCTGTGCCCAACTATTTTATTTCGCGCGTGTATGCCAACCTGGGTGAATGGGCGAAGGCTATCCAGTATGGCGAACAAGCCCTGAAAGACGGACCCACGGAAGCTTACCTGTACGCGCATCTGGGCACCATGTACTATCGCAGCAATTCTTATAACCAGGCGGTGGTCTACCTTGAAAAGGCGGTGCGGGGCGGCGTCGCGGATAATGGTCAGGTCATTGAGGGGATGCCGCTGGGGTATACCACTTACGTGATTGAAACCTACAGCCGTTATGGGCTCTCATTGGCGCGGATTAACCGCTGTAATGAAGCCGTCGCGGTTGCCAATGGAATGCTTCAGACTGTTCCGGATGACCCGGACGGTGTGTTTAACGCCAACGAGATGATTCGCATCTGCCGCGAGAACCTGATTAACCCGCCGACCGCCACGCCGGTGCCGACGGCGACGCCCATCACCGGTCCATCTCCAACCCCCCAGGGGACCCCTGTTCCGACTCTGACGCCGGCGCCATAAGTATGTACATCAAAGAGCGTCAAAACCTGTTTCGCAACCCGAAGAACCAATCCAATCCATACCGGATAATGCTGCTGCTCCTGGTGATTGTGGTTCTCATTGCGGTCTTGCGCAGTTATGCCGAGGGGGCAATCTGGCCGCCTTTTCTTCCAACGCCCACGCCCACGCGCACCGTGAATTCGTATATGGTGGAGGGCAATACCCATTTTCAGGCGGGCAACCTGGATCTGGCAATTGAGTCTTTCAACAAAGCTGCTGCGATGGACCCGACTAACACCCAGCTCCTGATAGAGCTTTCCAAGATTATGGTTTACTCATCCAACACGCTGACGACCGATGCCGACCGGCGGACCCGCCTCAAGGAGGCGTTATCGGTGATTGATCAGGCAAAAGCGCTGGCGCCAAACGATTCCGACGTGCTTGCCACGCGCGCTTTTGTCCTCAACTGGAACGCGAACCCGACCCTGGCGGGGACAGAATCACAAAATTTGCAGAACGAAGCGGAGTCTGAAGCTTTGATGGCGCTGCAAATGGACAGTCGGAACACGCTGGCGATGGCGTACTACGCCGAGATTCTGACGGACCAATATAAATGGGTTCAGGCGCGGGAGTATATGGCCCAGGCGATGGAAAATGGCGGGCAGTATATGGATGTGCACCGCATTCAGGCTTACCTTTACGAGGTGCTCGGGGAATACAATCTGGCTATCGGTGAGTACCAAAAAGCGATTGAAATCACCCCGAACCTGACCTTTTTGTATAATTCCGTGGGCAGGCTCTACCGCCACCTTGAGCAATATGACGTGGCGCTGGAATATTTTGACCGGGCTGCCAGCCTGAACGAACAGCTGGGAATTAAAGACCCAATCCCATATATGCTGATTGCCAACACTTATGTGCGTATGGGTGAGGCGATGGTGGCCTCACGGAACGCTTATAAGGCGCTGACCCTGAGCCCGTATAACGCCGACACTTATGGGCAAGTTGGGGTCATCTATTACCGGGCGCGCAACTATGAAGGCTCCATCCCCCTGCTGCAGTGCGCAGTGCGCGGCTGTGACGCCGCCACAAGCTGCGAAGCGCGCGAATGTGAAGACCCTGAAGCTGAGCAAATTGTGATTACGGGGCTGCCGCTTTCGGATACCACCGTCACATATTATTATATCTACGGCTCCGTGTTGGCTGGTCTGCACCGCCCGGGTGATGATAAATGCGAAAAAGCGCTTGAGGTGTTGGCGGAGGTGCGTTCCGCCTATGCGGATAACCCGACGATTATGCGGATCGTGGAAGCCAGTGAAGCCATCTGCAGCGGTGAGTAGCCCCCGGCGTTCTTTCCAATTCTGCCAGTCAAATCCACCGATGCCTTAGTTTTCACAATCAGGGCCGCCTGCGGAGCCGAACGCCCGCGGCTGCCTCCGGAGCGCGCCGCTTTGCTAGGGAGAGACCTGTGCAGCTTTCCGGTCGGGAAATGCTAAAACCAGATCACCGCCGCCGCCCAGAGCGCGATCATCACCAGCACAATCCCGACGCGAATCAGCGTGGACCAGCCCCAGCTCAAAGCCACTGCTTTCGTTGAGTTCCAGGCTTCTTTCTGCTTCTTTCCCAGGCGTTGATACTCTACCAGGAACAAGGCCAACAGCGCAGCAGCCAACCCGCCCAGCGGCGTAAGCAGGATGCCGCCCACAATCATCGCGAACCAGCTTAAGCCAATTTCCCACCAGGGGATGCCGCGCTTTCGGGCTTGCCCTGTCATCATCAGATTTTCCAAAAACGAACCGGCGAGCATCAGGAGTGTGCTGAACGCGAAAAACGCGATGCTCAGCGTAAACTGCCACGACTCATGCCCGTAATTGAAGCGCGTATAAATCGCCCAGATGAGCTGCCCGACCCACGCGACCGTCGGGCCGGGGAAGAACACCAGCACCAAACCCACCAACCCAACTAACTGGATCAGCGCGCAAATCACCAGAACGAGCGTATGAATTAATGCCGGGGGGATGCTCATCCGCGAATGACTTCTATGCCGCCCATCAAGGGCAGCAGCACCTCTGGCACGCGAATGCTCCCATCCGCCTGTTGGTAGGTTTCCATCACGGCAATCAGCGTGCGCGGCAGGCCGAGACCAGAACCGTTGAGCGTGTGCAGATACCTGGGGGAGGAGCCGTCCGTCGGGCGGTATTTAATGTTCGCGCGGCGAGCCTGGAATTCTCCGATGTTGGAAACAGATGAGACTTCCAGCCATTCCTGGCAGCCCGGCGCCCAGACTTCCAGGTCGTAGGTCTTGTGCGAGCCAAAGCTCAGGTCGCCGGTGGACTGCAGCAAAACGCGATAAGTCAGACCCAACAGGCGGCAGGTTTCCTCGGCATCCGCCACCATTTTTTCCAACTGCGCGGGCGAATCCTGAGGCAGACAGTATTTATACATTTCCACTTTGTCGAACTGATGTCCGCGTTTGATGCCGCGCACGTCCCGCCCGGCGCTCATTTTCTCACGGCGGAAGCAGGCGGTGTAAGCGGTCAGGTTCAGCGGCAGGGCGGCTTCCTCAAGCACTTCGCCCATCAGCATACCGGTCAGCGGCACTTCCGCCGTGGGCACCATCCAGAAGTCCTCTTCCGCGTCGTGGTAGAGATTATCCACAAATTTTGGCAGCTGACCCGAAGCGAACATGACCTCCTGGCGCACCATCCAGGGCGGGTAAATTTCGCGGTACCCCTGACGGATATGCAAATCAAGCATCCAGAAAATCAGCGCGCGCTCCAGCCTTGCCCCGGCGCCTTCCAACACGTAAAAACGGGTACCAGCCAGCTTGACGCCGGCTTCAAAGTTAATCATCCCAAGGCGCGGGCCCAAATCCCAATGGGCTTGCGGCTCAAAATCGTAGCCGGGTTTCTCGCCAATGGTGCGCACCACGATATTGTCTTTGTCATCCACCCCCACGGGCACGTCCGGATCGGGGATGTTTGGCAGACCGGCGACGGTCAGGTGCAGCTCTGTTTCGACGGTTTTCAGCTTCGCGTCCAGTACCGAGATGCTTTCGCCCAGCTCGCGCATCGCGTCAATTTTTTCCTGGCGAAAGGCGGCATCCTTCATCCTGCCAATTTCCTTGCTGACGGCGTTACGCTCCGCCTTTTTTGTTTCCACTTCCAGGATCAACGCGCGGCGCAGCTCATCCTGCTCCAGAATCTGCTCCACGACCTCAGATTCCATGTGGCGTTTTCGCAGGGATTCACGGATTAGCTCAGGTTGTTCACGAATTAGTTTTAGGTCCAGCATATTAGTTCTCCTCGAAAGCCGGGAAGCGGCACCAGCATGAATGCTTAATATTCTACCAATGGAACCGGCTGGATACCAGAGGGCAGTCGCGACAGTGAATTTTCGGGGTTGACAGGCGCGGGCACGAGTTTAATAAAACAGCTATAATAAGCTATCATGAAAAAGACGATTACCCTCGGTGTTTTACTCCTTTTTGCGGTGTTGATGATACCTTCCATGGCCGCCAACGCGCACCTGGTCAAATCAGGACTGAACGCGGATTTCTACCTCAACCCGGCGGCAGAGCATCCTCAGCAGGAAGCCACAAGTTCTTACGTGAACACCATTATCACTTCCACCCCCAACGCGGACGGCTCGATTATCCATATCGTCCGGGAGGGTGAAACACTGTGGGCAATTGCCCTGGCTTACGGCCTGACCGGAGCCGAAATTATGACCAACAGCGGCAACAGCCCGCTGGCAACTGATGTGTACGTCGGGCAAATTCTGATTATTCGCCTGGCAAACCCGGCCACCCCCACGCTGACCCTCACCCCCACACCGACACGCATCACCCCGCAGCCAACCCAACTGAGGCCGTCCCTGACGCCTGTGCCATCACACACGCCCCAACCCACGCCGACCGAAACCAGGGTGCCCCCAATTTACCAACGCGCCTTCGCGGATGGAAAAACTGTCGGGTTGGTTTTGGCGGGCTTGAGCGGGATCGTGGCGCTCGTGGTGCTTGTGTTTGGTTTCCTGAAAAAAGTAAAATAAGAAGCTCTATCCATAACTCGCCAAGACTTGCGGCCTTTGCCCGCACATCTTCACTGTTTTGATTCCCGCCTGGCTCTGGGAGAGCCCGGAAAAATAGCGCCGCAGGCGAAGCGGCGCCGGCATTGACATCTGAAAATTTCCGGTGTTAAAATACCCTGTAAGAGGTGCATTGATGAGCTCAGTTCAGCTGTTTTCATATAGAGACGAATGCCAGCATTCCGCCGGCGTTCCTGTTCAAGGCCGTATTGCGCCTGTAGGTCGTTAATCCCCCAATTATCAGAAATAACAACCACGGGCGTTCGCGGACCCCGTGGTTTTTTTGTTAATCACGTTTTCCACGGGGTATCAGGTTCACCGCCGCAATCCAATCGATGCGGTGGTCTGGAAGAAGGAAAAATGGAAAACAAGGACATTATTACAACATTACCCGAATTACCCGGAATCCGTTTCCGACATTTTGAGGGTGAACGTGATTACCCGGCAATGGTGGAGCTTTGGAGCGCGATGTGCGCTGCCGGGTTTGGAGAGGGCGCATACACAGTGGAAGATATGCGGATTGATTACCGCCATCTGAGCAACTGCGACCCGTTCAGGGACCTGCTGATTGCGGAGCAAGGCGGAGAAGTCATCGCCTACGCGCGCGCATTCTGGGAGCAAGTCGGCAGTCAGAAAGTGTTTTACCAACTGATTAATCGTTTGCCCGGCAAGACTTCGCTTTCAGTGAGCGAAGCGTTGTTGGGCTGGCTTGAGGCGCGCCAAAAGGAAATCGCGCTGGAAATGACCGACAGCGGCGCGCATATTTTCGCGCAATCTTGCGATCAAAGCGACCGCGAGCGCTGCGCGATGCTGGAAAATGCTGGCTACAGCGCGGTGCGTTGGTTCTTTTCCATGTCCAGGGACCTGGAGCAAATTCCGGATGTCGATCTGCCGGAAGGTCTTGAAATCCGCCCGGCGCTGCCCGGGGAATACCACAGGGTCTGGGAGCGCGGCAACGAAGCTTTCAGCGAGCATTGGGGCTACATTGAGCCGCGCGAAGAAGATTATCAAAACTGGAAGGAAGGGCGCTGGTTCCAGCCTATGCTCTGGCAGGTGGCGTGGGACGGCGGCGAGCCGGTCGGGCAGGTGAACAACTTTATAGACATGCTGGAGAATGAAAAAACTGGCAAATTGCGCGGATACACCGAAGGTATTTCTGTGTTAAAGCCCTATCGCGGAAAGGGTCTGGCGCGGGCGTTAATCGCGCGTTCGCTGCGCATGCTCAGGGCGATGAACTTGCAGGAAGCTGCCCTTACGGTGGATGCGGGCAACGCCAGCGGCGCCCTGAAGCTGTATGAGAACATGGGCTACCGCACCTACCGCACGATGGTGGAATGGCACAAGGCGATGTCTGCAATGTAGAAAGAAATGCTGCGTTTGCACGGTCCCCGGACCATGCAAGGCGTCTGAGCTTTGGGTCTCTGAGGTTTATTGTTTTTTCGCTGGGTTTTGACCCAACCGTCAGGTAGTGATAATTGATGGGACCTTCCGCCAAATACTCGCTCAGGTGAGGACGCCTGCGAGAGCGAAGATGCGTCTATGGAGAGGCGAAGCAGCCCGGGATAAAGTCTGGCATTACATGGTCGGCAGCCGCGGGTGCTTCGCCCCTACAAACAGAGCGCATCCAAAAACCTGATAGATGATAATTGATGAGACCTTCGGTCAAATACTCGTTCAGGGAGGACACCTGCGAGAGCAAAGATGCGTCTATGGAGAGGCGAAGCAGCCCGGGATAAAGTCTGGCATTACATGGTCAGCAGCCGCGGGTGCTTCGCCCCTGTGAACAGGGCGCACCCAAAAAACTGATAACCCCCCTGCCTGCCCCACTCTGATATAATACCGCGCATGTCTGAAGCTCAAACCTCAAACACGGACCGCCGCTTTATCGTCATCGCGGACACTCACGTTGGCGACCGGGTTAGGCGCCTGGACCCGCGCCTTTTAGAAGCCTTTCGCGCCTTCCAACCCGAAGCCATCCTGCATGCCGGGGATATCTGCGTTCCGGGAGTGCTTGAGGAACTGCAGACTATCGCGCCTGTCACAGCCGTGCAGGGCAACCGCGACTGGCTGCGGCGTATCAAGCTGCCCAAAGAACAGCGCTTTGAGGTAAATGGCATTCATTTCGTGCTCACGCATGGGCACGTGAGCATGTGGCAGTACGCCCTGAACTACCTGCGCCTGCTGGTCACCGGACGAAAAATAAACGTGCGCGCCTTCCGCGAGCGCCTCGCGAAGCTCTACCCCTCGGCAGACCTGATAATTTTTGGGCATACCCACTTCCAACTGCACGAAATTATCAACGGCAGGCATTTCGTAAACCCCGGGGCGGCTTATCCGCATCTGTTGAATCATCACTGCGTCCAATATTGTGAGCTGATAATCACCGCTGCCGGGCAAATCCTGGTGAACAAGCAGAGCCTGCCCGGCGAACAGCATGTATAATGCTTTCAGCAGCCATGGTACAGGAAATTATCACCTCCCCTCAAAATCAATTTGTGCAGGAAGTCCGCGCTTTGCTAAACCAGCCCAAAGCCCGCCGTAAGCTGCAAGCTTTCGCCGCGGAAGGCGCGCGCGTGGTGGAGGATGGTCTGCGCTCTGGCGCGCGGGCGCGTTATGTCCTTGTGCGCGCCGCGCATGCCCCGCGGGTGGAGAGCGCCCTCTCTCCGCGTCCGGATAATTTGCCCATTCTTTACGTGGAGGACCGATTGTTCGACTCGCTTGCCGACACGGTCACCAGTCAGGGCGTTCTTGGCGTGTTTGACTTGCCGGAGTGGCAGCTGCCGGACGCATTGAACTTCGCGCTGATCCTCGACCAGCTGCGCGACCCGGGCAACCTGGGCAGCATATTACGTTCAGCGGAAGCTGCCGGCGCGCAGGCAGCCTTGCTGAGCCCCGGCACCACCGACGCGTTCGCGCCAAAGGTCGTGCGGGCGGGCATGGGCGCGCATTTTCGCCTCCCAATTCTCAACCTGGATTGGGAGCTTATGGCGGTCGTCCTGACAGGGTTGAATGTGTACCATGCCGACATGGATGGCGAACTGAGCTGCTGGGAGGCGGATTTCCGGGCTCCTTGCGCGCTTCTGATTGGCGGCGAGGCGGAAGGCATCAGCCCCGCGGCAACGAAACTCGTCACCCGCAGCGTGCGGATCCCGATGGCGGGCGGGAATGAATCCCTGAATGCCGCAGTCTCAGCGGGTATCCTGCTTTTTGAAGCGCTCCGTCAGCGCAGCGAGGGGAAAAACCTGTGAAAATCCGCTCCATTACCGTTTTTTGCGCGCCGGGCTGGCCCCCCAACCGCCTGCTGCTCCAACACCTGGGCATCTTCGCCAATCACGCCCGGGCTGTGTTCACGCAGGAAGGCTTCGAGGTCCAGACCCTGCGTATGGCGCTGCCGCCCTTTTCCAGGTTTGCTGCTCCCCAACACCTTGCAGCTGCCGCGCGGGAACTATCCATTGAGGCGCACGCTGAAGGCTTTGAGTACCTTTCGCTTGGCCCCGCTCTGACGAACGACCTGGAAACCTATCCACTTATCCCGGAAGCGCTGGCTGCCACCCACAACGTGTTTTTTTCGGGCATGCTCACCACCCCGCGGGGCGAGGTGTCTCTCCCGGCAGCCAAAGCCTGCGCGCGGATCATCACAACGCTCGCCGCGCACCGCCCGGACGGCTTTGCCAATCTGAACTTCTGCGCTTCCGCGAACGTTCCCCCGTACGCGCCTTTCTTCCCGGCAGCTTATGCCGAAAACACGGCGCCGGCTTTCGCGCTGGCAATGGAAGCGGCTGACCTGGCTGTCAGCACGTTTTCTTCCGCAAAAAGCCTGGAAGAAGCCCGCCAATTGTTAATCGCCGGGGTTGAAAGCGCCGCGGGAAAGCTGGAAGCCGCCGCGCAAAAGCTGAGCCGCATGTATAGGTACGCCTTTAAAGGCTTGGATTTCACGCTGGCTCCATTCCCACAGGAAAACGCGTCCATCGGACGGGCGCTGGAAAGCCTGGGCGTGCCGGCCTTCGGGCTCCCCGGCTCGCTTTTCGCTTCGGCTTTCCTGACCGATACACTGGACCGCGCGCGCTTCACCCGTACCGGTTTCAACGGCCTGATGCTGCCCGTGTTGGAAGATTCCGGTTTAGCTCAGCGCGCCGCCGAGAACAGCCTGAGCGTGACCGATTTGCTGCTGTGCTCTGCCGTGTGCGGCACCGGGCTGGACGTCATTCCGCTGCCCGGGGATACAAACGCCGACCAGCTCTACCCGCTGCTGTTGGACCTGGCAGCCCTGGCGCTGCGCCTGAACAAGCCGCTCACGGCCCGCTTATTGCCAATTCCCGGCAAGAAAGCCGGCGACCCGACTGAGTTTGACTTCCCATACTTTGCCAACAGCCGAGTCTTACCGCTGCGCTCGGAAAAAGTTTCGGGCGCGCTGGCAGGCGCGGAGGATGTTCCCCTCGCGCCGCGTTATCCGCGATAGGGTTTTGGTTCGTATTTTTGGGGTTAACTAACGTACCTGTTTATAATTCACAATAATCAGGTTTGCCTGGCAAGACGCGGTGATGTTCAGGAAGGTTCGCGCGGAAAGCGCTTCGCCGTGCTTGTCTTCCAGTTGGATGTAGATATTGGTTTCCGCGATTTTCTTGTTTTTCAGCGCGAACTCGTAACCGGAACGCCCATAAATCAGCGCGGAGCCGCTTTCCGCGGTCATATCCACGATATCGCCACCGTAGGTGCCGCCCAGACGCAATACCAACCCTTGCAGCGCGGAGTCTTGCAAATCCCAAACCTGCCCACCGATGAAAAGGTAATCCTCACAGGAATATTCCGGGTGAAAAAGTGTGTGCGAGAGCCCTTCCGGCGTGCCGCGCATGACGAAAGGCATGCTCTTTTCCGTCGCGGTAGGCGTGAGGGTCGGGGTCTTGCTGGGGTTTGAAGTGAGGGTGGGGGTAGGGGTAGAGGTGAGGCTGGGCAGCGCGGTCCACGTGGCGGTTGGGGATCTGACTTCATTCGGGGTGGCGCTAACTTCTCCGGCGGGCTGAGCGGTGCTGGTGAAGCTTGGGCTGGGGAGCGGCGTGGTCTTCCGCACAACTGGCGCCGGGATGATGCCGGATGCTGCCAGCAATACAATCAGGATGATTATCATCAGAAAAATGCCGACTGTAACGCTGGAACACGAACCGCGCTTGCGGCGCGCCATGCTGGGGATGCCGCTCTGGGCTTCCGCGGCAGCGCGCCTCTTGGGCAGTCCCGCCGGCTTCGGATTTCTCATGGCAGCACCAGGTCAATTTTCGCTTCGGCGCGGCGGGCTTCAAGCCATTGCGCCAAGGCCTGGGTTTGAAGGCTCAGGCGGGCGTCCGTGGTCAGCGGGTGGGCGTCGGAGCGTTCCATTACCTGGATAATGTGGTAGCCGATTTCCGTCTGAATGATGCCGGAATGTTCGCCGGGGGCAAGCAAAAACGCCGCTGCCTCAATATCAGGATAAAGCAGGTAGCCGCGCGGGAACCAACCCAGTTCGCCGCCGGTTTCTGGACTGTACTGCCAGGCCAGATCATCAAAGCTGGCGCCGGAATTGAGACTTGTCAACGCGCGCTCCGCCCCAGCCTGGGTCTGGGCGAAAATCTGGCGGGCGCGCACCTGTTCCACAGCTGTGGGCACCGCGTTTATGATTTCGTCGCGCTGCCAGGCGGCTTCCGTGCTGAGCTTCAGCGCGTAGCGGAATTCCGCGTCATCGTAATGGTTAACTTGCATCCAATCGGTCAGGGCGCTGCCAGAGCCAAGCTGAGTAAGCAGCGCGTCAATCCGCTGCTGTACGTCCGCGTCCGTAAATGTAAAACCCGATTGGCGGGCTTGCTGCGCGAGCAAGAGCTGTTCAATCAGGGAATTAAGCACAGTCGTCTGAATTTCGGTATCTGTTGGCGGCGTTTCACCTTCCGCGAAAGACGCGCGGTAGCGTAAAACTTCGTTTTGGTAATAGCTCAGCGGAATAATCTCACCATTTACCAACGCGGCAGCAGGCAGGCTGGTTGGGGTGGGGCTGGGGGCTGGGGTTTCTGAGGCCGCAGCAAGCGTCGGTTCAGCCGGACTGGAAGTCGGGATGGGTTCGACAGGCGCAGCCGGCCGGCAGGCGGCTAAGATGAGAGCCAACACAAACAGAAAGGCTACCAGCTTCGGTTTAAACATAGCTCAATTATACTCATTAATGCGGTTGCGCCCCGGAGGTTGACCCGACAACAGCTTACACTTCAATACCGAAAACGCTGCGAACAAGGTAGCCAATTCCGAAGCTCAGCGCGGCCACGCCCAGGCTGATGGCAGCCATCCTGCCAAAATTCCTGAGGAATGGTTCTTCGCGCACCACAGAGCTGTAATAATTGAACAGCGCGATAATTAATACGCCAGACAGAAGCATCGCCGCGAGGGCCGCGTAGTAATTTGTGAACAGCAAATAGGGCAGGATGAGGGCTGCCACGGTGATGATATAGGCTATTCCGGTGTAGACAGCCGCTTTGACCGGGTGTTTATCAGTTTCTTCGGAGCTGGTGGAGAGGAATTCCGAGGCTGCCATGGAGAGCGCCGCCGCGATGCCGGTAATCAGCCCGCTCAACGCAATCAGACGCGTGTTCTGAAACGCCAGCGTCAGACCTGCCAACGTGCCGGTCAGTTCCACCAACGCGTCGTTCAGCCCGAGCACCACAGACCCCGAGTATTTGAGGCTTTCTTCGTCAATCATCGCGATCAGCTGCTCTTCGTGCACATCCTCGTCGTGGATGATTGCTTCCAGTTCGGGGAAGCGCGCTTTGTAGGGCGCGTAGTTTTCGGAGGCTTTGTCTTCGTCTTTCTCGAGCATCTTGATGACAAAAGTGTATCCAAACAGACGCCCAAGCAGCAGGTAGGCGAACACTTTGAATTTATTCGCTTTCACATCCTTTCCGCTGTATCTCCGCCAGGTGAGATAATGTCCGAGCTCATCCGCTGAAAGATGTGAGATGATTTTGCTGTCGGCGGGGTCGCGCACAATTTTTGCCAGCCCCTTGTAGATTACATGACCGTCAATTTCATCCTGCTGGAATTTTAAAATTTGATCGATTGGGACTTGTTCTGTTTCCATAATTTTCCCTTCTTTTTTTCATCATTGTATCAAATCACATTTTTTGTTCAAGCGAGCCTGAAGCAATGTACGCGGTAAACAATCCCGCGGGCTTGGGAAAGTTGATGATAAAGGCTGAAAGCTGGCAGTGAGAACAGGCAGTAATTTCAGCTGCGCTGGGATTTCGGTTTACGGCTGCCCTTTTTCTTTCCTCTCTGTTGCGCGGGCTGATGCTCTGCCGCCTGCTTATACTCGCTGATGGGTCCCTGCTCACCGTTCCGCGCGCCTTTCCTGAGCGCGCCCAAACCCTAGGCTTTGGCAGGGCAGTCTTCCGACGCTCTCAAAGGTAAAAAAATCAACCGTCCATGCCGTGCTCTTCAAGGTGTTAAAGGATGCCGAGCTTCCTCTCTCACTTAACACTGCGGATTGGATGAATTGATTCCTCCTGGGATGAGCTGCTTTTCTGGCGGACGGAACGGGAAACGGTATCGCTGGAATGCCAAAAAAGAAACCGCCCTCACGGACGGTTTCTTCTTTTGTATACAGGCGGATTTTAGTAATCCATGCCGCCCGGAGGCATAGCCGGGGCAGCTTTCTCTTCGGGGATGTCGGTAATCAGGGCTTCGGTGGTCAGGATCATTGCCGCGATGGAAGCAGCGTTTTCCAGAGCGCCGCGGGTAACCTTGGCGGGATCAATCACGCCGCCGGTGACCAGGTCGCAGTATTCCTCATTGAGGACGTCGTAGCCGAGGTGTTTGTTGCCGGTGGAAGCCTGCTTCTGGCGCACGGTCTCAACGACCACGGAACCGTCTTTGCCGGCGTTTTCCGCGATGCGGCGCATCGGGATCTCGAGGGCGTTGCGGACGATATTCACGCCGATTTGGGCGTCGGTGGTGTCCATCTTGATTTCTTTCAGGGCAGCCACAGCGTTGACCAGGGCGACGCCGCCGCCAGCCACGATGCCTTCTTCAACAGCGGCCCGGGTGGCGGAGAGGGCGTCTTCCACGCGGTGTTTCTTCTCTTTCAGCTCGGTCTCGGTCGCGGCGCCAACCCGAATGATGGCAACCCCGCCGGAGAGCTTCGCCAGACGTTCCTGCAGCTTTTCGCGGTCGTAATCGCTGGTGGTGTTGTCAATTTCCACGCGGATTTGCTCAATGCGGCCCTTGATGGCGGACGAATCGCCCTTGCCGCCGACAATTGTCGTATTGTCTTTGTCGGTGGTGACTTTTTCGGCGCGGCCAAGGTCTTCAATGCTAGCGCTTTCCAGCTTGCGGCCGGTTTCTTCGGAGATAACCGTGGCGCCGGTCAGGATTGCGATATCCTGCAGCATAGCCTTGCGGCGGTCGCCAAATCCAGGGGCTTTCACGGCGATGACATTAATCATTCCGCGGAGCTTGTTCACAACCAGGGTCGCCAGCGCTTCGCCGTCCACATCTTCAGCGATGAGCACGATTTCGCGCTTGCCAACCTGGATCATTTTCTCCAGCAGGGGCACGATGTCCGCGGCAGCGGAAATCTTCTTGTCATAAACCAGGATGTAGGGATCGTCCAGGCTGGCTTGCATGTGTTCGTTGTCGGTTACAAAGTAAGGAGAGATGTAACCGCGGTCGAACTGCATACCTTCCACGTATTCGGTCTCAAATTCCAGACCTTTGGATTCTTCAACGGTGATAACGCCGTCTTTGCCGACTTTGTCCATCACGTCCGCGATGAGCTTGCCGATTTCAGAATCCTGGGCTGAAATCGTGGCGACAGAGCCGATTTCTTCTTTGGTGGTGATGTCAATCGCCTGCTCGTGAATCGCCTCTGCGACCGCTTTGGCGGCAGCTTCGATACCGCGCTTGAGCAGCATCGGGTTCGCGCCGGCAGCCAGGTTTTTCAAGCCTTCGCTGACCATCGCGTGCGCGAGAACGGTGGAGGTGGTGGTGCCGTCGCCAGCGATATCGTTCGTCTTGGTCGCGGCTTCCTTGAGCAGCTGAGCGCCCATATTCTCAAAGGGGTCTTTCAGTTCAATTTCCTTGGCAACCGTCACGCCGTCGTGGGTGATGGTGGGGGAACCGTACTTGCGGTCCAAAGCGACATTGCGTCCTTTAGGACCAAGGGTGGTGACAACCGCGTTCGCCACAATATCCACGCCATTTTTCAGAGCGCGGCGTGCTTCATCCGAGAAAATAAGTTGTTTAGCCATAAAGTGTCTCCTTCAATCGCAAAAGTTAATCGAGAATAGCGAGGATATCGCTCTCGCGCAGAATTAACAGCTTCTTACCTTCGTACTTGATTTCAGTACCGGAGTATTTGGCGAAAAGCACCAAATCGCCTACCTTTACATCCATCGCGATCCGTTCGCCTTTTTCGTTTCGGTCGCCAGGACCAACCGCGATAACAGTACCCTTCTGGGGTTTTTCTTTTGCGGTATCGGGCAGAACAATCCCGCCAGGGGTGACTTCTTCCTGTTCTTTTGGTTCAATCACCAGTCGGCTTCCCAAAGGTTTCATTGCTATTGTCATATAGTCCTCCAAAGTTTGGTTTTTCTCATCAATTTAGCACTCTCATAAATTGAGTGCTAATACGCCCAATAATACAACCCTTAAAACCGGAAGTCAAGGGCTGATAGACACTTCTTACACAATTTATATATCGGGGTTTGATGGTCTGGCGGCTGTTTGACCGCGCTCCGCACAGCACCGCGTGAACCTGGGCGCGCGGAGGCCGACTCTGGCCAGTGAGCGCCAGCCAGGCCGCCCGCTGGCTCGTATCCAGGCGGTTACTCTGACTGCCGGGCCGGGCGGGCGGAGGAGGCGCCAAAAAGCTGACAGCTGGCGGGGAATCTCAGAACTTATCCCTTGCCTGCCGGGCAAGGAAAAGCGCGATGGAACCAGCCGCGGCGGCATTTAATGATTCTATCTTGCCGCGCATTGGCAGGCGCAGAAGCTCATCACAGTTCTTTCGGACCAGTTCGCGCAAGCCTGAGCCTTCATTGCCAACCACCAGCGCCAACCCGCCGTCCATGCGCAGCTGCGCGGGCGTCCTGGAGCGCGGAGCTTCATCCATGCCGTAGACCCAGAGGTCTTGCGCCTTGAGTTTGGCGATGGCTTGCGCCAGGTTATATTGGGCGATAAGCAGGTGTTCCGTAGCGCCCGAGCTGGCGTGTACAACCGCCGGGGTGATTTGGGCAGCCTGAGCTGAGGGAATAATCACGCCGTGAATACCGACCGCCTCGGCTGTTCGCAGCAGCGTTCCGAGATTTTGCGGGTCTTGAATCAGGTCGAGCAGTAAAAAGAAGGGTGGCTCGTCCTGCTTATTAGCGTTTTGAATCAAATCTTCAAGCGCCGCATAGGGGTATTCGCTGACCTCCAACGCGACGCCCTGATGATGGCTGGAAAGCGCGTCCAGTCTGTCGCGGGGGGCTTCTTCCGCTGTCAAACCGCGCAGCTTCGCCAACCGCAGGGCTTCGGTCAGCTGACCTTCTATTTTTAACCCGCGCGCGAGCACCAGACGGAAAACGTGCCGGCGTCGGGCGCGTAAAACCTCATATACCGGATTGCGTCCGGTGACCCATTCGCGCAAGGTTACTCCCAGGTCCAACTGGTGCCGGATTTGCTGTCTTCCAACACCACGCCGAGAGCCGCCAATTCAACGCGCACCTTATCCGCGAGCGCCCACTGTTTTTGCGCGCGCAGCTCAGCCCGTAACGCAATCAGCAGTTCGATAAAGGCATCCGCTTTGGTCGTTCCGCTGCTTTCTTCTACCAACTGCAATCCGAGCACGCCGGTCAGCTCCTCAAAGACCTGCACAGCGGGCGCCAACTGCGCCTGGCTGGCGCCTTCAGAGCGCGCCTGGTTTATCGCGCGCACAAGTTCGAACAGGGCAGCCAGGGCAGCTGAGCTGTTAAAGTCATCGTCCATGGCTTCCTTGAACTGTGTGCGGGTTTTTCGCGCTTCTGCTTCCAGGGCGGCTGCTCTGGCAGCTTCCAGCCCGGGGGCGCCTGGTTCGGCGCCTTTTTTGGCGCTGAGCAGGCGTTTATAAGCCTGTTCGGTTTGCGCGAGGACTTCATCGCTGTAGGTCAGCGGGCTGCGGTAGGAACCATTCAAGACCAGCAAGCGCATAATATCTCCGGGATGGTCTGCCAGAAATTCGTCTATCAGGACCATATTTCCCAGCGATTTGGACATTTTTTCGCTTTTTAACGTCAGCATCCCATTGTGCATCCAATAAGTCGCGAAGGTTTTGTGGGTGAGAGCTTCGGTTTGGGCGATTTCGTTCTCATGGTGCGGGAAAATCAGGTCATTCCCGCCGCCGTGGATATCAATTTGTTCGCCCAGGTGGTGCATGTTCATGGCCGAGCACTCTATGTGCCAGCCGGGGCGGCCCTTTCCCCAGGGGCTGTCCCAGGCGGGTTCGCCCGGTTTGGCGGCTTTCCACAGGGCAAAATCCATCGGGTGCTCCTTGCGGTCGTCCACCTGGATGCGCGCGCCGGCGTTCATGTTTTCCAGGCGGCGCCCGGAAAGCTTGCCGTATTCCGGGTTGGAGTCTACGCGGTAGTAGACATCTCCGTCCACGGCGTATGCCGAACCCTGGTCAATCAGAGCCTGGATCATTTCCAGGATGTGCGGCATTTCCTGGGTCGCGCGCGGATTGACCGAGGCGGGCAGGATGTTCAGGGCTGCCAGGTCGCGTTGGTAGTCTTCAATGTAACCCTGGGCGAGCGCGAAGGGGTCTGCTCCGATTTTATTAGCCCGGTCAATAATTTTATCATCCACGTCGGTGAAGTTCATTACAAAGCGCACTTCGTATCCGGAATACTCCAGGTAGCGGCGGACGATATCAAAGACCAGCGCGGACATGGCGTGCCCGATATGCGCGCGGTCGTAGACGGTGGGTCCGCAGACGTACATCCGCACTTTGCCGGGTTCCAATGTGCGAAAAACTTCTTTTTCGCGGGTCAGGGTGTTGTAGATGCGAAGGGTCATAAGGCGCCTCCTGAAGTTAGTCTGCTTCGCGCTTCGCGAAAATCATACGTCCGGCGGAAGTTTGCAGAATCTTGGTCACAATCACGGTGATATCTTTGTTCAGGTAGCGCTGACCGTTCTCAACCACCACCATGGTGCCGTCGTCCATATAACCGACGCCCTGGTTGAATTCTTTGCCTTCCTGAATGACGCGGATGTCAAAGCTTTCGCCAGGCAGGAGGATGACCTTGACGGCATTAGCCAGGTCATTGACGTTCAGAACCTTAACGCCTTGAAGTTCGGCGATCCGGTTGAGGTTGTAGTCGTTGGTCAGGATAGGACAGCGCATCTGGCGCGCCAGGACCACCAGACGGTCGTCCACTTCGCGCACGCCTTCCACATCGATATCGCTGATGATGATTGAGATTTTATCGTCGTGCTGGAGTTCGGTGAGCACGTCCATTCCGCGCCGTCCGCGCTGCCTGCGGAGAGAATCCGCAGAGTCTGACACGTATTGCAGCTCATTTAACACAAAGCGGGGGACGATTAAAGTGCTGGAAAGGAAGCCCGTTTTAGCAATATCGGCAATCCGCCCGTCGATAATCGCGCTGGTATCCACCAAGACACGGTGCTCACCATCCACCTGGGTGCGGGAGCCTTTGGTAGTAACTTTGCTGGAGAAGGAACGAAAAAGGTTCAAAAACTCCAGGTGCCGGCTGTAAAAAAGCGTCATCCCAAGGTAACCGAGCACCACCACGACTGCCAGAGGCAGAAATTGCCCCAACTGCTTTGGCAGGAGGGAAAGTGGATATGCCAGCAAAGCCGAAATAACCAGGCTGAGAATTAAGCCAATTAACCCGCTGAAAATTGCCTGTGGGGTGGATTTACCGAGAATTTTACTGATTGCCTGGACTGGTTTAACGCTGATCCAGGGGCTGATGATATAGCCAATCAGCATAAACAGAATAATACTGATAACGACAGTAATTCCGTTGGTGAATGGATAAGTTGCCCAAAAAGAGGCAAGGTAGTTATGAATCGGTGTGCCGGAAAAGAAGCCAATAAGTCCAAAAACAACCGCGCCAATAATTCGAGATAATAAGACCGCGCTCATAAATAAAACCCTCCATTATTAAGGTACAGAATAAAAATAATGATTACTGCTATAAGATAATAGCACTGTCGCGAAGCTAAGTCAACAAGATTTCAGGTTTCTTACGCAACTCTTAGAGTAATTTGTTTTATAGTTCCCCCTCTCAGCCAGGCTGTTTAAAAACTTTCGAGCGGTTTATCGGTCGCGGCGGGGGCGAGCGGTGCAGCCCGGCGCGCGCGGGGAGTTTTTACAGGCCGCGGGCGGGCGCTGAGTGAAGCTTCGAGTCGGCTTAGCGCGACGGGGTCGAACATATAGGCATGGCACACATCACAGACTAAAGCCGGAAAGCGCGGGATGTTGACAAGCTGGTCTTCCACCACCATAACATAGGGGAGGCGTTTGCGCCTTATACGTCCAATCGAGCAGCGGGGACAGAATTTCGGATGAGCTGACATGTGTATTTCCCTTCGGGGTAATTATAAGCGTTTATCGCGTTTATGTTTGGATGAGTTTTGTACGAATACTGTCAGCGCGGCAAACGCGGATTCAATTCGCGGCTTGCACCAGGTCGGGGATGACCAGGGATCGCACGGCGTTGAACGGGAAGTAAACCAGGATGGCTTTACCGATTAATTCGTTTGACTTCACATACCCCCATTGATGTGAATCTGAGGAGTTGTTGCGGTTATCTCCCAAGACAAAATACGAGTCCTCGGGGACGCTCCAGCTGCCGGAATAGCGCGGCAGTTCGGCAAGGTAGGGCTCGGTCAGCGGGTGACCATTAACGCTTACGATGCCATGTTCAACCACGACCTGGTCGCCGGGCAAACCGATGATGCGTTTGATGTATTCTTCCTGCCCCGCGCCTTTGTAATCAAAGACGATAATGTCGCCGTGTTTTGGTGCGCCCAGTTTGTACGCTAATTTGTTGACCAAAATCAGATAACCGGGCTGCAGGGTTGGCTTCATGCTGATGTTTTCCACCCGCACGCGGGAACTGACGGCGTTGATTGCCAGGAAGAGCAGCAGCGCCATAATAATTGTTTCAAGCGTATCTATCCAAAAGCTGCTCCTACGCGGCTTGGCAGGGGTTTTTTCCTCCTGGTTTGTTTCTGGCAAAGACTGACTGGTGTATTGCTCCACAGTAATTAATCCTGTTTCTGTTATTCTGTTTCGGCTAATTATACAACTTTCGCTGTGTGTCAATCCTCACCGCGTTCGCGGGCTTTGAGCACAAGCCGGATGGGCGTACCGACAAAAGGATACTCCTTGCGAATTTGGTTTTCAAGGAAGCGCAGGTAGGTGAAGTGACCCAATTTGGGGTCATTGCAGTAGAGCAGGAAGGTGGGCGGTTCGGAGCGCACTTGCGTGCCGTAGTAGATGCGGAACATACGTCCGGAGCCGGAAGACGGTTGATGCAAGTCTTGCGCGTCCTGCAGGATGCGGTTTAGCTGGGAGGTGGTCAGGCGTACCAGGCGTTCTTCCTGCACGCGCGCCACCAAGGGCAGAATCTGGTTTACACGCTGCCCGCTGACCGCGGAAATGAACACCAGCGGTACATAGGGCAGGAAGTTCAGCGCCTGGCGGATATTCTGCTCAAACTCCGCCATGGTGTGCGTGTCTTTTTCGATGAGGTCCCACTTATTGATGATTACTATCACCGACTTCCAGGCTTCGTTGATATAGCCGGCGATATGGGTATCCTGCGCGGTAATGCCCGTGACGGCATCCACCACCAGCAGCGCCACGTCACAGCGCTCTATGGCTTGCATGGCGCGCAAAACGGAATATTTTTCCACGCCGGGTTCGATAGCTCCGCGTTTGCGTATACCAGCGGTGTCAATCAGGGTGATTGGCAGCCCCTCCCAGATGATCCGGGTGTCTATCGCGTCGCGGGTGGTGCCAGGGATGGGGCTGACGATGGAACGGGTCTCACCTGCCAGCTTGTTTAGCAGGCTTGATTTGCCGGCGTTGGGCTTGCCCACAATCGCCACCTTGATGCTGGTGTCTTCCTCTTCGTTTTCCTCCGGGTGTGGGAAGTGCGCGACCACCTCGTCCAGCAAATCCCCGGTGCCTGTTCCGTGGATGGCTGATATTGGAAAGGGTTCCCCCAAACCCAGCGAATAAAAGTCCAGCGCGTTCACGCGGTAAGCTTCGCTGTCGGCTTTGTTTACCGCGAGAATGATTGGCGGGTGGTTCTGTCCGTCCACGATAGTTTGCCGCCGGCGCAGCATCTGCACAATTTCGCGGTCTGCTTCGGTAACGCCCTGCTGGGCATCCACAAGCAGCAAAATGACATCCGCCGTTTCCATCGCGATTTCGGCTTGGGCGCGGATATCCGCGATAAAGGCAGCCGAGCCAATGGAAAGCGGTTCCTGGCTGCGCTGTCGGGTGGGGTCTATTCCGCCCGTATCCACGACAAAGAAATCGTGCCCGGACCAATCGCCTTCGGCGACCAGACGGTCGCGCGTGGTGCCGGGTATGTCATCAATAATCGCGAGGCGCTCGCCAATCAGGCGGTTGAATAAGGTGCTTTTGCCAACATTTGGTCTTCCGACCAAAACAATTACGGGTTTCGTCATGACTTTCTTTCCTGAATTATTTTCGGTCGTTACCTGGTGACGACCACCTCTATGGACGCGGGAAGAATGGAATCGACATTGATCGCGAGATCTGCCAGGGTTACTGTTGGAATCAACTGGTAAGTTCCCGGGGTTTTATTCGCCAGGTCCAGCCTGACCATGATATCCGCCTGGTTTAGCTTGTCCAAAAGGTAAAGCGGGCCTGAAATGTAAACATCCACCCGCTCCGGGGATAGCGCGGCTTTGAGCCCCGGACCAAGGTTAATGACCTCCACCGGGAGTCCGGTCAGCAGAATGGAGGATTGGATGGCGGCAATGCTCACCTGGACAGTCACTTTTCCGTCGCCAACCACCACGATGCCCTCGGGCAGATTGAGGCTCACGTCTTTCTGGAAACCCTCAACCGCTCCGTTTAGGTTCAGGGGTTTCGTTTCGATGAACGCGGGCATGTTTGCCGCGAGTTCCGGGTCGGTGCTGTATATCGTAATCGTAGGCGGGTCTGCTAGGATACCGGTCAGATAGAAGCCTTGCGCAATCTGTCCGGTGGTGACAATTTTTACAAACACGTTCCGGTAACCGCCCAACTGCGTGATTGGGATCTCGACATTGACCTGGGTCGGGCTGAGGTTAATCCCATTGACAATCACCCCGCGCGCGTCAATGGCTTTCAGGTCCACCTGACGGGAGATGCTGGTGATGACGCTGCTTAAATCAATACTCGCGACAACATGTTCAACTTTCTGCACCTGACTTTCGGGGCCGATCACGAGCGCTGTTTCCTGGGAAAGAACGGGCGTCCCGGCCTCGTAACCGATTGGCAGGCTGCCAGTCTGACGCAGTTCTACGGGTACCTCTTTGCTGAGGATATTCTCCAGCCGCAGGTCAATCTCGGCTGGAGAGACCAATGTCACCCGCGTCGGGCTGAGATCAATCGCGATTTGTGGTTCAAGCGTGTGTTCCCCGGCTTTTAATCCCGACAGGTTGATGAAGGCGTGTACCGCGTCCGGGTTGACAGCGAGGCGTTCCTGCACGGAGCGGGGCGCACGGATGGTAACCTTAACTTCGTCCACGAACTGCCCCGAGATAATCAGGTCGGGATCCAGACCCAGCACGGTCACTGGGATGGGCGCGGCATATTCGCGCTCCTCGTTCGGGTCGGAGCTGGAAACCGCGGAAACCCAGACGATTACAGCCAGGATCAGCGCCATGAAGAGCGTTGGCAGGAACCTGACAAACCAGCGCAGCGCTTTCATTTCGGTTTCTCTCCTAATGTTTCATTTTCCGTGTTCTTCCTCTTGAAAATTCCAAGGCGCTTGCCCGGCAGTTCTTCCGGAAGAAGGAAAGCTCTCAAGGTATTCAACAAGCGTTCGCCGTCCAGCCGACGGATAAAACGACCCTGATAGGCGATGGAGATGCTGCCTGTTTCCTCCGAGACCACCAGGGCGACCGCGTCGCTAATCTCGCTGATCCCAAGACCGGCGCGGTGGCGCAGCCCCATCGATCTTTCGGGCAGGCTGTTGAGGACGCCGCTGGCGGAGAGGGGCATCACGCAAGCTGCCGCGCTGATGTGATTGTCTTCGATGATCACCGCACCGTCATGCAAGGGCGTGTTCGGATAGAAAATTTGCAGCAGCAGTTCAGCGCTGATATCCGCGTTCAGATAAACGCCGTTCTTGTAATACTGGTTCAGAAAATCATTGCGGCGAATGACAATCAGCGCGCCGTGGCGCCTCTCCGAGAGGCGGACCGCCGCCTTGGTGATTTCCTGTAACGTGTTCTCGGTGCGTTCGCGCGTCTTTGGCCCGGAGCGCCGGGTAAGAAAATCTATGTTAGAAATGCGTCCGACCCGTTCCAGCGCGCGCCGGATTTCTGGCGCGAAGATAACCGGAATAACAAATATCATGGCCGGGGCGATGGTGTTCACGAGCCACGAAAAAGCGGGCAGATTGACCAGGGACGTCACCAGCGTGATCAGAATGACAACCAGAAAGACACCGCGTAAAAGAGTCAGCGCTTCGGTATCCCGCAGCATATAAAGCAGGAACGCGAAAAAAATCGTCACCAGAGCGATGTCGATTACGCTCGTCCAATCGAAGCGTTCGAGAATAAAGAGAAAATTGTTGATTAACTCCTGCATGCAGGCACCATCTTACGTTTGATCAGTGAAGCTAAAGTATAACCTGTTAACAGGCTCCGCGCTAACTTCCCCCGATTAAAACCCGGACTGGACAAACACCTCTCCCGGAGCCAGCCCGTTTTTTCGGAGGAAATTGGCGCTGGAAAGCGGATGCACATCCACGAGCTCAGTTTCGCCCGGTAAAAAACCCAGTTGTTTGGCAGATAACGGCGCGATCATCTCGCGCGGGAGGTAGAGAGCCTTGCACAAGTGGACTCCAGCTTCGAGGGCAAGCACTGAAATCACATTTTTCAGTTGTTCCGAGGCGGGGGTGTAGGGTATGACGCTTTGTACCAGGGCAAGGAAAAACTCAAGCTTGCAGGATGCGAGGGAAGTTAATTCGCCTTCCCTGAAGCCTGCCAGCAGGGAACGGTGGCTGAGCGAGCGGTAAATGTCCTCGTCTTCCCAGGTTTGCGGGAAAAAGCGGTTCAGCAGCGCCCGCGCTGACGAAAAAGACCCGGGGCGAAGGGGCTCGAAAACTTCACCCTCGCGAGAAATGAGCTGAGCCGCCGGTTCCGAACGGAGCCGCTCGAGACCGACCTGAGTTTGCGTATAGGTATCCTGAAAGCTGCCGTCCGTGCTGATTACGTAGTCTGAGCGGCTGTTTTTCTCTTCCTGAGGGCTTTGGGAGCGGATGCGCAGCCAGGCATCGGCTTCCGTCAGACCGCGGGTGCTCATCAAGCGGTCCCGACGAAGGCTGTCTTTGGCGGTGACTGCCCAGACAGCGCTGCAGCGTTCGTGAATTCCGGCTTCAAAGAGCTTAATCGCCTCCACGACCACCAGGTCAACATCCGCGCGGGCAAGCACATCTTCGATGCCTTGCGTCACGAGCGGGTGCACAATCGATTCAAGTTCCCGCAGGGCGGCTGGATCGTTGAACACAATTTTCCCGAGCCGGGAGCGGTTGATTTGACCGTCCGAATAGCAGATATCGCTGCCAAAACGCTCCAGGATGGGCTGGTACGCCAGCATCCCCGGCAAATAGGTGGACTGCGCGAGCAAATCCGCGTCAATCGTCAGCGCGCCTTCGTTTTCAAGGTACTGACGGACAGCGCTTTTTCCAGAGGCAATATTCCCGGTGATTCCAAGTAGTTTGGGCATAATTTCTTGCTCCTCTTGATTTAGTATACGCTAACAACGCAGAGGCAGCGCGAACCGAGCACAGGATGCTATAATTTTCCTGTGATCACTGAACGAATTTTATCATCACTTCGCGAGGAGTGCGGTTGGAAACCGCACAAGCTTCTGGTTATTGGGGTTTCCGGCGGCGCGGACAGCCTGACGCTGGCGCACTGCCTGCGCCAAGCCGGGGTGAATTTCCTCGCCGCGCATCTGGACCATGGGCTGCGCCCATCCTCGGCGCGAGAGGCTGAGTGGGTGCGGGCGCTGCTTTCTTCGTGGGGTCTGCCGTGTTCTTTCCGGCGGGTGGAGGTTGGCGGGTTTGCCAAAGAGCACAAGCTCGGCCTCGAAGAAGCCGCGCGGCGCTGCCGGTATGAATTTCTTTTCCAGGTGGCGGAAGAAAACAAGGCGCAGGCTGTCGCGGTGGGGCATACCGCTGATGACCAGGTAGAGACAATCCTGATGCACTTTATCCGCGGGTCTGGCATCAACGGGCTGCGGGGAATCCAACCGCGCGCGCTTCTGACGGAATTCCACCCCTCGCTGCCTGTTTTCAGACCTATGCTGGGGATTAAGCGCTCTGAGACCGAAGCTTACTGCCGGGATAACCAGCTGGACTATCTTAGCGACGAAAGCAACATCAACACGAGCTTTTTTCGCAATCGCCTCAGGCATGAAATCATCCCGGCCTTGGAAGCGGTGAACCCCGCGTTCCGGAGAGTAATCACGCGCAACGCCCGGGTGATGCGGGCGGACGCCGAACTTCTGGCGGATTTGGAAGAGCAGGCGCTGCGAAGCTGCCTGCGGGAACAGAGCGGGGAAAGCGTTCTGCTGGATAAAGACGCTTTTTTGCACCTGGATGAGGGTTTGCAGCGGCGGGTATTACTGCGCGCCGTCAGCCAACTGCGCCCGAACCTGCGCGACCTGGGGGCAGACACGCTGGACCGCGCGCTGAGCTGCCTGAGGGCAGACCAGACGCGGTTTGATTTACCCGGCAATCTGGAAGTCTGGAACCAACAGGCAGGCATCCGCCTGATGCCAAAAGAGTATCCGCTGAGTTTTCCGCAGTATCCACAGCTTCGGCAGGCTGAACGCTATGAACTGAGCCTCGAAAAAGCGCTTTCGCTGGCGCAGGGCTGGGAACTGCGCGCCGAAATCGTCAGCGCGAAAACCTTCGCGGGCATTCCAGCCCAAACGCGGCGCAGCCCGGAACACGCCTGGCTGAACCCGGCCGACCTGAGCCTTCCGCTGGAAGTGCGCGCCGCCCGACCCGGCGAGCGCTGGTCACCGCTGGGAATGCCAAACCAGACGCAAAAACTCAGCGATTTTTTTGTGAATCAAAAAATCCCTCAGCCAGCCAGGGCGCGGTGGCCTCTGGTTTTCTGTGAGGGATCTCTCTTATGGGTGGCGGGGCTGCGGATTTCGCAGGCCTGGCGTTTGTTGGGAGATGAGCGGGAAATCCTCCACCTCAGCCTGCAAAAGCCAGCCTGAACCCCAGGCTCTACTCAATCCAAAGAACCTCTTTCAGGATATTGTGAATGGCGCCGTAATCCGGTTGTAAAACCATCGCGCCCTCATCCGTGACGAAGCCGACAGCCTCATTGGGGCTCAGTGTGTACCCTTGCGCCATGTCAGCCGCGAAGAACTTATTGAGCGGCATGATATACAGCCACATATCCCCAATGGACATATCTGTTTCCACTACGTCCAGGGCGGATTCAATAAAGAAAGGCAGCTTGAGCAGGTTAGCCGGGCTGGTTATTTTTTTTGCAATCGCCCGGGAAACTTCCTGCGCCCGACGGGTGCGGTCAAAATCGGAGGAGTTCAGGCGGGCGCGCACATACCAAAGCGCGAAATTGCTGTCCATCGCGCGCATGCCAGGCTCCACCACGCACCAACGTTCGGGCGTGTAATCGCATTGGTCTTCCATGCGCTCGGTCACCTGCACATTTATCCCGCCCAACAGATTGATTACGTCCTTAAAAGCCGAAAACTCGGCAAACGCGTAATGGTCGGGGCGAAAGCCAAAATTGTATGCCAGCGTATCCCCGAGCAGATCGTAACCGCCCACAGCGTGCACGACGTTGAGCCGCTGGGCATAGTAACCGGGGATGTCCACCCACAAATCGCGTGGGAACGAAAAGAGGTGGATTTGGTTGGTTTTCAGGTTAAAGGCTGCCAGGAGCATCACATCCGTGCGGTACCCGCTTTCGGGGGTGTAATCCGAGCCGAGCAGCATGATGGTTTTCACATACGGAGGAATTTGGAGCGCCTCCGAATAACCAGCCTGATAAGGTTCGTTGATTGCCTCCGGGCTTTTGTTCCAGAGGTTGCTGAGGAAGCTGCCCTGTCCATCCCGGGTCCGGTTAAGGCTGACCGCCGCGCCGAGGGCAATCCCGGCGATGAGAACGAGCAGGAATAAAACAGCGGGAAGTGAAGACTTCCGTTTTGGTTGTTGCATAGTCAGTTTCTTTCTATTTGGTAGTAGTACTCAGGGCTATTCCTGATTTTCGGGCGCTGCCGGTTCGTAGCCGTACTCCTTTGCCAGGCTTTGCAGCTTCTGGGAAATCTCGCGCCATTGAATTTTGGAAATGCCTAATTTCTGGCGGATTTTATCCGGGTCCGCGCCGGCGGTCAAGTCGTTCAGGGCGCTTGTCCATCGGCACATGGCAAATGAAAGGTGCTTATCCAGCTGGGCGGCATTCCCGACACCCTCCAGCAGATATTCCAAAAGGCGTTGGGACCAGGGGAAAACAGCGTCCTGGATTTGATACGCGGCAGCGTATTCCTGAAAGGCTTGCGCCCATTCCGCCGAAACAGGCACTTTGCGCTCTTTGTAGCGGTAGCGCGGGCTGGAATACCGGATGAAGACGAAGGGACCCTCCGGGCCGTCCAACTCCACATGGTTTGTTTTCAGGTTCAGGCATTCGCCTTTTTTCATGGCTGTTTCGAGCACGAGCTTGAGCAGGAGGTATGGGCGTAAATCGCTGGCGGCGGCAGTTCGCAGCGCGTCGGCAGCCTCAAGAACCCTTTCCTGTTCGCTTTTGGTCAGGACGACGGGCAGAGGGCTGATTACGGTTTTTTGTTCAACCTTTTCTGCCGGGTCGAAAGGAATCACGCCGCCGCGGGAGAGCCAGCGGAAGAAAGATTTAATGGAGGTAATCCGCCGCGAAAGCGTTTTCGGGCTGCAGGGGACGTTACGCTCGTTTTCCAACCAGTTCAGGTAGTTTTCAAGGTCTTTGGTGCCGACCGAGCCAATTTGCGCGTCGGTAGGCAAAAAGCTCGCCAAAAGCTGCAGGTCGGCAATGAATGCTTTGAGGGTATGGTTGGAGCGCCCCTGGTCGCGCAGGTAAATTTTCCAGGCTTGGATGGCAGGCTGCATCAAGGTGCTGGAAGTCAGATGAGCGCTCATTTCTTCAGAAGTCGGATTCATTTTTGCTCCAATCTGTTTCGCGTAGATAAGTTCTGGATTGAGTGTATACGGGTTTCCCGCGCCTGTCAAACCTTAATCGTTCAGGTAGAGCGCTTCGGCAATTATCGGGTTAATCGCGTAATAGTTGGGAATCAGCACCATCGCGCCTTCGGCCGTAATCCAATTGGTAACAGTATCGGGTCCGACGGCGTATTGGTTGATGTTCTGGGTTTTCATTACCTCAGAAGCCAAAGACATATACGGGAGGATATCCGCGAGCTGCAGATTGGTATCCACGTACTCCCGATACGCGCCATAAAGCTCGGGCAGTTTGAATACCACGTTGAGGTTCATCGCTTTGCGATAAATCGCTTTCACCACGTCCTGGGCGCGGCGGTTGCGGTCAAAGTCGCTGGTGGTCAAGCGCGAACGGGAGTACCACAGGGCTGTGCCGCCATCCATGTGGACGACGCCGGGTTCCATGATACACCAACCGCTGGGGTCCAGTTTACAGGAATCCTGCAGTTCCTGGGTCACTTCCACGTCAATTCCATCCAGGCTGTTCACCACATCCTTGAAACCGTTATAGTTGACCATCATGTAATAATCGGGGTGGATGCCGAAATTCGCCTGGAAAGTATCCGCGAGGAGGTCAAACCCGCCCAAACCCCAGGCGGTATTGATGCGGTTGGACCAATAACCCGGGATGGTGACGTACAAATCGCGGGGGAAAGAAATCAGGTTGATGGAGCGGTGCTTTGGGTTCAGGGAGAGCAGCATGATGACATCCGTGCGGAAGCCGTTGTCAGAAAAGTCGTCGCAGCCCAAGAGCAGGATATTCAGCTGGTTATCCGGAAGCTGCGCCCGGGAAATCACAGGTACCGGCGTGGGTGTGTAAATCGGCTGCGGCAGCAATTCGATTGTGCCATCCTCGAGGATGTTGGCAAAGGCATTGGGCTGGAAGGGAGTCGGGGTTGATGAAAAATCCTTGAAGCTGATGCGATAAGGGAACGCGCTGGAGTTTGCTGCCGCGCTCACCAGCGCGCCGGAAAAGACCACCATCAGCGCGGTCAGCGCGAGGGCTCCAAATACAATCAAGGTGATAATCTGATGCCGTTTTAGTTTAATCATCGTTTCAAACTCCTGCCTGCGCCCGTCCGTCTAAACATTTTCCGGCGGTACAGGCCGCGCGTCGGCTTCAATGGGGAACAGCGCGCGCCAATCGGTCAATCCTCCCGGTTTGCTCTTCACCCACCAATGCCCACCGGATTCGCGCAGCAGGCGGGCCGCTTCGCGCAGCGCGCCAAAATCGCCAATGCCCGCGGGCGGCTCAGCTTGCTCTCCGAGCAGGAGCCCGGGCAAGCGCTTTTGTTCGCCGGTTGTCAGTCCCGCGCCGGCGTGGGAGATGAGAATCTCCAGACCCGCCGTTCCATCTTCACAGCGGGCAGCCCCAACTTTCAGGTTGACTTCACTCTCCGGCGGCGCGGCAGCAAACGCGTTAATTGCCAGCTGCTCAAGCACCTGCTGGAGCAGGCTGTATGTCGGTTGACTTATGTCCGGCAGCGCGCTGAGGTCGCTTCGCAGCGCGGCGCGGCGGGAATAGAAAGACAAAGCCAGTTCGTCCAGCCTGTGTTGGAGGGCTTCCTGTTCTGCCGCAAGTTGGGCGCCGGCTCCCTGCGGGGTTGTTTGGGTTTCTTGCGGGGGGCTTGCCTTATTCAGCAGGTCACCCAGCGCCGCGCGCGCGTTCTCGAGCGCTTTGTGCAGGCTGAGCGCGCGCTGTTCGTTTTCCTGCAGGGAAAGCTCAAGCGCTGTTTTTTGCTGGCGCAGCGCGTCCAACTCAGAGAGGTCTTCCTGCTGGGTGCGCAGCTTGTGTTCCAGCGCTTCCAGCCGGGCTTCCAGGTATTTCTGACGCTCCGCGCGGACGCGCAGCTCCGCGGCGTAAGCAGCCTGGTCATCCGCGCGCTGGCCGAGCAGGGTGTTCAATTCAGATTGACTTGCCGAAAGCGCGTCCGCCAGGTCGCGTTTTTCCCGCTCTGCCTGATTAGCAAGGAACCGGCTTTCGTCCTTGAGCGCGCTGTCTGTTTCGACGGCTGCGGCGCGCCCCAGGATGCGGATCAGCTTTTCAGTGAGGGGTGTGAGCGCGTCCAGGTCCGCGTTGGTCCAGGCGCGCTGGGTGTAGGGGTTGAGGCAGAGCAGCGCGAGCTTCGCGGGTTCTTCGCCCGTGCCGATGGGGAAAAGCAGCAGAGGCCCAGTCGCGTTGAAGCCGCTGGCGCGCATAAGCGCTTGTTTTTCGCCGCTCAATTCATCCCCGGCATTGGCGGTCAGCGGGACCAGATCTTCAAAATGCCGGCGAAGTTTTGGAATCTGTTTGAACGAAACCTGAAAAACCGGCAGGTATGTCTCGCTGATCAGGTCGTAGGCGCTGCTGATGTTGAAGGCTGGTACAAGAGGGTCTTTCTCCAGGATTCCGACCAGGTCGCTCATCAGGTAGAGGGCCAGGCCGTGGGTGAGGGCGCCGCGAATTTCATTCAAGCGGGTGAGCAAACCGATATCCAGCAGAGCGGCCGCCATTTGCGGCGAACTTGCCGCGGAGCGGGGGGCATCTTGCCCGCGGCGGGACTGCCAGGCGGCGCTGATGAGCAAAGGGTAATACAGCAGTTGGCTCAGCATGACACCGCTGGGCAGCTGACCTTCGGCAGGGTAGAGGACGTTAACCAGGTAACCAAGCGCGGCTATGAGGAGGACCAACACGCGTTCCAATCTGTGCGGGCGTTTGCCGCGCAGCGCAAGCAGCAGGGCAATCAACAAAACCAGGAGCGCGGCAGCCGACCAAGCCAGGCTTAACGCCGAGCCGGAAAAAGGCTTCTCGGCGGGCCAGGTGGACCAGGCGAAAACGCTCAGCGCCCCGGCCAGCAGGTCCAGCCCGCTGAGAAAGATGAGCAGATTGGTCAGGCGCCCGCTCAGCCGCTCCGTAAGCAAGCCGGCGCTGAGCCAAATCAGGGTGAGCAGGGTGAGCGTGTGGAAGACGGGCGGAAAAAAACGGGCAAGCCCGGCATAACCCTGATGGATGAGCAGGCTGAGCGTGAGGAGGAGCAGTTGGCTGGCAAAGATGACGGCAAGGCTCAGGCGGAGAGCCGCGCCCGACTGAGCGCGCGCGGAAGAACGGCGCAGAGCCAGAGCAGCCAATAAACTGGCGCACAAGAGCGCGAGGTAATAGAGCAGCGCGTATGGGAAGACTGTGAGCAGAGGGAGTATGTCCGAAAGAGCTTTCATCAGCAGGCGCCAGGTTTCCATTGATTAGTGCCTTGGTTGCAAGAACTATTCCCAAGCCTGCCAGGCTGGCTCAGGGGTCAGTTCTCCAGCTTGGACAAGCCAATGCGCAGCCGGCGCAGACTTTCCGGCTTCCCGAGCAAGTCTGCCAGTTCGGTCGCGCCGCCCGGCGAAGCGGGCAGCCCCGAGAGGGCGGTGCGGATAGGCCACATGACCGTGCCGGTTTTCCAGCCCCGCGCGGAAGCGAAATCCTTTAGCGCCGCGAACAGACTCTCGTTATCCCATTTCTCCATGTTCCCGAGCAGCGGGATGACCTCGCGCAGCACTTCAGCGCTGGAAGCGAGCGTGGCTTTGGATTTCTGGTTTTCAAACAGTTCCACCCCGTATTCGGGCAGCGCGAAGAGGAAGCGGATCATACCCGGGATATCGGTCAGCCTTTCCACGCGGATTTGAATCAGCCGGCTGATTTTTTCGGTGTCCAGCTTGTGTGCTTCTTCGGGGTAATACTGGCTGGCTTTCTGATGAAAAGCGGCGGGGTCCATCGCGCGGATGTGCTCGCCATTCAGCCAGGTGAGCTTATCCATGGAAAACGCCGCGCTGGATTTGCCAATGCGGTCCATGTCAAAAGCAGCAATTAAATCCTGCATTGTGAAAAATTCCTGGTCGTTGCCTGGGCTCCAACCCAGCAGCGCCACATAGTTCACAATCGCCTCGGGCAGGTAACCCAGGTTGACCAAATCCTCAAATGATGGATCGCCGGCACGTTTGCTAAGCTTAGCGCCGTCCTCGCGCAGGATAAGGGGCAGGTGAATATACTCGGGGATTTGCCAGCCAAACGCCTGGTAAAGCAGGTTGTATTTGGGCGTGGAGGATAGATACTCCTGCCCGCGGATGACATGCGTGATTTCCATCAGGTGATCATCCACTACATTGGCAAAGTTATATGTTGGAAAGCCGTCCGATTTGAGCAGCACCTGGTCGTCCAGTTGGGCGTTATCAATGCTGATCCGACCGTAGACATGGTCTTCGAAGCTGGTGCTGCCGCCTTCGGGGATTCGCTGGCGCACGACGGGCCTGAGCCCCTGGCTCAGCCTCTCCCGGACCTCAGCGTCCGTCAGCAGGCGGCAGGGGTCGCGGGTGACGTCCGGATGGGCGGGCAGGTCTTCGCTTTCGGGTTTGTCATCTTTCTGGCAGAAGCAGTAATACGCCGCGCCTTTCGTGACGAGTTCATCCGCGTATTTTTGGTAAATCGGCAGGCGCTGGCTCTGGACGTACGGTCCTTTGCCGCCGTCCTTATCCGGTCCCTCGTCGTAGCTGATGCCAGCCAATGCCAGCCCGTTATAAATCGCGGCGAGCGCGGCGGGCACATTGCGGGATTGGTCGGTATCTTCAATGCGCAGGATGAACACGCCCGCGTGTTTTTTTGCCAGCAGATAAGCATAGAGGGCGGTGCGTAAATTTCCGATATGCATATAACCAGTCGGGCTGGGGGCGAAACGTGTTCTGAACATAGGTATTCCTGCCTGTAGCGTAAGGGTTCTCGCCATTATCCTACCATAAACCTGCCCGCGAAGTGAGCCGGCGTTGATTTTATTAAAAAAACCCGCCGGCAAGGCGGGTTCGCAAAGCATTCTTATTGCTTCAGACGATCCGGTCAAAAAAGTGTGCCAGTTCCTTCTTCTGGTCTTTGTGCACCACTGCCAGGACTTCGTCCTCGGTTTGGAATTCCAGTTCACCGTGCGGGACAATCAATTCCCCGCTGCGCAGCACTGCCACTATCGTGCACTGCGAAGGAAGCGCCAGGTCGCGCAGCTTTTTGCCGTTGGCGAGCGCGTTTGGGGCAACTTTTTCTTCCACCAGGTCGTATTTCCCTTTGCGCAGTTTGTGCAGGGTAATCATGTCGCCCAGGGACATTTCTTCGGCAATCAAAGCGGCAATCAGGTCTGCCTGGTTTACCGCGGAATCCACACCCATCACGTCGGTAAACATCCAGGCATTTTTGGGGTGGTTGGTGCGCGCGATGGTGCGCGGAACCATAAACTCAAAGCGCGCCAGGCTGGTGGCAACCAGGTTGACCTCATCCTGTCCAGTTACGGCGGCGATCACGTCCATCTTCCGGATTCCGGCAGCTTCCAAAACGTCCGGGTCGGTGCCGTTCCCCAGATAAATCGCTTTTTCAGGAACATCCAGCAAAATCCGGGGTTTCTCTTCCGGGCGCAGTTCAATCAACCGGACGTCATGCCCCTCGCTGAGCAGGTAATTCGCCAGGTAAGTACCAACTTTTCCGCCGCCAATAATCATTACTTTCATGTTTTCCTCCTTAGCCTTGCCTACGCCCCGAAAATGCGGCTGACCTTGTCTTTGGCGCCGAATTTTACGAAGAGATGCACGATATCGCCTTGCTGGAACTGTGTGGCAGCGTTCGGAAGAAAGGTCTTCCCAGAGCGTGTAATCGCGACCACCTGAACCTCGCCGGGAACTTCCGTCTCCTTGATGGTGTGGTTGACCAATTGTGGTTTGACGTCCACGTCGATCAGGCTGACCTGTCCCGCGCCAATCGCGCGCTCAATATTAAGCTGCGAGTAAATCAGGGTGCTGATCAGTCGGTCGATGCCCAACGTGACTGGTGAAACAGTCTGGATGCCCATCCGGCGGTAAATTTTCGCTTTTTGGGGTTCGTATACTCTGGCAGACACACTTGGCACCTTGAAGACCATTTTTGCCATACGCGCGGCGACGAGGTTAACCTCATCCGAAGCGGTTACGGCTGCCAAGGCATCGGCGCGTTCAATGCCCGCGTCTGAAAGTACCTTCTGGTCAAAGCCAATCCCGACAACGGTCTTCCCTTTGAAAGTTGGACCGAGTAGTTCAAAGGCGCCTGGGTCGCTGTCAATCACAGAGACATCAATACCCTGGATGCTCAGGTTCTTCGCGAGACCTGCGCCAACACGTCCACACCCGATGATGATGACTTTCATATTGTTTCTCCTTTGTCAGCAATAATTTGCTTTTGCAGGACTCTTTTTTCTTTCCTGGATACAAGCGCTTTGCGGATGGCGTCCACAATGGGAAGGCTGGGGATCCAAAGTAAATGGAACAGCCAGTATTTCGCTTCAAAAGGTCCTGTGCCAATGAAGCGCTGCATAAACGGTACGTAGACCATCGCCAAAATCAGGATCAACTCACTCAAAATCCCATACCAAACCAGTTTGTTGTTGAAGAGGGGTGTCTTGAAAATAGACTGGCGGCTGGCGCGCTGCGCGAACAGGTTGCCAATCTGCGAGAAGACTACCGCTGCCAACGCCATCGTGGTAGCGGCCTTATAAACAGGCCCGCTGGCTGGCAAGTTTAGCCACTGACCAGCGTAGCCGTTGGTCCAGTAATAGAAGTAAAACGCCGACATAGCAGCCAGGGATTGGACCGGTCCCAGGATCAGATAGGCGCGGGTGAGGAGCTGCCCGGTAATCAGGTGTTCGCTCAGTTTGCGCGGCGGGCGGTCCATGGTGCCTTTCTCGGGCGGCTCGGTGCCCAGGGCCAAAGCCGGCATAATATCGGTGCCCAGGTCTACGGATAGCACCTGCATGACATTCAAAGCAATCGGGATCCGCGCGCCAGAAAGGGCGTGCGCCATGAAGGGGACTGCTTCGGGGGCATTGCTTGTAAAAATATAGGTAGAGAAGCGTTTGATGTTCTCGTAAACCGCGCGTCCTTCCTCAATCGCGTTCACGATGGAGCCAAAGTTATCATCAATTAGAATCATGTCCGCGGCTTCCTTGGCAACATCCGACCCGGAAAGCCCCATCGCGACGCCGATATCCGCTTTTTTCAGAGCGGGCGCGTCATTGACACCGTCGCCCGTCACGGCGACCACGCTGCCGAGCTTTTGCAGCGCGGAGACAACCCTCAGTTTATGTTCCGGAGCGACGCGGGCAAAGATGACCTGCCCTTGCACGGCCTTTTCAAGTTCCTCATCGCTCATGTTTTCCAGCTCACCGCCGGTTATCACGCGCAGGTCTTCACCCTGCACGATGCCTATCCGCCGGGCGATGCTTTCTGCCGTAAGACCATAATCCCCGGTAATCATAATGATGCGGATGCCAGCGCGGTGGCATTTCTTAACCGCTTCGGTGACATCTGCCCGCGGCGGGTCCATCATCGCAACCATGCCAAGAAAGGTCAGGTCGGTTTCAATGCTCTCAACCTGGTATTCACTAAGTTCGCGCGGGAGAACACGCGCGGCAGCGGCCAGGACGCGCAGCCCCTGGCGGGCATAGGCGTCATTCCGAGCCATGATGAAATCAACCCATTCAGGGCTGATGGGAATTACCTGATCGTTCACCCGGACGGAGGAACAGGCATCCAAAACCTCACGGATGCCGCCTTTAACGTAAGCCACGCGCTGGAGGTTTCCATCCACGCGCTGCAGGTGAACAACGCTCATGCGTTTACGCCGCGAGTCGAAGGGCAGTTCCGCGACGTTCTGGTCGCTCTGAAGGTCGTCACGGGAATAACCAGCCTTATCCGCCAGGACCAGCAAAGCGGCTTCGGTTGGGTCGCCCAAAACTTTCCAGCCGGTTTTTGTGCCGTCCGGGCGTGTTTCGGGCGGGAGCAGCCGGGCGGTGTTGCATTTCGCCTGGGTCAGAATGACCTGACTTAACGCGTATTGGCTGCGAGGGTCCAGCGCGGCGCCGTTTTCGGTGAAAGTTCCTGTTGGTTCGTAGCCTGTACCGCTAACCGCGATTTCGCGTCCGGCGTAGGGTTTGGAAGCATAAGACGCGGGCACCCACACCGCGCGTACGGTCATTTCGTTTTGGGTCAGCGTGCCGGTTTTATCGGTGCAGATGACGTTTGTGCAGCCCAGGGTTTCCACCGCGGAGAGTTTCTTAATCAGCGCGTTGCGTTTTGCCATGCGCTGAGTGCCCATGGCGAGCGCCAGCGTGACGGTTGGCAGCATGCCTTCCGGCACAAAAGCGACCACCATACCCAGGGTGAAGATGAAGCTGTCCAGGAGCGGAATGTTTACCATCAAGCGGGCGGCAATGAGGAAGACAAGACCGACGCCCATGGCGATGATTGTGACAATCTTGGTCGCGTTTTTCATCTCTTTTTGGAGCGGGCTGAGTTCCTCTTTCAGGGCCTGGGTCATCTGGGCGATGTGTCCGAAGTTGGTGTTCATTCCGGTCGCGTAAACGATGGCTTTGCCAGAGCCGGCTGCCACGAAGGTGCCCGCGAATATCAGGTTCGGAATATCCGTGCGGGTCATATCCTCACCGCTGACAGGTTCCGCTGAGCGATTTACAGGGTGGGATTCTCCGGTCAGCGTGGATTGGTTCACGCGTAAATCAGCGCTGTTCAACAGGCGGCAGTCGGCTGGGATATTGTCGCCTTCTTGCAGGAAGATAACATCCCCGGGCACCAAATCTTGCGCGAGGATGCTGGCTTCTTCGCCGTTGCGCATCACGCGGGATTGAGACGGCAGGATTTTCTTGAGCGCCTGGGTGGCTTTTTCTGCCCGGAACTCCTGGAAGAAACTGAACCCGCCGTTGATGATGTTTACCGACCATACCGCGATGCCGAGTTCGGGCATTTTGGCAATAAAGGCGCCGATACCCGCAAGCCACAGCATGATTGCCATCACATGCGTGAAATTTGCCAGGAACTTCAGGATGAGCGGTTTGCCTTTCACTTCCTGGAGGACGTTTGGACCGTAAACGCCCAGGCGCAGGGCGACTTCGTCCTGGGCCAGGCCTTCAGGTCTGGAGTTTAACTCCTGAAAGAGTTGATCCGGGGTTAATTCCTGAATCCGCTCGATTAATTCTGCGCTTAAAGGGTTGAGCTGAGCTTCCATAGATAATTAATGATAATACTTTCTGAGTGAATGGGTAATACTAATCGGCTGTTTTCTAGCAAACGTCTATCCTACTCTTATTTTGCGGTATGTCAAATTAATAATCGGCCGATGTGAAAGGCATACGGGTTTTCCGCGTGGAATTCACGGAAAATTAACAATCTGAGGAGGGCACGACCCAACAACTCAGGGCTGCAGTTTCCGCTGGAAGCTTTCCCATTTCTCTTGCAGCTGAGGGATAAAGTACTGCTCAAAATACAGATTTCCGGGGTCGGCTTTTCCGCGTCCGATCTGGTAATGCCCGAGCACATTGGCAGGGTCAATCTGATAAAACCACATCAGTGACACCACCAGGTCTGTGGTTATATCGGTTGTTTTCTGGATGGCTTCCGCCATCTCCGGGCTTGCCCAACCGGCAATCAGGGCGTTATAGTCGTGCCCCGACATTTCAATGTGGATGGAACGGTTGTTATAAGTCACCCATTCGCCCTGGTCGTTGAATTGCGGGGCGGCGCCGCTGCCGTGCAAGACGCCGTCCGGATACATTGGCAGCATTTGCAGGATATCATATTGACTGACCGCGAAATGCACGGAATACCATTCCCCCAATCCATGATATGTGCTGTCGGTGTTCCAGTCGCGGGGCAGGTTCGCGGTTTGCCCGTCGGTGTGAATGATGATGAGCTCGGGAACGATGATTTCGTCAACCGTGTCTGCTTCCGGCAGCTGTTTATAGGCATCCCCGAAGTAAACCCGCTCTCCCTCGTCAGAATTTTCAAAGCGCGGCGGAACGGGCAGCAGGCTGAGTGGGTCCTTTGTGGGGACCGACGTGGGAGAGGCTGAAAGCTGGGGCGCGGTAGTGCTGGTTGGCGTGTGGGTGGGGGGTGGCGCAGGCGTGCTGGTCGGGCTTGGGCTTGGGCTGGGAACGGCCGCGGGCAATGGCGCGCAGCCAGCCATGAAAAGCACGGCAGAAATCAGGAATATCAGGGTTTTTCGGGTGATATGTCTCATTGATGCATGTCAGCCTGACCAGCAAAGGTATAAGAATCCGGCGACCCGGAAAGGCACTATTTCTTATAAGAATATCTCAACGCAGCAAGTCTGCCAGAGCCCTCGCAAAATTTGAGAAGCTGTTATCCAGGATATTGAAGTTGCTGCCGACCAGGTCATCGGGGCGCCCGGAAAGCACAAGGATCCAGGTTTTGCCCTTGTATTCAAGAATTCCCATATCGCCAATATTGGGCGGATAAAAGATGGTTCCGCGTTTGTTGTAATACACCGCGCCCGGCAGAAATTCGCTGAGAAGACCAAGATAACGGCTGTCGTTCGGCGTTCTTACAGCCATCAACCCCAACAGATAGTCGCGCATTGGTTGTCCCAGGAATTCACCGGTATACAAACCTTCCAGCGCGCGGGCAAGGTCCATCGCGGTCGTCTGACGCGGGTTCAGGCTGGTGTCGGGTAGACCCCAATCCCGCAGGGTGGCAGAGCCGACTTTCAGATTATCCGCGTAGACCAGCATTGCTGCGGCCGCGTCTTCATCACTGTAGACCACCATTTCCGTTAGCCACTGGTCAAGCGTTTTGGTGCCAAAACTGAGCTTTTCAAGGTCGGCGGGGGATATTCCCCGGCTTTCCAATGCATGCAGCACCAGCAAAGCCAACGGGAGCTTCACCATACAGGCGGGATGGAAAAGGGAATAAGGGTTGCTTTCAAACGCGGGTGCGCTGCTGCCCACTTCTTTAACAATGCCGTTCCAAATGGCACCTTCTGCCAGTGCAGGGTCCAGGGCGTGGTTAAACTGCGGGACTGCCGCCAGACCGCCTTTGCGGCGCACCAGCATAAAACCGCCGTCACCGCTCAGGCCGAGGTATTTTACATACGCCAGCCGGACAGGGTCGGTCAGCTCGAAGAACAAGCCGGTGCCCGGTTTGGTCGGGTCGTAGAGCACTTCCTCCGTGATTTTGAAGCCTTCGCCGCGGTTCAGGTTGGTGACGGTATACGCCGCGCCGTTTTCGTCCACGCGGGTGACCACCAGCATATGGTCGAAGCCGTTTTGTTTGACGTACAAGTACAGCCAATCGCCCGCTTGCAGGGGATGGGCGTTGAAATCATAATCGCGCACGCTTTGGGTGGTTTGAAAGTAATCAAATTCAGACGGCGGGAAGTACTCACGTTGAAGAACTGACATCCCGTTGCACTTTCCGCCTTCGCGGGCGCAGAGCAGCCAGATATTGCGCACGCTGGTGGTGGCGGGAAGGATGCCGCCGCTGCGCATGATGGCGATGCTGAGCGGTCCGCAGACATTGCGCACATTTTCGTAGGCTCCGCGGTTGAATTTGATGCTCTTGGCGACGGCGTTGGCTTCGGCGGTGGTATCCGCAAGGTATTCAAGGCTGGCGCGGTAGAGGCTCTCTTGCAGGGCGGCGACGCGTTCGGCGCTCTCGTCGGGGGCTGGCGCTGCGGTCGGGGTGGGGCTGGGGCTTGTCGGAGATGGGGCTGTCGGAGATGGGGCGGCCGCAGTGGGGAGAGCGGTGGGAGTAACGGGAATGGATGTGGGGTCCTGGCTTTGGGCGTTTGCCCGCGCGCAGCCCCACAGCAAGGTGAGGATGATGGGGAAAAATAGGAGACCACGCAGGAGTTTTGTATTGGCTCCGGGGTGCGCAAGCGTAAATACAGGCTTCATGCGGGCTATTATAACTCCATCTGCGGGCTTTGCCTGGCGGGGTTCAGCTTTCGTCACCGCGAGGGGCGCAGCGACGCGGCGGTCTGTCTGTTGTTTTTGAAAGACAGATTGCCGCGCCCCTTCCGGATATTCTGACACAAGAAATATTTCTGCACAGGGGGCTCGTGACGACGAATCGACCGGCGGGGGGGACGAATCACGCCCCCAGCCAGCGGGCTGCTTTCTCCGGCAGGTCGCCCAGATACCCTTCCAACACCGTGCAGCCTGGCAGGGATTCCATAAACAGCCGCCCATATTGTTTACTGATGATGCGCTTGTCCAAAATCGCGACCACACCGCGGTCCGTCTGGGTGCGAATCAGACGCCCAAAGCCCTGCCTGAAACGCAGAATTGCCTCAGGCAGCATATACTCGTTAAACGGGTCGTCAAAACTTTCCGAGCGGGCTTCCACAATTGGGTCAGAGGGCACATCAAAAGGAAGCTTGGTAATCACCAGCACCGAAAGCGCCTCGCCGGGCACGTCCACGCCCTCCCAAAAAGAGCGCGTTCCCAGCAGCACCGCGCGCGGAGTCTCCTTGAACACATCCAATAGAGCCGAAGCCGAAGCGCCCTCTCCCTGCTCATAGACGGTGATATCCGCCTTCGCCAGGGGAGCCTCAATCGCGCGGGAAGTCTTTTGCAGCTGGGCGTAAGACGTGAACAGCGCCAGCATGCGTCCGCCGGTCGCTTTCGCCAGGCGCAGAATGCTTTCTTCGGCGGCTTTTTGGAAGGCGTAAGCCTCTTTCGGTTCGGGAACGTCACGCGCGAGGTAAACAAGCGCGGAGTTTTCGTAATCAAAGGGCGAGCCGACGGTTAACTCATCGGCGTCTTCGGCGTTCAACCGGCGGCGAAGGTAATCAAACTCTCCGTGTGTGGTCAGCGTGGCGGAGGTCAGGATGACGCTTTCCTTGGTATGCCAGAGGGTCTTTTCCATCAGCGCGCCAATCTCGAGCGGGGCAGCCTGGAGCGTCAGCCGGTGCTGCAAAGGGTCGTGCTCCACCCAATAGATGGTGTTTGAATCTGGATTCATGGTGAGACCGTCCAATTGGGTGTCAATTTCCAGCAGGGTTAAGGTGAGGGTGCTCAGAACCCCCAGCAGGTCTTCCGCTTCTTCATCTTCAGCGTTCAGCAACCCGCGCATTCCTTCACGGACAGATTTAAGCGCGTTGAGCAGGTCGTGAAGGCAGGTCTGGGCGTTTTCCCAGCTGACTTCCACGTCGAGCCAGAACGGCGCTTTGCGCTTGCTTGCGGTGATGCGTTCCTGTTGGGCGTACTGGCTTTCCGGTTTCCCCTCCCGCAGTTCTTCCATCACGCCGTCCAGGACGCGGAAATAGGCTGTGATGGCATTATCCAGCCGAAAAGCCTGGTCGGTGGCTTGTTCCACGGCTTTCGTCACCGCGGCAAGATCCGACGGCTTCAGCTGGTCCTGCGCCAGCGCCAAAAGGCGCCCGAACAAGCCCTGCTCTGCGCTGCCCAGCTCCCGCACCAGGCGGGTGACATCCGGCGCGCGCAAGCGGAATGACATCGCGTCGGTTGTCGCGGATTCCAGGTGGTGGGCTTCATCCACGATGAGGTAGCGATAATCCGGCAGGATGCGCCCTTCAGCGGCGGTATCCGCCAGGAGCAGGGCGTGGTTGACAATCAAGATATGCGCCGCTTCAGCGGCGGTGCGGGCGCGGTAGTAGGGGCAGCGCCCACCGGTGCGCTTGAGGCAGGTATCCAGCTTACAACCTTCATCCTCGGCAGACAGGCGGGACCAGACAGTGCGTTCAATTGGTCCGTTCAGGTTGATTTCGTTACGGTCGCCGCTGTCGCTGGATTGCAGCCAGACCAGCACCTTAGCCAGCACGCGCAGCTCATCAACATTTTCGGGCTGCCGTTTGCGCAGCAGGTTCAGCCGGCGCGGGCAGAGGTAATTGTTCCGCCCCTTCAGCACCGAGACGTTGATATTCAGGTCCAGCGCGGCAACCATGTCGGGGATGTCTTTGTTTACCAGCTGGTCTTGCAGGGCGATGGTGTTGGTGGAAATGACCACCCGTTCGTTGTTCTGCAGCGCCCAGGCGGCTGCCGGAATCAGGTATGCCAGGGACTTTCCGGTGCCGGTGCCGGCTTCCACCATCAGGTGTTTCTGTTGAGAAAACGCATCCGCGACGGCGCGCAGCATTTGCACTTGTTGGGAGCGGTGTTCAAACTCCGGAAAGTGGCGGTCAAATTCGCCGCCCGGTTCCAACGCGCTTGCCAGGCTTTCAGAATCAAGCGGGGCGGTTTTGTCTGCCGGAATCAGCGGCTTGGTTTGAGAAGGCTTTGCCGCGCCAAATAAAGCGCTTAAATCCGAACTGATTTTTCTCGGGCGGATGCCCTGGCGGGATAGCTTTTGGAGCGTCCACCGGAAAGGAAGTTCGCCTTTCCAACCCAAACCTTCGCTCAGGCGCAGAATTTCAGCGACGAGTTCAATCGGCTGCTTTTCCAGCAGCTCCAACAACTGAATATAGACTGCTTGCGTGGCACGCGCGTCATCCAGGGCGCGGTGCGTGGCGGGCTGCAACACGCCCAGCTGGCTGGCTAACGCGCCCAGGTTGTAGCGCGCCGCGCTGGGCATCAACACGGATGCCAGTTCGTAGGTATCCAGGGTGGGGTTCGCGCGCAGGGCTCCCGCCTTTTGCAGGAAAGCCATATCAAAGCCGATATTTTGCCCCAAAATGGGGGCATCTCCGATGAAATCCACCAGTTCCGGCAGGGCGTTAATCAGCAGCGGGGCGTTCAACACCATACTGTTCGTGATGCCGGTCAGGTTGGTGATAAAACTGGAAATCGGCTTACGGGGGTTGATGAGCTTTGAATATTCCCCCTCCACACGTTTCTCGCTGAATTTTACCGCTCCAATCTCAATGACAGCGTCTTGCGCCGGGTCGAGACCGGTTGTTTCCAAATCCAGGGCGACGATGAGAGGCATGCGCAAAATTATACTCTATGCCGCCGTCGCCCGACGGCCCCGCAAGCCTTCGGGCTGGTGTTATACACAAGCTTCGCCATGGAAGCGCCTCTTCATAATCTGGGTATAATTCCGGTTGAGAAGGAGTAAAACACACTTGACAACACTATGGACTGTATTGCAATTCGTGATTGTTTTCGGATTGCTGGTATTTTTTCATGAAATGGGCCACTTTCTGACCTCGAAAGCGCTCGGCATCGAGATTGAAGAATTCGGCTTTGGATATCCGCCGCGCCTGGTGAAATTATTCAGCTGGAAAGGCACCGACGTGACGCTGAACTGGATTCCGTTTGGCGGTTTTGTGCGCCCCAAAGGCGAGGGCGACGAGACCGTGGAAGGCGGCATGGCTGCCGCGCCCGCCTGGAAGCGCTTTCTCGTGCTGGTTTCTGGCGCGGGGATGAACTTCTTGATTGGCATTCTGGTTTTGGTACTAATGTTCTCTGCCATCGGCAGCCCGGTGCAAAACCAGGCGCTCATTACCGAAATCTCTCCAAACTCGCCTGCCGCGAACGCCCCTTTGCAAGTCGGGGATGTGGTTACCGCGATAAACGGCCGCAGCTTTGCAGACCTGACGCAGATGAACAAGCTGATTCAGGAAAACATCGGCGTGCCGCTCACAATCAGCGTGCTGCGCCGCGGAGAGCGCCTGGATTTGGAGCTGACCCCGCGCCTGAACCCGCCCGAAGGCGAAGGCTCGGTCGGTATCTGGTATACCAATGCCTATGCTCCACTGCCATTCATCAAGGCGCTGGGCAGCGCGTTTCAGGCTTTCGGAAACCAGGCCAAACAGACCATCCTTTTACCGTATAACCTGATTGCCGGCAAAATCTCGGGGGATGAAGCCCGTTTGGTTGGGATTAAAGGCATCTTCGACATCTTCAGCAACGCCAGCGAACTGGACCAAAGCAGCGCCGTGGCTGCCGCCACTCCGCTGCCGGTTTTTCGCCTGTCGGTTATCAGCACGGTGTCCATCGCGCTCGGGCTGACCAACCTTCTGCCCATCCCCGCGCTGGACGGCGGTCAAATCCTGTTTTTGCTGCCGGAGTTTCTGTTTAAGAAGCGCATTCCCCAGAAGGTGGCGAACGCGATTAACTCGGTGTTCTTCATCCTGCTGATTGCTCTGATGTTCTTCATTACCGTGCAGGATTTCCTCCACCCAATCATTCAACCTTAGCGCGGGGCACGTATGCAGAAAGAAAACACCATCACCGAAATCATTCAGGCGCTGTTGGATAGCGAAAAAGCGTTTCCGATTTCCCTTCTGTATGCTTTCTCGAACCTGGAACCGCGGGAATGCGCGCAGCTTCACGAAATCTGGGAGCAAATCCCGCTGCAGCGCCGCCGCGCCCTGTTGGAAGACTTGAGTGAGATGGCGGAGCGCGATAATTTGATGCTCTTTGAGGAAGTCGGACGCATCGCGCTGGACGACAGCGATCCCCAGGTGAACATCTCAGCCATAGACCTGCTATTTCAGGCCGAAGATACCCGGCTGCTGCCCAAATTCCTGAGCCTGCTCACCGAAAATAAAAACGACGATGTGCGCGCGGCTGCCGCCAATGTGCTTGGACCTTACGTCGCTTTGGGGGAATTTGAGCGTATTCATACCTCTCTGCATCAGCGCGTGGAAAACGCGCTGATGAAAGCGCATCGCGAGGACCCCTCGGAGCTTGTCCGCCGGCGCGCCTTGGAATCCCTGGGCTACTCCAGCCGCGAGGAAGTGCCCGAATTGGTGCGCAAAGCTTACGCCAGCCAGGAAACCGGATGGCTGGAGAGCGCGCTCTTTGCTATGGGCAAATCCGCGGATGAACGCTGGAAAGAGCAGGTGTTGGCGCATCTGAAGGATGACAAGCTGCCGGTGCGCCTGCAGGCAGTGCACGCCGCCGGCGAGCTGGCGCTCGCTGAAGCGCGCGCTTTTCTGCTGCGCGTCTTGGAGCGGGAATTCGGAATTGCCGAGCTGCGCCGCGAGGCGGTCTGGGCGCTCTCGCAGATTGGCGGCGAGGGCGTGGAATTGGCTCTGGAACGCTTGTTGGAACGCCTGGACGACGAAGACGATATTGAACTGGTAGAAGAAGCCCTGGACCAGCTCAGTTTTACCGACGACAAGGAACTCTTTAACCTGATGGACCTGAGCCTGGAAGCAGAAACCGATGCCCAAGGCGCGTTTAGCCTCTCGGACGATGAGGACGGGGAAGACGGCTGGGAAGGCCGCGGTTATGACCCCCAGGAATGGAACGCCTACACCAGCGATGACGACAGCGGTCTGGACCTGGAAGACGAGGACGACCTGGACGATGACGTTTTTGATGACGACGATTTGTTTTAGCGGATACTGATAAAGGAGCGCGCTGTGAACGACAATCCGGAGAACATTCAACGCGTGCGCGCGATTGTGGAAGGCCATGTGCAGGGGGTGGGCTTCCGTTACTTCACGATGGATCAGGCTCGCAGGCTGGGATTGAGCGGCTGGGTGCGCAATCTGCCCGACGGCAGCGTGGAAGCTGAGGCTGAAGGTCCGCGCGAGGATCTACTCGTTTTTTTGGAAGCTCTGGCGGAAGGGCCTGTCGGCTCGGTTGTGCGGAAGGTCAGGCCGGAATGGCTGCCTGCCAGTGGGGAAGATTTCAGTTTTCGCGTGCGGATTTTTGATTAGCGCCTAATCACCCCTGCCGGTCAGCAGCTCTTGTCTTTTCCAGGGCGGCAGGTTGGAGCTTTCGGCCAGGAGCGCGCGCAGCTCGTAGACCTGGTCGCGCAGCATGGCGGCGCGCTCAAACTGCAGTTCGGCCGCGGCGGCGCGCATTTGCTTTTCCATCTCACGAATCATCTTTTCCATTTCCCTGGTTTCCATGCGGGCAGCCAGCTCGCGCGCGCTGCCGCCGGCCTTGCGTTCCTCACCCGCGGCAATCGCGAGCTGATCGGTGATATCCCGCACCGCTTTGGTGATGCTGACGGGTGAGATGTGGTGTTCGGCGTTGTAGGCTTCCTGCTTGGCACGGCGGCGGTTGGTCTCGTCTATGGCGGTTTTCATCGCCTCCGTCATCTTATCAGCGTAGAGGACAACCTCGCCGTTGACGTGCCGCGCCGCGCGCCCGAAGTTTTGGATTAGCGCGGTGGACGAACGCAAAAAACCTTCCTTATCCGCGTCCAGAATTGCCACCAGCGAAACCTCCGGCAGGTCCAACCCCTCGCGCAGCAGGTTGATTCCGACCACCACGTCGAAAACGCCAGTGCGCAAATCCCGCAGGATGCTGACCCTCTCGAGGGTTTCCACCTCGGAGTGCAGGTAGTGCACTTTGAAGCCTACTTCGGTGAGGTAATTTGCCAGGTCTTCCGCCATGCGTTTGGTGAGCGTGGTGACGAGCGCGCGTTCACCTTTTTCTATGCGCTTGCGCAGCTCCACAATCAGGTCGTCAATCTGCCCCTGGGTGGGGCGCACGCTGATTTTCGGGTCTACCAGACCGGTTGGGCGGATAATCTGTTCGACGACCTGCCCGGCTTTTGCCATCTCGTAGGGGCCTGGGGTCGCGCTGGTGTAGAGCGTGGTGCCCATCATCTTCTCGAACTCCGGGAACTTGAGCGGTCGGTTATCCAGCGCAGAGGGCAGCCTGAAGCCGTACTCCACCAGGACCTCCTTGCGGGAGCGGTCACCGTTGTACATGCCGCGCAGCTGCGGCACCATCATATGCGATTCGTCCAAAACCAGCAGGTAGCGCGAGGGCATAAAGTCCAGCAGGGTCCAGGGCGGGGTGCCGGCGGCGCGCTGGTCGATATGGCGTGAGTAGTTTTCAATTCCAGCGCAAGACCCCACCTCGCGCAGCATTTCCAGGTCGAAGCGGGTGCGCTGTTCCAGGCGCTGCGCTTCCACCAGGCGCCCTTCGGCCCGGAAGTATTTCAGGCGGTCTTCCAGTTCGGTTTCGATATCCGAGAGGGTCTTTTCCATGCGGTGTTCTTCGGTGATGTAGTGTTTGGCGGGGTAGATTTCCACCGAGTCCAGTTCGGCGCTTACTTCACCGGTCAGGCGGTTCAGGCGCGTGATGGCTTCCACCTCGTCGCCAAAGTAGCTGATGCGCACAGCTTCGCGCTCGCTGTAAGCTGGCAGGATTTCGAGGGTATCCCCGCGCAGACGAAACACGCCTGGCTTGAGTTCAAAGTCGTTGCGCTGGTATTGGATATCCACCAGCTGCCTGAGGAGCGCGTTGCGGCGGTAGATTTTGCCCTTCTGGATGGTCAGCACGCTCTTGCCGTAGGCTTCCGGGTCGCCCAGGCCGTAGATGGCGGAAACCGAGGCGACGATAATCACATCCTGGCGGGACATCAGGCTGGTGGTGGCCGAGAGGCGCAGGCGCTCGATATCCTCGTTGATGTCGGTCTCTTTTTCGATGTAGAGGTCGCGGCGGGGGATGTAGGCTTCGGGCTGGTAGTAGTCGTAGTAGGAGACGAAGTACTCCACGGCGTTGTTGGGGAAGAACTCGCGGAACTCGGCGTAGAGCTGGGCAGCCAGGGTTTTGTTATGCGTCATCACCAGGGTAGGGATTTGGAGCTGCTGGATGACGTTGGCGACGGTGAAAGTTTTGCCGGTGCCGGTGGCGCCGAGCAAGACCTGGTCGCGCTGGCCGGATTGGATGCCGTTGACGAGTTGGCGGATAGCTTCGGGCTGGTCTCCGGTGGGTTGGAAGGGGGCGTGGAGTTCGAAATCCATGCGGATATTATAGCGGAAATGAAGGGGGAGGACGTACTCGTCATAGCGAGGAGCTCAGCGATGACGCGACCTGCATTTTTGGCGATCACCAAAACAAAAGGCAGGCTCCACAATGGGCGTTTTGCAGTGCCACGCCTTTTCCCCGGGTAATCAAGGATATGTCAGATTGCCAGCGGGGGCTCGCAGAGATGGGCGGGCTGCGGCGCGCTGGTCGGGAGAGCGATGAGAACGGAAGACCAGGAATAGCAAGGAAGGGGGACAACTTGAAAGTGCAAGCCATCCTAGCAGCAAACCTGAAGGTTGGATTACAGCATGTTGAAATAATCTCGAATCTTTAGAGCCATTAACTTTCGTCGCTCAATCAAAAATTCATCGTAATCATCAGCCATTGAATTGAAAACACTTTCAGGAATACAGTGGTCGCGCAAGTTTTCCAAAAGCTGTTGCTGATCCGTAATTCCGCCAAGCCTCTTTGGACCACCGGTCACTTGATCTAGTAAAGTTGCGAAATATACTTTCGGCGGTTTGTCGCCAATTGCGATGTTTATTTCACTTTGAGCGATGGCATAATTGGCTATCTGATTATATTGCCCTCTCTGTAAACCTTTTTGTTTCAAATAATTCCTAGGGAAGAGATGGTGTACATCTGCACGGTTCGACAGCAACTGGGACACTTCTATTGCCTGTGAAAGGAAACCTTTGTCCTTCATTTTTACTTGTGCGGCCTGGAAAACCAGGAAGTAAGGACTGATACCTGATGAAGTGTCCATCTCTTGGGGAAGCAACGCAGACCAGAAGCTATCATTCAAAGTAGCATCAAAGACCGCCTTTGAATGTTCGAGAACACCGTAGTTATTTATTTGGCGGACGTCCTGGTCGAATACAGTCTCTGGCATTCCTGAATAACGACCTGTCAGCATTGACATGACAAACCATTTCCTTACGACATGTTCGATATCATCGGGACGGATGTTCTGTCTTTTAGCTAAAAGATAGAGAATAAACGCAAAGTTTACGGTGTTTTTGCCCCCTATCAGGCTGTTCGTAATGAATCCCGCTGAACGTAAGATCATTGTCAAACGATCAAAATTCGTCTCATTCATAAAATTGAGGACCCCATTCTTGAGGGTCTTAAAGGACTTTTGTGAGATTTCCTCTTCAAATTGCCTGGTTTCAAAATTTCGGCCTGATAGTAATGCAACTAAGTCCTGGAGCCTTCCTCTACCAAATTCAGATGTGAAAGCCACGCGCAACATGTCAGTATAAGAAGGTTCGTATAGATCGTCCTTGACGTCTTTCAACCAAAGCATTTTTCTGTAGTATTCAGTTCTACTAAAAGACGCATCCTTGCTCTCAATAACCCTGTAAAACTCAGGCACGACTGCCATATGACAGAAATAATCAATAGCTTTACGAAGTTCATTTCCGCCAAAGTTTTCATTCGCGGCGATTTTTGACATAGCAAAATCTGCTTGACTTAATTCAGTCCCAGCTGAATTAACACGTATGAATATCTCAGTAACGGTGTCAATGTCCAAATCATCATGTAATTCAATTATTCCGACTTGATTGTTAACAATCTTCTGCAGCTTCGTAAATCTTTGCTCAATCATTAACTGGTCAAGTTCAGGATTCAATTGAAGGTAATCTTGTACGATTTTTATTATCGAAGCTTCCGGGGTAAACAGAATTGAAATATCTGGCACCCAAACAGGGTTCTTGCTAATCGCGGGGTTCGTTACCTCAAATTCTTCTTTAACAGGATTAAACGCAATTCGTATCCGAACATGTTCATAATCCTTATTGATGACATCCTCTCCTAGCAAGGCGGCAATCAAAGAAACAATTCGTTGTTGTCCATCGATTAAGATTTTTTTACCAGAGGACAATTCGCCACTTTTGGTGCGAATGTTTGGGTTGCGCCAGAGAATGAGATAACCAACCGGGAAGCCCTTGTATAAGGAGTCAAGGAAGTTTCGCACCTTAATAGCGGTCCAGACAAATGGTCTTTGAATTTCTGGTACGACAATATCTTTAGTTTTTATCCATGTCAGTAGTGTATCTATAGCCTGAGGGTTTACTGAATAGCGTTGGACAGTCATTGGTCATTATTCTCCTTTGATTGGTTTGTAGTAAGTATTTGCTATAGCGTCATCAAATGAGATATATTGGCGGGTTCGTTGTCGAGAGGCCAGGCGCGGTCGTAGGCATCCCAAACAGCCTTAGCGTCAGCATTGTGCGCTTTGCGCAGGTCAAGGGGCATGGTGAGTTCGTTGTAAAGGCCGGTGAGGATTGCTTTGGGCTGGTCTCCGGTGGGTTGGAAGGGGGCGTGGAATTCGAAATCCATGCGGATATTATAGCGGAAAAGAGGGGGGAGGGTGCTCGTCATACCGAGGAGCGCCGCGATGCGGCGGCCTGCATTTTTGGCGATCAGCAAAACGAAAGGCAGACTCCACAAGGGATGCTTCGCAGTGCCGCGCCCTTTCCTGGGGTATCCAAGGATATGTCAGATTGCCAGCGGGGCTCGCAGAGATGGGCGGGAGGATGTTTCAAAAATTCATTTTTACGTTAAAGATATTTATGAATACCCTACACTACTGGCAACACACGGATTTAGCCCCAATTATTAATAATTTACGTACCCCTGGAAGTGATCCAGGGGTACGTGATTTAATGGGAAAAATCAGTTAAGTATCTCGATAATCGGATCGCCAGGACCAGTAAGCCATTGAGACCCGTCCTCGGTTATCAATACCATATCTTCCATTCTAAAAGAAAGATACATACTTTCAACACCTTTTTCGATGTCGAAAGGGTATACACCTTGTTCGACGGCAAAGACCATACCTGGCTTTAGTTCAGTATCCTCATTATCTTGCAAAACGGGATGTTCAACTACATTCAAACCGATTCCATGACCACTTGTGTGGACAAGAAAATCCTTAAATTTAGTCTTACGAATTTCTTCCTCACAGATACGGTTAATCTCAGATACCTTTTTACCTGGCTTCATTGCGTTTTTGCCAGCTTTAACTGATTCACTAGCTAAGAAAGCCATTTCCCTTTCAAGATTAGGCGTTGTTCCTAGGTAGAAAACTCTTGTCAGGTCTGAAGCATAGCCATCAATGTGGCCACTAATATCTACCAGGATAAAATCGCCTTTTTGAACTATTCGATCAGTAGCATAGGTGTTGAAGGTCCGGTATTTATCAGGGCCACTAGTGACTGTAAGGTATGAAATCTTGTCTACTCCATTGGCTGACATCCGCATTGCAATACCCTTAGAAATATCTTTTTCTGTGGTAACGCCCGCAATGATAGTTTGCCCAGTTTCGAGGATTGCCCTTTCAGTAATCTGACCCACTGTACGTAGTTTTTCCACTTCCCAAGGAGTTTTCACCATTCGTGCCCGCTGAATTGGTAAGCTACCATCAACAAAGGTTATGTGCGGGAGGCTGTCAATAATCTCCTTAAGTAAATTTAAGGACCAGAAATGTTGTTGTCCTATTCCGGCTTCGACACCAATGGTTTTTGCGCCAGGTACAAAATCATTTAAGTATTTGTGGATAGCATCTGTTGAATCAACAGCATCCAGTTGGCCAAGGTTGCGTGTGGCTGTGCCAGAACAGTAGATTCTAGGTGTCCAACTCGTAAACTGAACTGTGGTTTTCTCTAATATCCGAAGTATTATCGCTGGATCACCCGAAGGAGGAACCAGAACGTATACTGGGCGGAACAAGCTAGATGTATACCACGATCGGTAACCAGTTGAATAATAGATATTTTCTGGCGTTGAAAGAAGAAGGACGTCGATATTGTCTTTTTTCATTTCCTTCTGTAGCTTCGCCACATGTAGTAAGTATTCCTGATAGGAAAAAGATTTATACGACTCACTCATATGTTATCGTCATTTCATGTTAATGTTTAGGTGAGCTTAGGCTAAGATACCTAATAAGCCGCCTACCAGACCTATTGCAACCACAAGGCCGATTACTTTTACTGAGGACCAACCTTTTTTCATCAAGAAATAGCTTCCCAGAGTAAGAAGCAATGGCAGTAAACCAGGCAAGATTGTGTCAAAGAGTTGGGTCTGAAGGTTGAATGGACCGCTCGCACCCAAGGGGATGTTTATGCCCAATTTCAAGTTTACAAAGTTGCCAACCAACGCACCGAGGACAGTGCAACCCATAATTGACGCGCCTAGAATGAGTTGATTGATCTTTCCGCTTTCGAGAATGTTAAGAATTGCATCGCTTCCTTTCTCATAGCCTAATTTATAAGAGAACCAATAAATAGACCACATAAAGGCCGCTTCGACGATGATGTAGCCGATTGGTCCAAGCAGGTTCCCAGTAGCGGCGATACCGATAAACAGGGAGAGAAGCAGCGGAGTAACAACGCCACCATCAATCGTATCTCCGATACCTGCAAGGGGTCCCATCAAACCAGTCTTTGTGGAGGTGATCACCTCATCAGAAATTTCTTCGATTCCCTGAGCTTTCTTCTCCTCGAACGCAGCTGTAAGTCCAATGATGCAGGCGCCCCATTGCGGTTCAGTGTTAAAGAACTGCATTTGGAGTTTCATCCGTTCAGCCCGTTTTTCAGGATTATCAGGATAAAGTTTGTCAATTATGGGAACCATCGAGTGACAAAAACCGGTGCCTTGCATCCTTTCGTAGTTATAGTTGGCCTGATTGAACATAATCCAGTTTAACCATGAACGCCATATTGTCTTCTTATCAAGGAGTGCATAGCGTTTCTCAACTTTTTCTGTATCTACGGATTTAGGAATTTCAATTGGCTTCGCCAGATTTACAATCTGCATGTAAATAAGGGTAAGGACTACAGCCAGAAAACCGACTGAAATCATGTTTAAACCGAAGAATTGGACAAGGAGGAATCCAAGGAAGAAGAAGGGTATCGCCATTCCTTTAAAAATTGATTTTAAGGTGAGTGCAATACCTACTGCGGGAAGCATGCCTCCAATGATGGCAAGAACCCCAACAACTTTGTCTCCCATAAATGTTAGGATAGATTGAATGTATTCGGAGCCGAAATACACCAAAACGAAACATGGTATGAAGGAAAACAGGAAGAGCATTAATTGCGGAAGTGCGACATCCGCAATCCAATACTTATTTGTTTCACCTTTTTCAGCAAATTTCTCTGCAATACGCACATATCCTGTATTCAAGGTCATTTTTGTGACCCATATTACAGAGCCTAACAAGCCGACAGGAACAGCTAATGCCATTGCAGTATTCGCATCTATACCAGCAGTAATTGCAATTGCAGTTCCAACGACACCGGCAAGTGCAATGTCGCTTGGCAATGCCCCGCCAGCGCCAATCCAGCCCAGGTATAAAACATTAATTTGGGCACCAACAATCGCACCCATAACAGGGTCCCCAAGAATGACGCCTGTAAGAAAGCCAGATACCAACGGACGCATCAGGGTCCACCATCCCACGCCCAAACCCCATGTACTATTGCATATGTAGTAGAGCAGGGAAATAAGAATAGCTTGTAAAACAGTCATGTTGTTGCTCCTTTGAAGACTTATTTGATGAAAGCCTGAATGGGCGCAGGCTTGTCGCTTGGAATCATCTGATAAACGATATCCGTCCCTTTTTCAAGGATTCTCTTAAAACAGGCGATCTCATCAGCACTTGCAGAAACATTGCGGTTAAATGTTTTGCGATGATTGTTTGCTCCCATTCCGCCTAAGACAACCTTCTTGATAGGGATACCGGCATCTATCAGCTCTTCAATTCGTTCTGGAACTTTGACAATTAAAAAAATTCTTTCATCTTTATTGTTCTCCTCTTTGAGAAAGGATTGGCCTTCGGCTCGGTTTAACAAAATCACCTCTGTACCGCTGGGCGCTGCTGCTTTATAGATTCTGCTCATAAAATTATCGGACGCAAGTAGATCATCAATGATCAGAATCTTATTTATGGGATTTTCTTTCATCCAAAAAGCGACTACCTGCCCATGGATTAATCTATCATCAATACGAGTAAGAACAATATTCTTCATGTGACATTAATCTCCTTTTTCCATCTTGCTTCAACACAACTTCGTTATCTCATCTATAGGCCACTCCTTTCTTAAATCAATACCTCCGCCAATTATTATCACTGGGCTTAGTTGAAAATTTCCCAGCAATATTCACAAGTTTGATTGGAAGTATTTAATACAATCAATTATTGAATCCTTTGATATCGGAATTGATGATTCAAGTGTTTCTTTTATGCTTTTATGGTTCCTCTGACTGAGAATTTCAATTAGAAGGGGAAGATTCATCCCTGTCACGTGTTCAAAGTGATAAGTTTGCATCAACGAGTTGACAATATTAAATGGAGAACCGAAGAACAAATCAGTAAGAAAAACGACATCCTCACCTTGTTTTTCACAAGAAATCAGAAGCGTTTCAATTTCGGACTTTAGAGAATCTAAATCACAGTTTTCTTGAACAGAAAATGCAAACACATCCTGCTGATTGCCAAGAATTAATTCGGCAGAATTTAAGATTCCTTTCGAAAAATCTCCATGGCTGAAAATAATGACAGTATACATATTCTTACCTTTTACGAGGATAGCAAGAACTTAGATCGAATTGTTATATAATTCATTAAATAGTCAATACAAGGGTGAAAGAAGGAAAATTGGGGCTGATTGTGAATCAATATAAAAAGTTTCATGGTTAATTCACATCATAAAGTAATACTACGGACTAATTACAACAAAAGTAGAACTACTCGATAGTATAATATTATTGTATATTTAAGTCAAGGCCCATAATTTGAAAATACGGAGTCATAAAATGAATAATAGCGGAACAATTAATGATGCATTAAACAGGATTCAAGCATATTATGATTCCTTATCAATGGCTGAAAAAAAGATTGCTGATTTTATTCAGGAAAATTACTATTCAGTGATACGTATGTCCCTAGCAGATGTGGCGGATGAAGCCGGTGTAAGTGACGCAACGGTTGTCAGATTTTTTCGGCTACTGGGATACAAGCGTTGGGTCGAGTTTATTGTGTCTTTGTCTCGGTCTATACCAATGACCAGTGATCTTATCTATGAAGCGATCAATACTTCAGACACTCCTGGTGTGATTGCTGAAAAGGTGATGGGAGGTGCAATCCAGGCTATTCAGGCAACGATGGAAGTGCTCGACCATAATGCAATGGAAAAATGTATCAACTACATTGACAATGCAAAGCATACCTTCATTGTCGCTGTTGGCAATTCTGGCCCAATGGCAGAGGAGCTTTATTATCAGTTGTTTAGGATCGGAGTTAATTGCACAATTATGACAGATGCATATCTCCAGATAATGCGCAGCGCATTACTCTCAAAAGAGGATGTAGTTTGCGTCATTTCTCAATCAGGAAGTTCTCAAATTCCGGTTCGTACAGCGAAAATTGCAAAAGAGAACGGTTGCAAGGTAATAGCAATAACTGGCGATGTTACATCGCCTTTAGCTGAAATTGCTGATAGTGTTTTAATCTCAGTTGCTCAGGAATTGAAGGCCGAAGCCATTAACTCTCGAATTGCACAATATTCAGTAATCTACGCAATCTATGTGAATTTGGCCTTGAAACATTTGGAAAGATCGATTGAAAATGAAAGGATAATTTGGGAAGCGGTAACAGCAACTGAAGGTTTATGAAAAGATTATTTAATTACCTGCTAACTTAATTACTATCTGTTTAGTTCTGAAAAACATGGGTTAACTTCTGCCAGGGAACATAACCATTGAGTTTAGATCCTATAGGAGGTTTCCATTCTTTACTCTGGCTCCCCTCCCTCCCCCCCGCCCCCCTCTGCTCCCGTTTGACATTCACCTCCAATCTCTGTAAACTGAATTCATCCAGCCATTTACAAAGGAGTAAACCATGGCATTCAGCGTTAAAAACTCAAAGGGTAAGGAATATTTCCTCCACATGAAGAAAGTGGTCCGCGCCAGCGGCAAAGCGACCGAGCTGTACTACTTCTCCACGGACCTGCGCAAAGCCGAAGCCGTCGAAGCTGTCCCGGCCGGCAAAATCGTCATCGAGCTGCCTTCCGGGCTGCCCGCCCTCAAGAAAAAGTAAATCCCGCCCGGGCGGCGCGCTCCGCCCAACGCCCTTTCAAACCGACAGGCACCCCCTGTCGGTTTCCTTTTTCCTAACTCTGGCACGAAACTTGCAAGTTAAACCGTAAGATTTACGCGCAAGATTGGAGATGACCTATGTCAAAGCAACTTCGAATACTTACCGCCGCGCTCCTGCTGCTGATCGCGCTGCTTTCGGCCTGTCAGCGCCCCTATTCCAAAGCGCCGGTTGCCACCCCAAAAGTGATCGACTCGGCGAGCACGCCTCTGCCGGTGGACCAGCAGATTCTGAATGCCACGATGACCGCTCAGGCGATTATGGAAAAATTCAACCAGCCGACTGTGATGGTGACCAACGCGCAGGGCACGCCCGTGGTGGCGACCGCCGCGGGTATTTTGCTGCCGACCAATACGCCGGTGCCCAACCCGACCGCCACGCCCCTGCCGCCCACGCCGGTGATGACCCGCCCGCTGACCCATACCGTGCAGTCTGGCGAGACGATTTACTGCCTGGCGCGCCGCTATGACGTGGACCCGGCTGAGATGCTGGCGCTGAATAATTACAACAGCTGGCTCAGCATCGGCGACGTCCTCGATATCCCGCAAAGCGGAAGCTGGCCCACCGCGGACCGGGCGCAACTGCCCCATCCGGATACCTGGACCGTTTCCGCTGGCGAGACTGTGTACAGCATCGCTTGCGAATATGGCGACGTGTGGCCCGAGGCGATTATCGCCGTGAACGGGCTGACCCCGCCGTACGACCTGAAACCCGGGCAGGTGCTGCAGATACCGTAACCAATTTTCGCGTTTGAGATACCGGAGGGCAGGAATGCTCTCCGGTTTTTTTTTGCGGCACGAGGGCGGGGCGGGTTGGCAAGCTTTCGCGGTAGAATCAATCCGGAACAAGATGAAAGCATGTTCGGACGGACAGCGCGTTTTGAGGCGGATTTACGGGCGGTGAGGGCGCTGAGTTTCAGGTCGGAGAGCGGGCAAACCTGGCTCTCCAAAGACGTTCGGGCGTAAAGTACTGAAAGGACATTATGAAAGCACACGAAATCCTCTCCCACAAGACAGTATTGACAGCGCACGCCTTTGACGTGGTGAAGGTGGGCGTTCGTTTGCCGGATGGGCGCGAGCGGGCTTACGATCTGGTGGACCACGCCAACGCGGTGACGCTGCTGCCTGTGACGGCAAATGGGGAGGCGCTGCTGGTGACGCAGTACCGCATTGGGGCGGAGGGGCTGATGCTGGAGCTGCCGGCGGGGGTGATGGACCCGGGCGAGCAGCCTTTGGAAAGCGCGCGCCGGGAATTGCGCGAGGAAACCGGCATGGACAGCGGGGAGCTGGTGGAATTGGGCGGGTTTTTCATGGTGGCGGGCTATTCGAATGAGTATATGCATGCCTACCTGGCTTTGGATTTGCGCGAGGCACCGCTGGAGCAGGATGAAGACGAATTTTTGGAGCTGGAGCGCCTGCCGCTCGCGGAACTTTACCGCCGGGCTTTCGCCGGGGAGTTGGCGGACGGTAAAACGATGGTGACTTTGATGCTGGCCCTGCCGGAGCTTGGCCGGCGCTTTCCGGGGCAGCTGTCGGGGTTCGGCGGGCTGGGAAAGGAGTGAAGCTCTGATCAGGGCAGCCAAAGGGGGAGACCTGACGGTCATGCAACTTGCATGGTCGGGAAACCCCGCAAGATCAAGTCAACATAATTTTGAGGGAATCTGAAATGGTCCAGCATAATGACTCGTTTCGTTTTAAATATTTTTTATCGATCGAAAAGCAATTGATTAACGATATCCCTGCGTTAAACGACTTATTTTCATTACTTTTTGAACGTTCATTTGGGGTGGCGTTAACAGACTCTCGAAGAATTGAATTCGACTTAATAAACAGCGCTAAACAAACAGCTGTTCAAATGCTTATGGCACGTAATTACTTAAATATCTTCACTGTAGAAAAACCAAGTACTTATATTGAACAATATGTTAATTTCTTTGTTTATGATTTCATTTCGAGATTAAACACAGGTCTTGATACGATAGCTTTATTAATAAATGAGATTATGAGAATGAAATTACATCAAGCAGAGTGTAGTTTTAAAAACAATAAATATTTAAAAAGTTTAGCAAGACGATCAAAAGATTCAGATCAGGAAATTAGTTTCCATTCCATTGTCGATAAAAATCGGCAAGATTGGTATCTGCATTTCTTTGAGATTAGGAATTTGGTGATTCATAGAGCAGGATTCAGCTATCTGCAAAATCCTATTCAAAATTACCCTATTCAAATCCAGATTGAATTACCAAAAACTGCCTACGACCAACCGATACCTGTGGAGTTAACTGATCCATTAAAGTGGTTCAAGCCAGCCCAGGAAGACTATCCGATATTATTAAAATTCCTACTATTGATCAATTCCAATGCAGTAACAGGTTTTTTAACTGTTAATCCTCTCACCTTTCTTGATGAATTATGGTGTAAATATTCGGTTTTTTCACAAGAATTATTCTTTCAAATAATAAAAAAAATGGCCTAATGAATTGCCATCCTATTCTTTTCTCTTTACATGCATGGGGGTGTTTACGGTGGCAGAAAAGGAGGGTTGAAAATGCATTCACAGCTCATGCCCCGCGCTTGCCAGGAACAAAGCACTCCCACTTTCCCGAACGAAACCGCAAAAACACCCCGCAAAAAATTAAAAATAAGATACAATAAGTCAGAAAATATCAGCCACTCAAATGAGTGGTAGTTTAGTGCGACCCAAAACAAGCTCCCGGGGATGACCGGGGTATTTTAAGGAGACAACGAATGAAACATCAGATGGTCATGACCGACGGCAACGAGGCGACTGCGCATGTCGCTTACCGGCTGAATGAAGTAATCGCGATTTACCCGATCACGCCGAGTTCGGCGATGGGTGAGTTCGCCGATCAGTGGATGGCGGAACGCGTCCCTAACTTATGGGGGACCGTCCCCTCTGTGGTCCAGATGCAGTCCGAAGGCGGCGCGGCTGGCGCGGTGCACGGCGCTCTGCAAGCTGGCGCGCTTTCCACCACTTTTACAGCCTCTCAGGGCTTGCTCCTGATGATCCCGAATATGTACAAGATCGCAGGCGAACTCATTCCCACCACCTTCCACGTCAGCACCCGTTCGCTGGCCTGCCAGGGCCTCTCAATCTTCGGAGATCATTCCGACGTGATGTCCATCCGGCAGACAGGCTATGCGCTGATATCTTCCTGTTCAGTCCAAGAAGCGGGGGATCTGGCCCTTATCGCACACGCCGCGACACTGGAAGCCCGCATCCCGTTCATCCATTTCTTTGACGGGTTCAGGACGTCGCACGAGGTACAGAAAATCGAGCAGGTCACCAGGGACGTGATCCGGAAGATGATCGATGACAAACTGGTCCTCGAACACCGCAAGCGCGCGCTCACTCCCGACAAGCCGGTTCTGCGCGGAACAGCCCAGAATCCCGATGTCTATTTCCAGGGACGTGAAACGGTTAACAAGTACTACCTTGCCACCCCTGCAATCGTGCAAAAGTGTATGGACAAGTTCGCATCACTTACCGGCAGGAAGTACAGGATCTTTGACTATTTTGGCGCCAGCGATGCCAAAAACGTC
>JAKQFH010000035.1 GCA_029556265.1 Chloroflexota bacterium | reverse complement strand
GCTTCCAGCTTGCGGAAGAGCGGCTGGGGTTGATTAAAGATATGTCCGGGCTGCATCTGGCTGGGTTCCCAGCGGACGGCGGCGGCATTGGGGTGATAGCGCAAGACCGTATGCTCACCCAGATCATCAGCCAGGGTCGAGAGGGATTGGGTGCCAAAAAGCGGTTCGGTATAGCCCAGGAAGCTGTGCAGGCGCTCGCAGGTAAAGGGCAGGAAGGGTGATAACAGAACTTTGATCGAATCGATGGCGCGCATGGCGGTGTAGATGGCCCGTGCAGCGGCAGGGCGGTCCGTCTTGATGGCCTGCCAGGGGGCGGTTTGATCGAGGTATTTGTTGACCTCACCCGCCAGGCGCATGGCCTCTGACAGGGCCGCGCGCAGATGCACGGCTTCCATCTCAATGGCAACCGTCTGGAAGCCATCTTCAACGGAGGCGATCAACTCACGATCCAGGGGCGTCAGCTCGCCAGGGTCGGGCACGATGCCTTCCCAGTGTTTGTAGGCAAAGGCAAGTACCCGATTGACCAGGTTGCCCCAGGTGGCGACCAGTTCATCGTTATTGCGTTTGTAGAAATCTTCCCAGCTCCAGTCGGTGTCTTTGGCTTCGGGCATGGCAACGGTGAGGTAGTAGCGCAGGGGGTCTGGATCGTAGCGGGTGAGGAAATCACGCGCCCAGACGGCCCAGTTGCGGCTGCCTGAGATTTTTTGGCCTTCGAGATTCATAAATTCGTTGGCGGGCACGTCATACGGCAGCACCAACGGGGAAGAAGCCTTGCCGCCCATCAATTCATCAAACCGGCCGCCAACACCAATCAGTTCGCCGGGCCAGATGATGGCGTGGAAGGGGATATTGTCTTTGCCGATGAAGTAGTAAGAGCGGGTGGCGGGGTTATGCCACCAGGCCTTCCAGGCCTCAGGTTGATCGGTGAGCTGCGACCATTCAATTGAGGCAGAAAGGTAGCCAATCACGGCCTCAAACCAGACATAGAGGCATTTGCCCTCACCCCAATCGGGCAGGGGTACGGGAATGCCCCAGTCGAGGTCACGGGTGATGGGGCGCGGGCGCAGGCCATCGGCAAGGATCTGACCAAGCGACTGGCGCAGCACATTGGGGCGCCAGTAAGATTCACGCAGGCGCAGGAAATCGACAATCTGGCTCTGGAGTTTGCCGAGGTCGAGGTAGTAATGCTCGGTCTCGCGCAGCTCGGGGGTTGAGCCGTCAATGCGGGAGCGCGGGTTGAGCAGCTGGGCGGGGTCCAGCAGGCTGCCGCATTTATCGCATTGATCAGAGCGGGCGCCCGAATAGCCGCAGATGTAGCAGTCGCCCTCCACGTAGCGGTCGGGCAGGAAGCGGTTTTGCGCAGTGGAGTACCACTGGAACTCGCGCTGGGTATGCAGGTAACCATTATCCAGCAGAGCGCAGAAAATCTTCTGGGCAATTTCTCTGTGGTTGGTGGTATGGGTGCTGGTGAAGAGATCATACGTCAGGCCAAGCTGCTGGAAGAGGTCCAGAAAGCCCGCATGGAAACGCTGATACACTTCCACCGGGGTGGTGCCTTCGGCATCCGCGCGCACGGTAATGGGTGTGCCGTGGGCGTCGGAGCCCGAGACCATTAACACCTTGCGACCGCGCAGCCGGTGATAGCGGGCGGCAATATCTGCCGGCAGGTAAGAGCCGGTGAGATTACCGACATGGATTTCGGCATTGGCATAGGGCCAGGCAACAGCAATCAGAATGGTCTCAGTCATCACGCACCTCCAGATGAGGGAATTACAGGAATAGCACGATTTTATCACGAAAGATGAAGGCAGCCGACACCTTTGTAAGGAATGACAGGACAGATGACAGCTTGACATTGGCCTGTGAAGCGGCTAAAATGAGGGCAGCCCGCCTGGGCAAGCTATGTTTTGTTCCGCTACAAGGAGTTTCTGTATGGATTCGGAAGAGTCGGGTAATTCTGGCGAGAGTGTGCCCCTTAGGTGCACACTGAACCTGTTACCCCTGTTCGTTACAAATAAGGTTTGGCGGAACGAGCTGAACACCCCCTGCCGGGTGTTGGGCTGGTTCGGCAAAACCGGTACAGGAAGCCCCAACCGGGTCTAATGGAAATGGCGCGTAGCGCGTGATTTGACGTTTCCCTCGGCTGGTGCTTCATACCAGCCGAGGCTCTTTTTAAGGGCCGCGGATTTACCACTTTTCAAGGAGGCTGCCATGCGCTACCTGGCAATCCGCGCCGAAAACCTGACCAAGTTCTATGGTCAGCATCGGGGTATTGAAGATCTATTTTTAGAGGTAGAACCGGGCGAAGTGTTCGGCTTTTTGGGGCCGGATGGAGCCGGAAAGACCACGACCTTAAAGCTCTTGATGGCTGAAACCCGGCCGACTTATGGCAACGCGCTGCTGCTGGGCATGGATGCCTACCGTCACAGCAAAGCCATCCACAGCCGGGTGGGATACCTGCCGGCGAATTTTCGGCCGGGGCGCTGGGGAACCGCTCAGCGTTATCTGACGGGGCTGGCAAAAGTGTATGGCGGTGAAAGCTGGCTGCTGGCGCAGGAACTGGCTGCCCAATTCAAACTGGACCTGGAGCAGCCGCTGGCGGCGATGTCGGGCGAGGCGCTGACTGAACTGGGCCTTGTGCAGGCCTGGATGCACCGCCCCGATTTACTGCTGCTGGATGAACCCGCCCGCTGGCTGGGAAATGAGGCCTTGGATGTGTTCTACCGGCTGGTGCGGCAGGCGCGTATGGAAGGGCGTTCCGTCTTTCTGGCGTCGAGTTCGGTGGCTGAAATGGAACGGATTTGCGACCGCGTGGGGGTGATTCACGCGGGGCGGTTGGTGACGGTGGAACGCGGCCTGAATTTGCGGGCCCGGGCGCTGCGAAAAGTGGAAATGCGCTTTGCGGGGCCCGTCTCGGCGGAGGTGTTTGCCCGCCTGCCCAATGTGGAAGACATTCGCCTGGAAGAGAATAAGCTGCGCTGCACCCTGTGCGGCGACCCTGACGCGCTGATCAAGCTGGCGAGTCAATTTCGCGTGATTGATATCATCAGCCAACAGCCCACACTGGAAGAGGTTTTCCGCCGAAATTATGGGATTGAGGCGGCCCGGGCAGGATAGCCGGGTTATGGGAAGAAGTTTACAGGTCAGGCTTGATGAAGCCTGGCCTGTTTATTTAATCAGAGAGTGCCACAGCCGGGCGATTTTACACGCGCGGCACACACCAAATTGCGCTTTTGCGTATATAATGATACAGGAGAGGTGCAAAATGAACTTCTTGACAGATCCAAATATTGCTTTTGTTTTACTGGTCAGCGGATTTGTGCTGGCCGTATTGGCCCTGTTTGCGCCGGGCACCGGGCTAGTGGAACTGGGGGCGCTGTTTGCGCTGGCCCTGGCAGCCTACAGCCTGGCAAGCCTGCCGATTAACGTCTGGGCGCTGGTGATACTCATTCTGGGAGTAATCCCCTTTGTGCTGGCCATGCGCAAAACCCGGCACTGGGTTTTTCTGCTGATTGGGATTGCCGCGCTGGTTGTTGGCTCGATTTTTGTTTTTCGTAATCCGGAAGGCGGGCTGGCGGTCAACCCCCTGCTGGCGGGCATTGTCTCGCTGGTGGCGGCCGCCTTCTTATGGCTGATTGGGCGTAAGAGCCTGGAAGCGATTGGGCTCAAGCCGGTGGGGAACCGTGAAGCCATTATTGGAAAACGGGGCGAGGCGCGCACCGATATTTACCTGGAAGGAACCGTCTATGTAGGCGGCGAAGAGTGGAGCGCCCGCAGCCGGACACGGATTCCGATTGGCAGCCTGGTGCGGGTTGTCTCGCGCGACGGGCTCATTCTCGATGTTGAACCGGTTTCGCCAGAGGAACTGGCAGCCGGATAAACATATCTCAACCTTTTTTCAGTATAGATGGAGGTTTCAAATGAATGATGGCACGACGGCATTTGTGATCTGTGCAGTTGCCGCAATTGGGCTGATTGTTGTGGCGTTTCTATTCTCAGCAATCAAAATTGTTGCAGAATACAAACGGCTGGTGGTCTTTCGCCTGGGGCGCTGTGTGGGCGCCAAGGGCCCGGGGTTGGTGTTGCTCATCCCGGTGATTGATAAATCTGTATCGGTGGACTTGCGCGAGCAGGTACGCGAAATCCCGGCCCAGACCTCAATTACCAAAGATAACGCCCCGATTTCGATTGACTTTCTGTGGTACTACCGGGTATTTGACCCCGTGATGAGCGTGCTGCAGGTTGGCAACTTTGAACAGGCAGCGCAGGGTATTGCGACGACCACGCTGCGCGCAGTCATCGGCGGCATCCCCCTGGATGGTGTGCTGTCTGAGCGCGAGCAGATCAACTCGGCGCTGCGCACCCGCCTGGACGAAGTGACCGAAAAATGGGGCGTGAAAGTGACTAACGTGGAAATCCGCGAGATCTTGCCGCCCCGCGATGTTCAGGATGCGATGAACCGGCAGCTTTCGGCAGAGCGTAACCGCCGCGCGGTGGTGACGGAATCAACCGGTACGCGCGAAGCCGCCATCAACGTGGCGGAAGGCGAGAAGCAAAGCGCCATCCTCAAGGCGGAAGGCGAGAAGCAAGCGGCCATCCTCAAAGCGGAAGGCGAGCGCGAAGCTCAGGCTCTGCGGGCGCAGGGCTATGCGCTGGCGCTGGATCGCATCTTTGCGGTAGCGCAGGGCATTGATTCAAAGACGCTGACCCTGCAATACTTTGAAACACTGCGCAGCATGGCGGCAAGCCCATCCACGAAGTACATCTTCCCGATGGAATTCACCAGCCTGCTGGGCGATTTCATGCAGCAACGAGGCAATAAGTAAACGCAGCGTGAGTTCTGCGCTTACACCTTTTGAGATTCAATCGGCGGGGCTGGGCGACCTGGCGGCGCTGGCTGCGCTTGAGCGCACCTGCTTTAGCGAGGACGCCTGGCCCCTGCTGGATTTAGTGGCAGCCCTGACTTTTCCGGGGATGATCCGCTTAAAAGCGGTGGTGGATGGGCGCATGGTGGGGTTTGTAGGCGGCGACCCGCACCCCGGCGAAGGGTTTGGCTGGATTACGACCATCGGTGTGCAGCCCGAGTTTCGCGGGCGCGGGATTGGGGCAGCGCTGCTGGCAGCCTGCGAAAACGCCATGGCAGTACCGCGCGTGCGGTTATGTGTGCGGCGCGATAATCAATCGGCGATTATGCTTTATGAACGGGAGGGGTATCAACGCACGGGAGTCTGGCAAAAATATTACAACGGCGGCGAAGATGCCCTGGTTTATGAAAAGAATCGGTTGACTTTCTGAGCGAGTCGGTATATCATCATTATTGAGATGCGAGTATTTACCTCCCCCCAAATTGGATATTGACGGCTCAGGCACGCGTGTGTACGCGTGCTTTTTTGTCCCCTAACTCACTGAAAGGAGATGCAGACCCAATGGATTCAGGCATGATTGGCAAAGTTGAAAAGGCCAAACGCTATGCCCAGGAACGCAAGCGCATTCATTTTCACACGTTTACGGTGACAATGGATGGCGAGAACAATCCGCATCAAATTCGTTATGCGGACGGACAGTGGGAGTGCGATTGCTCATATTTTAGGACGCACAAGTTGTGCAGCCACACCATGGCGCTGGAGATCGTTCTGGAAGACATGATCCCCGAGAAGCCGCCGGTGGGGTAACTCCAAAAAAGCTAATCTATGATAATGCCACCACGCAATAACTGCATGGTGGCATTTATTTCACTATGGCACGGTGTTTTCAGATTTCAGACGATAAACAGTATAGCCATCGATTTGGTTGATCTGCTCATAGTTAGCTGTAATATAGTCGAGTGATTGCTGTGTATTATTAGCAAGGGGGTATAGGATGATTTGCTCGCTGCGTACTTTGGGGTCAAGTGAAGGAAGTACATCAGGAGCGTCAATATAAGCATCCACAATCAAGACGGGCTTGTTTTTAACCAAGTCGTCATAAAATTTCTCTTGGAGGGTGATGCCTAATGGCGAATTGGTGTATAAAGGATAGTAAATATATGCAGTGGAAGAATTCCGATCACTCATTAAATTGATGCCAGCTTGTCCACCCCATACCAACACAAAATCATCTTGATCTGTGTTTGCAGAAATATAGTTGGCGATTTTAGGGGTATATTCAATTTCCTGATTTTTGTTAAAAACGAAAAGATTGATCGTCTCTAGATACTGGTTGAAACTGCCAGAAAAAATATACAGGATTATCAAAATTGCGATGCCAAAGCCCAAATGTGGCTTTCGCTTATTCACAATTTCAGAAAAATTGTGCGACAATGCAAATTGATCGACATTCCAGAAAAAATATCCCGACAACAGAGTCAATATTGGCAACCAAGAAATGAAATAGTGGCTATAACCACGACCTGAAATTGAGCTTGCCAGTATTTCAACAGGCCATACAATTATCAAAGCAATTTCAAGCACGGTTATTCGTTTTTCTTTTAGTTTTCTTGCCCCGTGAACGATTGCAAGAATGAATCCAATAGTTGGAAAGATGATCCAAATTCGCAAAAGGGTAAAAGCCGGTTTGAGGCTGGATTTGAAAATATTGAAATTATTCGCTTCTGGTCTGGCATCAAAGCTATAAGAAAAATTATAGGTAATTGAAGCTGAGATCATATCATCCAGTGTACCAATGGCAGCAAAGTAAACTAAAACCGGCATCAGGACCAATAGCATGCCACCTATAACAAAAAGAGCTTTATTAACCGTCTTTTTGAACCCGTTACAGCGCCATTCTTTAATTAACCAGATTAACAACAAAGCTGCTGATGTGCCGATATTGTTAGCTCGTATCAGGAAACTGGTGATCAGCATTGCCCCCATCAATAATGGGTATCGCTTTCTTTCAGGGTAAATTGCGGATTGGTAAAGAGCGAAAATAGAGATCCATGTAAATAAAAGTGAATATTCCTCTGTAAAATTACCTGTGCCAAGCAATTGCTTGGCACAGGTAATTTTACAGAGGAATATTCACTTTTATTTACATGGATCTCTATTTTCGCTCTTTACCAATCCGCAATTTACCCTGAAAGAAAGCGATACCCATTATTGATGGGGGCAATGCTGATCACCAGTTTCCTGATACGAGCTAACAATATCGGCACATCAGCAGCTTTGTTGTTAATCTGGTTAATTAAAGAATGGCGCTGTAACGGGTTCAAAAAGACGGTTAATAAAGCTCTTTTTGTTATAGGTGGCATGCTATTGGTCCTGATGCCGGTTTTAGTTTACTTTGCTGCCATTGGTACACTGGATGATATGATCTCAGCTTCAATTACCTATAATTTTTCTTATAGCTTTGATGCCAGACCAGAAGCGAATAATTTCAATATTTTCAAATCCAGCCTCAAACCGGCTTTTACCCTTTTGCGAATTTGGATCATCTTTCCAACTATTGGATTCATTCTTGCAATCGTTCACGGGGCAAGAAAACTAAAAGAAAAACGAATAACCGTGCTTGAAATTGCTTTGATAATTGTATGGCCTGTTGAAATACTGGCAAGCTCAATTTCAGGTCGTGGTTATAGCCACTATTTCATTTCTTGGTTGCCAATATTGACTCTGTTGTCGGGATATTTTTTCTGGAATGTCGATCAATTTGCATTGTCGCACAATTTTTCTGAAATTGTGAATAAGCGAAAGCCACATTTGGGCTTTGGCATCGCAATTTTGATAATCCTGTATATTTTTTCTGGCAGTTTCAACCAGTATCTAGAGACGATCAATCTTTTCGTTTTTAACAAAAATCAGGAAATTGAATATACCCCTAAAATCGCCAACTATATTTCTGCAAACACAGATCAAGATGATTTTGTGTTGGTATGGGGTGGACAAGCTGGCATCAATTTAATGAGTGATCGGAATTCTTCCACTGCATATATTTACTATCCTTTATACACCAATTCGCCATTAGGCATCACCCTCCAAGAGAAATTTTATGACGACTTGGTTAAAAACAAGCCCGTCTTGATTGTGGATGCTTATATTGACGCTCCTGATGTACTTCCTTCACTTGACCCCAAAGTACGCAGCGAGCAAATCATCCTATACCCCCTTGCTAATAATACACAGCAATCACTCGACTATATTACAGCTAACTATGAGCAGATCAACCAAATCGATGGCTATACTGTTTATCGTCTGAAATCTGAAAACACCGTGCCATAGTGAAATAAATGCCACCATGCAGTTATTGCGTGGTGGCATTATCATAGATTAGCTTTTTTGGAGTTACCCCACCGGCGGCTTCTCGGGGATCATGTCTTCCAGAACGATCTCCAGCGCCATGGTGTGGCTGCACAACTTGTGCGTCCTAAAATATGAGCAATCGCACTCCCACTGTCCGTCCGCATAACGAATTTGATGCGGATTGTTCTCGCCATCCATTGTCACCGTAAACGTGTGAAAATGAATGCGCTTGCGTTCCTGGGCATAGCGTTTGGCCTTTTCAACTTTGCCAATCATGCCTGAATCCATTGGGTCTGCATCTCCTTTCAGTGAGTTAGGGGACAAAAAAGCACGCGTACACACGCGTGCCTGAGCCGTCAATATCCAATTTGGGGGGAGGTAAATACTCGCATCTCAATAATGATGATATACCGACTCGCTCAGAAAGTCAACCGATTCTTTTCATAAACCAGGGCATCTTCGCCGCCGTTGTAATATTTTTGCCAGACTCCCGTGCGTTGATACCCCTCCCGTTCATAAAGCATAATCGCCGATTGATTATCGCGCCGCACACATAACCGCACGCGCGGTACTGCCATGGCGTTTTCGCAGGCTGCCAGCAGCGCTGCCCCAATCCCGCGCCCGCGAAACTCGGGCTGCACACCGATGGTCGTAATCCAGCCAAACCCTTCGCCGGGGTGCGGGTCGCCGCCTACAAACCCCACCATGCGCCCATCCACCACCGCTTTTAAGCGGATCATCCCCGGAAAAGTCAGGGCTGCCACTAAATCCAGCAGGGGCCAGGCGTCCTCGCTAAAGCAGGTGCGCTCAAGCGCAGCCAGCGCCGCCAGGTCGCCCAGCCCCGCCGATTGAATCTCAAAAGGTGTAAGCGCAGAACTCACGCTGCGTTTACTTATTGCCTCGTTGCTGCATGAAATCGCCCAGCAGGCTGGTGAATTCCATCGGGAAGATGTACTTCGTGGATGGGCTTGCCGCCATGCTGCGCAGTGTTTCAAAGTATTGCAGGGTCAGCGTCTTTGAATCAATGCCCTGCGCTACCGCAAAGATGCGATCCAGCGCCAGCGCATAGCCCTGCGCCCGCAGAGCCTGAGCTTCGCGCTCGCCTTCCGCTTTGAGGATGGCCGCTTGCTTCTCGCCTTCCGCCTTGAGGATGGCGCTTTGCTTCTCGCCTTCCGCCACGTTGATGGCGGCTTCGCGCGTACCGGTTGATTCCGTCACCACCGCGCGGCGGTTACGCTCTGCCGAAAGCTGCCGGTTCATCGCATCCTGAACATCGCGGGGCGGCAAGATCTCGCGGATTTCCACGTTAGTCACTTTCACGCCCCATTTTTCGGTCACTTCGTCCAGGCGGGTGCGCAGCGCCGAGTTGATCTGCTCGCGCTCAGACAGCACACCATCCAGGGGGATGCCGCCGATGACTGCGCGCAGCGTGGTCGTCGCAATACCCTGCGCTGCCTGTTCAAAGTTGCCAACCTGCAGCACGCTCATCACGGGGTCAAATACCCGGTAGTACCACAGAAAGTCAATCGAAATCGGGGCGTTATCTTTGGTAATTGAGGTCTGGGCCGGGATTTCGCGTACCTGCTCGCGCAAGTCCACCGATACAGATTTATCAATCACCGGGATGAGCAACACCAACCCCGGGCCCTTGGCGCCCACACAGCGCCCCAGGCGAAAGACCACCAGCCGTTTGTATTCTGCAACAATTTTGATTGCTGAGAATAGAAACGCCACAACAATCAGCCCAATTGCGGCAACTGCACAGATCACAAATGCCGTCGTGCCATCATTCATTTGAAACCTCCATCTATACTGAAAAAAGGTTGAGATATGTTTATCCGGCTGCCAGTTCCTCTGGCGAAACCGGTTCAACATCGAGAATGAGCCCGTCGCGCGAGACAACCCGCACCAGGCTGCCAATCGGAATCCGTGTCCGGCTGCGGGCGCTCCACTCTTCGCCGCCTACATAGACGGTTCCTTCCAGGTAAATATCGGTGCGCGCCTCGCCCCGTTTTCCAATAATGGCTTCACGGTTCCCCACCGGCTTGAGCCCAATCGCTTCCAGGCTCTTACGCCCAATCAGCCATAAGAAGGCGGCCGCCACCAGCGAGACAATGCCCGCCAGCAGGGGGTTGACCGCCAGCCCGCCTTCCGGATTACGAAAAACAAAAATCGAGCCAACAACCAGCGCGGCAATCCCAATCAGCAGAAAAACCCAGTGCCGGGTTTTGCGCATGGCCAGCACAAAGGGGATTACTCCCAGAATGAGTATCACCAGCGCCCAGACGTTAATCGGCAGGCTTGCCAGGCTGTAGGCTGCCAGGGCCAGCGCAAACAGCGCCCCCAGTTCCACTAGCCCGGTGCCCGGCGCAAACAGGGCCAATACGGCCAGCACAAATCCGCTGACCAGTAAAACAAAAGCAATATTTGGATCTGTCAAGAAGTTCATTTTGCACCTCTCCTGTATCATTATATACGCAAAAGCGCAATTTGGTGTGTGCCGCGCGTGTAAAATCGCCCGGCTGTGGCACTCTCTGATTAAATAAACAGGCCAGGCTTCATCAAGCCTGACCTGTAAACTTCTTCCCATAACCCGGCTATCCTGCCCGGGCCGCCTCAATCCCATAATTTCGGCGGAAAACCTCTTCCAGTGTGGGCTGTTGGCTGATGATATCAATCACGCGAAATTGACTCGCCAGCTTGATCAGCGCGTCAGGGTCGCCGCACAGGGTGCAGCGCAGCTTATTCTCTTCCAGGCGAATGTCTTCCACATTGGGCAGGCGGGCAAACACCTCCGCCGAGACGGGCCCCGCAAAGCGCATTTCCACTTTTCGCAGCGCCCGGGCCCGCAAATTCAGGCCGCGTTCCACCGTCACCAACCGCCCCGCGTGAATCACCCCCACGCGGTCGCAAATCCGTTCCATTTCAGCCACCGAACTCGACGCCAGAAAGACGGAACGCCCTTCCATACGCGCCTGCCGCACCAGCCGGTAGAACACATCCAAGGCCTCATTTCCCAGCCAGCGGGCGGGTTCATCCAGCAGCAGTAAATCGGGGCGGTGCATCCAGGCCTGCACAAGGCCCAGTTCAGTCAGCGCCTCGCCCGACATCGCCGCCAGCGGCTGCTCCAGGTCCAGTTTGAATTGGGCAGCCAGTTCCTGCGCCAGCAGCCAGCTTTCACCGCCATACACTTTTGCCAGCCCCGTCAGATAACGCTGAGCGGTTCCCCAGCGCCCCGGCCGAAAATTCGCCGGCAGGTATCCCACCCGGCTGTGGATGGCTTTGCTGTGACGGTAGGCATCCATGCCCAGCAGCAGCGCGTTGCCATAAGTCGGCCGGGTTTCAGCCATCAAGAGCTTTAAGGTCGTGGTCTTTCCGGCTCCATCCGGCCCCAAAAAGCCGAACACTTCGCCCGGTTCTACCTCTAAAAATAGATCTTCAATACCCCGATGCTGACCATAGAACTTGGTCAGGTTTTCGGCGCGGATTGCCAGGTAGCGCATGGCAGCCTCCTTGAAAAGTGGTAAATCCGCGGCCCTTAAAAAGAGCCTCGGCTGGTATGAAGCACCAGCCGAGGGAAACGTCAAATCACGCGCTACGCGCCATTTCCATTAGACCCGGTTGGGGCTTCCTGTACCGGTTTTGCCGAACCAGCCCAACACCCGGCAGGGGGTGTTCAGCTCGTTCCGCCAAACCTTATTTGTAACGAACAGGGGTAACAGGTTCAGTGTGCACCTAAGGGGCACACTCTCGCCAGAATTACCCGACTCTTCCGAATCCATACAGAAACTCCTTGTAGCGGAACAAAACATAGCTTGCCCAGGCGGGCTGCCCTCATTTTAGCCGCTTCACAGGCCAATGTCAAGCTGTCATCTGTCCTGTCATTCCTTACAAAGGTGTCGGCTGCCTTCATCTTTCGTGATAAAATCGTGCTATTCCTGTAATTCCCTCATCTGGAGGTGCGTGATGACTGAGACCATTCTGATTGCTGTTGCCTGGCCCTATGCCAATGCCGAAATCCATGTCGGTAATCTCACCGGCTCTTACCTGCCGGCAGATATTGCCGCCCGCTATCACCGGCTGCGCGGTCGCAAGGTGTTAATGGTCTCGGGCTCCGACGCCCACGGCACACCCATTACCGTGCGCGCGGATGCCGAAGGCACCACCCCGGTGGAAGTGTATCAGCGTTTCCATGCGGGCTTTCTGGACCTCTTCCAGCAGCTTGGCCTGACGTATGATCTCTTCACCAGCACCCATACCACCAACCACAGAGAAATTGCCCAGAAGATTTTCTGCGCTCTGCTGGATAATGGTTACCTGCATACCCAGCGCGAGTTCCAGTGGTACTCCACTGCGCAAAACCGCTTCCTGCCCGACCGCTACGTGGAGGGCGACTGCTACATCTGCGGCTATTCGGGCGCCCGCTCTGATCAATGCGATAAATGCGGCAGCCTGCTGGACCCCGCCCAGCTGCTCAACCCGCGCTCCCGCATTGACGGCTCAACCCCCGAGCTGCGCGAGACCGAGCATTACTACCTCGACCTCGGCAAACTCCAGAGCCAGATTGTCGATTTCCTGCGCCTGCGTGAATCTTACTGGCGCCCCAATGTGCTGCGCCAGTCGCTTGGTCAGATCCTTGCCGATGGCCTGCGCCCGCGCCCCATCACCCGTGACCTCGACTGGGGCATTCCCGTACCCCTGCCCGATTGGGGTGAGGGCAAATGCCTCTATGTCTGGTTTGAGGCCGTGATTGGCTACCTTTCTGCCTCAATTGAATGGTCGCAGCTCACCGATCAACCTGAGGCCTGGAAGGCCTGGTGGCATAACCCCGCCACCCGCTCTTACTACTTCATCGGCAAAGACAATATCCCCTTCCACGCCATCATCTGGCCCGGCGAACTGATTGGTGTTGGCGGCCGGTTTGATGAATTGATGGGCGGCAAGGCTTCTTCCCCGTTGGTGCTGCCGTATGACGTGCCCGCCAACGAATTTATGAATCTCGAAGGCCAAAAAATCTCAGGCAGCCGCAACTGGGCCGTCTGGGCGCGTGATTTCCTCACCCGCTACGATCCAGACCCCCTGCGCTACTACCTCACCGTTGCCATGCCCGAAGCCAAAGACACCGACTGGAGCTGGGAAGATTTCTACAAACGCAATAACGATGAACTGGTCGCCACCTGGGGCAACCTGGTCAATCGGGTACTTGCCTTTGCCTACAAACACTGGGAAGGCATCGTGCCCGACCCTGGCGAGCTGACGCCCCTGGATCGTGAGTTGATCGCCTCCGTTGAAGATGGCTTCCAGACGGTTGCCATTGAGATGGAAGCCGTGCATCTGCGCGCGGCCCTGTCAGAGGCCATGCGCCTGGCGGGTGAGGTCAACAAATACCTCGATCAAACCGCCCCCTGGCAGGCCATCAAGACGGACCGCCCTGCCGCTGCACGGGCCATCTACACCGCCATGCGCGCCATCGATTCGATCAAAGTTCTGTTATCACCCTTCCTGCCCTTTACCTGCGAGCGCCTGCACAGCTTCCTGGGCTATACCGAACCGCTTTTTGGCACCCAATCCCTCTCGACCCTGGCTGATGATCTGGGTGAGCATACGGTCTTGCGCTATCACCCCAATGCCGCCGCCGTCCGCTGGGAACCCAGCCAGATGCAGCCCGGACATATCTTTAATCAACCCCAGCCGCTCTTCCGCAAGCTGGAAGC